>JAYWEV010000118.1:0-13824 GCA_043779145.1 Aestuariivirga sp. | reverse complement strand
TCTCATCGCAATCGTCAAAAAGCGCTTGCGCGTCAAGGCCAGTCTTTACACAATGTTACAGGTCCTCAGCCTCACGCCGTTCGAGAAAACGCCCATGGATCGGGACTTTTTCGAAGACAATTACAACACCCAACAGCCATCAAAAATCAACCAATTGAATTTGTTCGACTAACAGCCGGACAGCAGTGTTATTGGACCTTAAAAGTGTAGGCAGCCGGAATACGGCCGACACGAACATCGCCCTCTACAATTGGCGCGTCTTCCAGTTTAGGAAGGCCATTAAGTTGGATCAGTTCAGGCAAAAAAACTTCTAGTAGTGCAGTACCAAAAAGACCTGCGTGATCTGGCTCAAACGACAACTCTTCTATTAGATTCGCGCCTGTTGCAAATACGCCCAATGCTCGCGCTTGGGGGTTCCAAACTATGCAATTACCAATTCAAATACTCTCACGCGTATAAGTCTCAAACGGCAAGATTGTGATCAGTTTTCCAGATTCAGTTCCAAACTTTATGGCGCGCAGCATTCCGCTGATTGTTTCTTGGGCCAATCTGTCCAACGGGTGCCCGAGGACCATTGTCAATGTGCCATCCAGAAGGCCTGCTCTCGTATTGTCTGTCAGATCAAAACCCACCCCCATAATTTTTCCAGATTTGCCACGCGTTCGCAACGCATTCATGGCGCCTGATATGCCGCCCCCTGCAATGAACAGACCGACAAGCTCTGGGTGGTCATTGATAAGGTTCTCGGTCATCTCCTCCGCTACGGCATTTGTCTCGAACGTGGCGAGAGGCTCAAGAATGGTGAACTCTGGCGCCATCTCTCGAAAGTAAGACCGGAAGCCAATTTCGTTCATCTCTTGGCAGCGGTAGCGGTAATTGCCAACAAGCACACCGATTTTTCCCGGTGCCTTGCAAATGTGGTGGAAGGCCCATGCCGAAGCACGACCAAGCTTCCAATTGTCGAGTCCAACATAGTTGACGCCATCAGCTTGCGAGAGCTGTGAGATGAGGGCGAACACAGGAACGTTTTTGGCCTGCAATGCTGTGACTGCATTTGACACTAGGGGATGCACAGCTGTGACGACACCGACGGCGCTACAACGTTCTCCAAGTTCAACCAGTTTTGCTGCAATGACTTGTGGTGCCAAATCTTCGGCGTAAAAAATTTCAGTTTCAATTTCTCGATCGCCGTGGGCGCGCGCTGCTGTTTCCAGCGCTGCACCAATCATCTTGTAAAGCTTGCGGGTTGGTTGGTGCAGTATAAAACCAAATCTCAATCTGGGTTTGCGTGCTATGATTTTGGCCTGAATGGCGCGAACCCCATAATAGCCAATGCGCTCTGCCGTGTCTTTGACTTGTTGAACCGTATGGTCTCGCACGGTGCCGTCACCAGCGAGCACGCGATTCACGGTTGAAACAGAAACACCGGCTTCCTGAGCTAAATCTCGAATGGTCGGTCGTGTCATTTCCAGCTGGCCTTGTATCAGTTGTCTCAAATCGGCTCTACAAAAGAGACAAAATGGATAAAATTAAAGTCTCTCTCTGACTCATGTTGTGTCTCTCGCTGTCTCATGTCAATCCAAAACTCCTAATCACCCACGGGCACTTCCGCACGTGAGGTACAAACCGTCGCAAAGACGTCAACAGGGAGGAAACGAAATGAAATCCATGAAAATAGTTTTGCTGGCCGCAATCGCAGGTACAGCATTTGCTATGAGCGGTTTTGTCGCCACAGCGCAGGCCGATGGTGCCAAGATTTTTGTAATCGGCGGCAAGGCTGATGATCCATTCTGGTCAATCGTCAAGCGTGGAGCTGAAGATGCTGGCAAAGTAGTTACCGCACAAGGTGGTTCCGTGACATGGCTTGCCCCACAGAACTATGACAATCTAGGCGTTGATGCGGCCGAATTGATCCGTCAGGCGATTGCTCAGGGTGCCACAGCGGTCGTCGGTCCAGACTGGGTTCCGGAAGCAATGGACCCAGCTTTCAAAGCAGTGGTCGATGCCAAAATTCCCCTCGTGATTTACAACGCAGGCGGCCTTGAAGCTGCAGATCGTTTGGGTGCTATGAATTATGTCGGTGCAGTCGACTACCTTGGCGGTGTCGCCGGTGGTGAATACCTCGGCAAAGTAGGCAACAAGGATGGCGTTTGCATCAACTCACTTCCAGGTGCAGCCAATATCGAAGCCTATTGTAAAGGCTTTATTGATGGTATCACCAAAGCAGGTGGCAAAGCTGCCGTTTTGCCACTTCCAGCAACAGCTGAAGGCAACGTGACTGCAGTGTCACAAGCAATCAAGGCCTATCTGGTTGAGCATCCAACCGTCAATGCGGTTTTCACCACCGCCAACCTTGACGCTATTGGCTCGGTTCAGGGCATTGCCGAAGCTGGAAAAACAGGTGCTGTGAAAGTTTGCGGCATCAACTTTGACGAAGGCATTTTGGCGCAAATCAGCGCTGGTACGCAAGCCTGCGCAATCGACCAGCAAGGTTATCAACAGGGCTACTATGCCGTGTCGATCCTCAATGGTTATGTCAACTATGGCCTGTCCATCCCAACCCGCGAAATTCTGACTGGTCCGGGCGTAGTAGACGCTACGAACATCGCTTCAACGATGTACGGTGCCAAGCAGGGCACTCGCTAAAACTTATATCTTCCCTCAACTTAGACTGCTCGGCCTACCAGATCCTTGGCCGGGCAGTCCTTTTCCGTCGCAATGTTGGAAACTCAACCATGGCCGCACAGACTGAAAAGCAGGGTGTTGCACGCAGTGCCGTGTTATCAGGTTTGTGGTCGTCACTGGGCAGCGTGGTGCGTCGGCCAGAGGCAGGTTCGTTCCTTGGTCTGATCGTCGTCTACGTGTTTTTCGCAATTCTCGGCGGTCAGACTTTTCTAGGTTTAACGGGCTGGTCGAGTTGGCTAAATATGGCCGCAGAAATCGGCATCATCGCACTCCCCATCGGCTTATTGATGATTGCTGGTGAACTCGACATCTCAGTTGGTGCCGTACTTCCGGCTTCGAGTTTGACGGTCGCCATCATATCTAGCTACTACGACATGCCGGACTATATCGGTATTGCGGCTGGACTTACCGTCGGCGTGGTCGTTGGCTTGATCAATGGACTTCTCGTCACCCTCACAAGAATCCCTTCTCTCATCATCACCATCGGCACAATGTTCGTGGTGATGGGCCTTTCACTTGGCTTCACCATTATGATCAAGGGCTCCACCGGCGTATTCATCGTGCCCGATCCATTTACAAAATCGCTTCTGGGCGCTGCCATGGGCGGCATGTTCCGCGTTGGCATTTTATGGTGGCTGGCTTTCATCGCGGTCCTCTACTACTTTTTGCACGTCAATCCATGGGGAAACTGGGTCTTTGCATTCGGTGGCGACCGCGAGAGTGCGCGCAACGCTGGCATACCCACCAAAAAACTCACCTTGCAACTCTATATGCTGTCGGGCTTTGCTGCGGCCTTCGTCGGCGTCATGCAAGTCATCGCCAATGGCAGCGCGCAAGTTGCTGCTGGCAGTTCCTTCATCTTCAACTCGATCATGTGCGTCGTTATCGGAGGCGTTTTGTTAACGGGCGGCGCTGGCTCGGTGATCGGCATTGTCGTCGGAACCATGACATTCGCGATTGTGAACCAAGGCATTTTCTATTCGGGCCTCGATCCAAACTTCGGCTCGATCATCATTGGTGTACTGCTTCTGGTCGCCGTCATGTCCAACGATAAGTTCCGCAGTCTGGCACTTAGCTTTACTGCTAAAAAGAAGTGAGGGTGCAAATATGGAATTGATTGAACCCTTTCTCAGACGCCCAGCCGCCGCCTCAGTGTTGAGCCTAATTGCCGTTCTGGCTTTCTATGTGATTTTCGGGGGCGTTGACCTTTTCAAGTTGGCGGCAGCTGCAAGTTGGATGAACCTAGCGGCCAATCTTGGGATTGTTGCCATACCCGTGGGCCTTCTTATGATTGCTGGACAGATTGACATTTCCATTGGTGCAATGATCCCTGCGGGATCGATCACTACAGCAATCCTGTCGGGTCACTTCGGCCTGCCAATCGAGGTTGGCATGTTAGGAGCACTCGGTTTGGGCGTACTGGTTGGGCTGGTCAACGGATTGCTGACCGTGCGCACTACCGTTCCGTCGCTCATCATCACTCTCGGCACCCTCATCGGGATGCAGGGTGTCGTGCTCAGCGCTGCGATGCTCATCGTTGGAAAAGCCAGCGTTCCTTTGATGGCACCCGACTGGGCCAAATATGTTTTTGGTCAATTGCTTGGTGGAAGCCATCAGGTCATCATACTGTGGTGGATTGCCTTGACCGCAGTCTTGGCGTTCATCCTCCACAAAACCCGTTACGGCAACTGGATCTACGCGCTCGGCGGTGACAAAGTGTCAGCCCGCAACGCCGGGATACCTACAGACCGTTTGACCATCGCGCTCTTCGTGCTTTCGGCGACTTCCGCCAGCTTTGTGGGAATGTGTCAGGCAATCCTGTTCAACTCATCTCAGGTCTCTGGTGGCATGGGTTACATTTTCAACGCAATTTCCAGCGTCGTGGTAGGTGGTGTTTTGCTGACTGGAGGCTTTGGATCGGTGATGGGTATTTTCGTCGGCACCCTGACTTTCGCCATCGTCATTCAAGGCATTTACTTTACCCAGATTGATCGCAACTGGTCCAACCTGATCATCGGTTTGACGCTTTTGGTTGCCGTGGCGATGAACGAGAGTTTCCGCAAAATAGCGCTGTCCTACAGGCCGCACGTGAAAAAGGCTTGATAGTTTATGAAATAAAAAACTTGTTCTAATATTGTATTAAGTTGGAATGCGTGTTCTATTTTTGACGATGGTAAAAATACGTGATTGCTCGGCCCGTAGGTATTTTCGAGTAGCTCACGAATTTTTATCACAATATCGAACTCCGTCATGGTGACGGTAACATTGGGAGGAACCTAACATGACTAAAATGAAATCTATGATGACCGCAGCGGCCACAGTTGCACTGCTGGCCAGCTGCGCAACATTTGCGATGGCTGAAGGCATTACTGTTGCAATCGTTGGCGGCAAGACAGATGACGCGTTTTTTGCGAAAGTGAAGAAGGGTATCGATGACGCCGCCCTAGTTGTTGCTGCTCATGGCGGCAAGGTGAACTATCTGCAATTGCAAACCTACGACAACATTGGCGGCGATGCTGCCAATCTTGTGCGCACGGCCATTTCGCAAAAAGCCAACATCATTGCAGTGCCAAACTGGGTTCCAGCGTCGGAAGATGAAGCCATCAAGGCTGCCCAAGCTGCTGGCATTCCAGTAATCTTGTATAACGCTGGCGGCGGCGACAAAGCCAAGGAACTGGGCGCAATCAACTATGTTGGCAATGAAGAATATACCGCTGGTCTTGCTGGCGGCGAACGCTTCACAACCGGAAAAGCCAAGAACGTGATTTGCGTGAACACTGTTCCAGGTGCTCAAAATCTGGAAGATCGTTGCAAGGGTGTTTCAGATGGCATCACTAAAGGCGGCGGCAAATCAACACAGTTGCCATTGCCAGCTGCAAGCTTTGGTAACCCAACAGCCGTTGCCGAAGCTATCAAGGCGACACTTCTGAAAGATTCAACGATTGATGGCGTGGTTGCAATCTCAGCTGGCGACGCAGACGCTGCTGCCGTTGGCGTTGAACAAGCCGGCATGACAGGCAAAGTTCAGCTTGGATCATTCGACATGAACGATACTGGCCTAGAACGCATCAAGGCAGGCACGCAATTGTTTGCCATCGATCAACAACCATGGCTGCAAGGCTTCCTCGCTGTTACCCTGGCAGATGCTTACATCAACTACGGCTTGAAACTCGCGACTGCGCCAATCCTGACTGGACCAGGCGTTGTTGATTCATCCACAATTGACGCAACACTGGCCGGCGCAAAAGCTGGCTATCGCTAATTTTATCCAACTCGATGTCCGGTTCGCAAGAACCGGACATATCCTCGTCTTTAATGATTTATTTGGATTACTCACATGACCAACCAAGCACCTCGCTTTTCACTCGGCAATCTTTTGCGCCGACCTGAAACAGGTTCGTTTCTTGGTCTGGTTTTTGTTGTCGCATTTTTCACTTTCTTTGGCGGAACGAATTTTGCTTCGGCCACGGGAGCAGCAAGCTGGCTTAACGTTGCGGCCTCAATCGGCATTGTAGCCCTTCCTATTGGCCTGCTGATGATTGCCGGCGAACTTGACATTTCAATTGGGTCTTTGATACCCGCGGGTTCCATGACCGTGGCTATTCTTTCAGGGCACTTCGGTTTTCCGATTGCCGTTGGGATTGCTGCAGCTTTAGGCGTGGGAGCTCTTGTCGGGTTGGTCAATGGAATTTTAGTTGTTCGCACAGCTGTGCCTTCGTTCATCGTCACGTTAGGTACATTATTTGCAGTCGCTGGTTTGGTGTTGGGGCTTTCGGTAATCCTGACGGGAACCACCAGTGTCGCCCTGAAGGCCGGGCCTGAAGCAAAGTTTTTCCTCGGGCATTTCATCAGTGGAATTTATCAAGTTCTCATCTTCTGGTGGATTGGCATTTCGGTTCTTTTTGCCTTCGTCTTGCACTACACGCGCTTTGGCAATTGGATTTTTGCCATGGGTGGCGACAAGGTGAGTGCCCGCAACGCTGGTATTCCGACAGACCGCTTGACCATTCTGTTGTTTATGATCAGTGGTGTGTGCGCGACCTTTGTGGGTGTTGCCCAAGCCATTCTTTACAACAGTGCGCAAGTGTCAGCCGGGCAGTCCTACATTTTCAATGCCATCATTTCTGTGGTGGTGGGCGGCGTGCTTCTCACTGGCGGATATGGCTCGGTGTTTGGAATTGTGCTTGGCACACTCACATTCGCAGTCGTCAACCAAGGCATTTACTTCACACCCTTCGATGCAAATTGGGCCAGCTTGATCATTGGCGTCATGTTGCTCTTGGCTGTGCTGATGAACAATACATTTAGAACATTGGCGCTGTCCTATGCGTCAAAGAAAAAGTGAGGACAAGGTCATGGTTGCACCTATTTTAGAACTCAAAAACGTCAATAAATCTTTTGGCCCGATCGAGGTGCTAAACGACATTTCGCTGCAAGTGAAAGCTGGTGAAGTGCTGTGCTTGCTGGGCGACAATGGAGCGGGCAAATCCACCCTCATCAAGATCATGTCTGGGGTTTACATTCCCACCAACGGTGAAATTCTGATGGATGGTAACCCGGTGTTTCTGGGCAGTCCACGCCAAGCGTCGGAACGCGGCATTGCCACCGTACATCAATTCGGCGGCACGTTTCCGTTGATGAGCATTGGGCGAAGCTTCTTTGTGGGTGTTGAACCCACCAAAGGCTGGGGGCCGTTCAAAGTTTATGACCGCAGACGTGCCAACGAGATTGCTGTGAAAGCCGTGCGCGATTTCGGCATCACCCGCATTGAAGATGGCGACCGTTTGGTGGGCGGCCTCTCTGGTGGCGAACGTCAATCACTTGCGATTGCCCGGGCCGTGCACTTTGGTGCCCGTGTACTCATCCTCGATGAGCCCACAGCGGCTCTTGGCGTGAAACAAGCGTCTCACGTGCTGCGCATTGTGAACGAAGCCAAGCGGCGTGGCCTCGCCGTTGTGTTCATCACCCATCAAGTCATGCACGCCATGGCTGTGGGCGACCATTTTGCCGTGCTCATTCGTGGTGCCATTGCCGCTGATTTCAAAAAGGGTGAACGCACCCGCGAACAGATCACAGACCTCATGGCCGGTGGTGAAACCATGGCAGCGCTAGAAGCTGAAATTTCTGCCAACGCTACACTTTAATTTTTCTAGGGCGGGACCGCTTCCTCCTTCCTGCAGTTCCGCCCACCTTCTTGTGAGACTAAAGAATGAATTCACCTTTCACCCTTGCCGCATGTGCTGAAATGCTTTGGACGGACAAGCCCATTGAATGGCGCGCCTCGTGCCTTAAGGAAATGGGCTTTCAAGTTGGGCTGTGGAATTGGCCCGCACATGATTTGGCCAAGCTCGAGAAATCCGGTGCCGCGTTCTCAATTATGAATGGCTATTTGACTGGTCGATTGGCGGACGATGAAGGGGCCGACGAACTCTTGAGATCGGCACGTGAAACGGCGCAAATTGGAAAACGACTTGGTGTTGCGCGATTGAATTTACACGGCACTGGTTTGGGTGATGGCGGCATTCCGATTGCACAAACCCAAGTGGTGACGGGCGCAATGTGGATGAAGGCCCACGATACTCTCAATCGAATTTGCGACATGGCCGAAAAAGAAGCTGTAACATATTGTTTGGAAAATTTGAATTCACTTGATCATCCGGGCTGTCCATTCGGCACTACAGCCGATGTGTTGGCGCTGGTGTCTTCGGTCAACCGACCACAACTTCGGATCAATCTTGATCTCTATCACACACAAATTGGCGAAGGTGATCTGGTGCGCTGGTGCCAAAAATGTCTGCCTTGGATTGGTGAAATTCAAGTGGCTGACAATCCTGGTCGCTGCCAGCCCGGAACAGGCGAGATAAATTTTACGGGCGTTGCATCCGCGTTGAAAGCAATGGCGTATTCCGGACCAGTTGCCATGGAGGCACATGCATGTGGCGACGTTGAAAAAGCACTCGAAGCCTTTCGTGCGGCGTTTGCATAAATTCTGAGGACATAAAAATGGATGAGTTAAAATTTGGATCAAAAAATAAGCGCGGCGATTTTGCCCCAAAAGAGCATTTGCAAATTGCACCTTATTTTGAATTTCCGCCAAGCCCCAAGAAACTTCTTAAATTTCTAATCGGATATCTCTGGCCGTGGAACTTGCTCTACATCGCGCTGGCGGCTTTGTTCTATTTCTATCTGACTCCAAGTCCTGAAACTACGAAAACACTCGCGCCCGGTTGGATAGCCTTTATCCTCGCGCGCAATGCCATCTTGGTCTTCGTCATCTATGGATTGTTGGAATTGCGGCTCTACATGAAGCGTGCGCAAGGCAATCGCTTTAAATTCCATGGTCAATTTCCTGCCGACCGACCAAGCGATGTGTTCATGTTCAAAAGCCAGAACATTGATAATATTATTCGCAGTTTTGTCTCTGGTGTTCCAATATGGACAGCGTGGGAAGTGTTTGGTCTTCATGCCCATTCAAACGGTTGGGGACCATGGACAACGTTTGCGGAGCATCCCTATTGGCTTTTAACTTTCGCATTCTTTCTTCCGTTCTGGCACGAGTTTCATTTCTACTGCATACACCGTCTTATCCATGTGCCTGTGCTCTACAAATATATTCATTCGGTGCATCATAACTCAGTAAACCCAAGCCCGTGGTCTTCACTCTCCATGCACCCCATTGAGCATTTGCTCTATTGGTCAGACTCACTCATTCATTTAGTCTTGCCATCGCATCCTTTGCTGTTCCTCTATGGCCTACAAATTACGGGCACTGGTGCCGTGGTAGGGCACATAGGCTTTGATAAAATTGAAGTGGGTACTGAGGGCGCTGTCCCCACCTATGCCTATGCGCATTATCTGCATCACAAGTATTTTGAAGTGAATTATGCCGATGGCACAACCGCGTTGGACAAGTTGTTTGGCACTTGGCATGACGGCAGTAAGGAGGCGCAAGCTCAAATGGAAGCCCGCTATGCCCTAAAAGTAACAAGGATGAATGAAAAATCATGACACTTCGTATTGGTATTATCGGTGCTGGCATCATGGGAGCGGACCATGCCCGGATATTTGCTGAGGAAGTTCCCGGCACAAGTTTGCAAGTGATTTGCGATGCTGATCAGGCGCGGGCCAAAGTCGCTGCAGATGCCAACGGCGCAAAATCCGTGACGAGTGATCCTCTGGCGGTGATCAATGATGCGTCGGTCGATGCCGTAGTGATTGCGGCACCGGACCAATTTCACGCGCCTCTGACGCTCGCCTGCATCGCTGCGGGCAAACCTGTGCTGTGTGAGAAGCCATTGTCGCAAGACTCGACGGAATGTCTCGCCGTTCTGGATGCGGAAGAAAAGCGTGGTAAGCGACTGGTGCAAATCGGTTTCATGCGCAGGTTCGATCCGTCCTACTCTGAAATCAAATCAATGCTGGTGCGCGGCGATCTTGGTAAGGCCCTGATGTTCCATTGCTTCCACCGCAATGTAGCACCTGCCTATGATTTTCGTCCCGAGATGGCCATTTGCAATTCGGCGCCACATGAGTTTGACGTGGCACGGTGGATGCTCGATTCTGACTTTAAGAGCATCAGTGTATTCCGTCCACCGAGCGGTGGTGAAACGGCACCTGTCTTCATGGTACTGGAAACAGTTGCTGGACAGTTGGTGAATATCGAAATCAATATTAGTGCTAACTATGGCTATGATGTGCGCGGTGAGTTGGTGGGCGAAAAAGGTACGGCATTTTTGCGTGCGCCTGTTCATGCTGACATCAACCTTGGTCTCAAGCAGATTAACACTTATCCCGCTGATTGGCGTCCACGTTTTGTGGATGCTTACCGCCAGCAAAATCGCGCTTGGGTCAAATCTATTAATACAGGCAAGCCCAATCTTGGCGCTTCGGCCTGGGATGGCTATGCCTCAACCGCTGTGGCGGAAGCTGGCGTTGAAGCCTTGCATACAGGCAAGACCGTTGTCATGGCGCAGATTGCCAAACCAAAATTTTACATGTGAGGCAACGATGAAAATCGGAATGGTAACAGACTCCCTGGGGCATTTGTCCTTGGACGACATGCTCGACATGGCGGCGCGTATGGGCATCAAAGGTGTTGAGTTCAATGCGGCCAACTGGACATCGGCTCCACATCTGAATTTGAAAGCGCTTCGCGATAGCCCAGCCGAACGGCGTGATTTTTTAACATCCGTAAAAGAGCGTGGATTGGAAATTATTGCGCTCAATGCCAATGGCAATCAGCTTCACCCCACCGAGGGTGAGGTGCAATCTAACGCCTTGCACGATACAATTCGGGTCGCAGGTTCGCTTGGCATTGAAACAGTCGTGCTCATGTCGGGACTTCCTGAAGGTGCGGCAGGCGACAAGATGCCCAACTGGGTTGTCTCGTCATGGCCTCCTGAAACTCAGACCATGTTGAAATATCAATGGGAGGAAAGAGCTCTGCCTTATTGGGCTAAGTTAGCCAAATTTGCGAAAGAACATGGTGTCAAGAAATTGGCTGTAGAGCTGCATGGCAATCAGCTGGTCTACAATGTGCCGACATTACTGCGCCTGCGCAAAGAAATCGGCCCCATTGTTGGAGCAAACCTTGATCCATCGCACTTGATGTGGATGGGGGCTGATCCGCTCGCAGCCATTGATGCCTTAGGTCCCGCCATTCTGCATACTCACGCCAAGGATACTTTTATCAACAAGCCCATCTGCGCCACGACAAGCAGGTTGGAAAATGGCTCGCTGATGAACATCCCTGGCCGCGCTTGGAGCTACATCACCTTAGGCTTTGGCAACGACCAAGCGTTTTGGAAAGACTTCTGCTACCGCCTGCGCATGGTGGGTTATGACGGTTGGCTCTCAATCGAACATGAAGACGCATTGTTGTCGCGTGAAGAGGGAGTCAGGAAATCTGTAGAACTTTTACAAGCCGTGGCCCCGTCGGAAGCCAGCGATTACAAATCACAAGAATTTTGAGGATTTATAATAATGGGAATGTATCATAACCGTCCGCATGTCGAAGACATGCGCAAAATGAAGAAGAAGGGCGAAAAGATTTCAATGCTTTTCGTCACTACGCCGGATGAAGCCGCCGCCGCAAATGCAGCGGGCATTCACATGTTGTCTATCGAAGGCCGGTTTTTTGACGCCTCCATGCGCGAAGCTGCGGGTAGTTGCTTTATACAAGTAGGTCTGCCCTATGGCGGTTGGGGCACTTTTAACGGCCGCGCCTTGGCCACTGCAGAAGATTACATGCGCGCTGCCTTCCATTATTCAGCCATCGGTGGCGATGCCTATTATTGCTCCGCCTCCTACGACATTCAGAAAACACTGTGCGACAATCACATTCCCGTGGTCGCTCACATCGGACTTATTCCAGCCTACATCACCTGGAGTGGCTGGCGGGCCGTGGGCAAAACTGCCCATGAAGCCTCTGCACTTTGGCAGCATACAAAAAAGCTTGAGGAAATCGGTGTGTTTGGTGCCGAGCTTGAAGTGGTGCCGGATCGTGTTGCGAAGTTCCTCCCTGAAAACTCTTCCCTGATTATGCTTGGAATGGGTGCTGGCAAATACGCCGACGCGCAATACCTCTTCACCGAGGATGTTTGCGGATACGGGGCGAACCATAAGCCGCGACATGGCAAAGTTTACCGCAACTTTGCACCTGAACTCGAGCGCTTGCAGAATGAGCGCATTGCGGCGTTCAAAGAATACAAGGCTGATGTAGATTCGGGCGTTTATCCGGCTGATGAACACTCGGTCGCGATTAAAGACGACGAGTTTGAAGCTTTCCTTAAATCAACGAAGGACTAAAATGATGTTGCGTGTTGGTGTTGTGGGCTATGGTACTGGTGGACGGCATTTTCATACGCCTTTCATTGACGCTGCAAAGAATTGCAAACTAACTGGCATCGTCGCACGTGCCCCTGCCACCGTGGCTGCGGCGCAAGCTGATTGGCCGGATACCCCGATCTACGCGAGCCTCGCCGACATGATTGCGGCTGGAACTTGTGATGCCGTGACCATCACAACGCCGCCGCAGACCCGGCGCGAACTGGTGCTCGAAGCAATCCACGCTGGACTGCATGTAGTTGCCGACAAGCCATTTGCGCCGAACGCGGCAGCAGCACGCGAACTGGACTCCGCCGCAAAGGCGAAAGGTGTGACGCTAGGGGTATTCCAAAACCGCAGGCTTGACGCTGATCTCCAAACGCTGGCCAAGCTGATCGAAGATGACAAGATCGGACGGATCTGGCGCGTTCACAACCGCATGGATTTCGATGATCCAGCGACACTGGAAGCCGGACCATCAGGCGGCCTTTTGGGTGATCTTGGAAGCCACCTTGTCGATCAAATGCTTTGGTTGTTGGGGCCTGTCAAAGCCGTTGATGCACAACTTGACCATGTTGATTTACCCCAAGGGCGGACGGACGCGAGTTTCACAATAACCCTGCGTCACCAAAGCGGAGCGCATAGCCATATCTCGGCCAGCAAACTCAATCACTTCAATCAACGAGAACTCCGCGCCTATGGCGACAAGGGTGCCTATGTAAGCCACAGCACCGATGTGCAAGCTCAGTCGATCTTTGCAGGCAAGCGCCCTTCGCACGATCTCGCAACCTGGGGCTTCGAGCCGGAATCTAATTGGGGCACACTTTACACTGGTGATGGTTCGAAGCGCATTCCCTCAGAACAAGGGCGATATCATGACTATTACGAAGCATTCGCTAGCTCAGTTGCCGACGGTACGCCGCCGCCAGTTACGGCCATGGCAGGCGCACTGGTTCTCGCAGTCCTTGATGCAGCTCGGCAAAGTGCGGGGGAAGGGCGGTCAATAACGCTGTAGAAATAGTGAGCTATTGGTTCTTAAAGGTGCAAGAAGCCGTTACTCGATGATTAGTTGTTTTGGCCAATTTCTGATATACGAGCATATTAGAGCGGTTGCGGGTTAGTTTGAATAGCCGCAACTCCTGAAGTAGTTCATGCATTCCTGGAGCGCGAAGGTTTTGCAGATTTTGGCGATCCAGTGGTTGACGGCTCTATAATTGCGGGGTTTTGCCTTGCGGAGCTTTGCCTTGAGTTTGGAGAATGCTTTTTCGATGGGATTGAGGTCGGGGCTGTAGGAGGGCAGCGGCTTGATGCTCG
>JAYWEV010000117.1:0-13854 GCA_043779145.1 Aestuariivirga sp. | reverse complement strand
CGGCTGTTGCAAAATTTGAGCAGCGCATAACGGCGCTTGAAGACCAAGGACTGAACCCGCGCCGCTTTCACTTCAGCGCCGATTTTGGACGTGAACTTGAATATTATACAGGTCTGGTTTTCCAAATTGATGTTGAAGCGCGCAATGCGCCGCTGTCGGTTGCAGGTGGTGGGCGTTATGACCGCTTGCTGCAAGATTTGGGCGCGCCAACTTCTATCCCCGCCGTGGGTTGCGCCATTCATACTGATCGGTTGTTGGCGGTGATGTCTTGACGCCGCTCACCATCGCCATTCCTTCTAAAGGCCGCTTGATGGAACAGGCGAATGAATTGTTC
Source organism: Aestuariivirga sp. (assembly GCA_043779145.1). Taxonomy (GTDB): domain Bacteria; phylum Pseudomonadota; class Alphaproteobacteria; order Rhizobiales; family Aestuariivirgaceae; genus Aestuariivirga. The sequence continues at coordinate 13,520 of JAYWEV010000117.1, read as the reverse complement.
GAACGCGCGGGACTGAAAATTGAACGTTACGGAACCGACCGCGGGTATCGTGGGCGATTGGTTGGTATTGATAATATTGAAATCGCATTTCTGTCGGCTTCAGAAATTGCCGCACAGTTGCGCGACGGAAAAATTGATGCTGGCATCACGGGCGAAGATTTGCTGCGCGAAACAATTGCGCCGGACAATGATGTTGCTCAAGTGGCGCTGCGCTTAAACTTTGGCCCCGCTGATGTGGTGGTGGCCGTGCCTGAATGCTGGCTGGATGTGGCTGTGATGGCGGATTTGGACGATGTGGCCGAGCAGTTTTACGCTCGCCATGGACGCAGATTACGCGTGGCTACTAAATATCTCAACCTCACGCGGCGGTTCTTTGCCGAAAAGGGCATTACCGGATACCGGATCGTTGAGAGCCTGGGTGCAACCGAGGGAGCGCCTGCAACCGGAACGGCAGAATTGATTGTCGATATAACCACAAGTGGTGCAACGCTCAAAGCCAATCAACTTCGCATTTTGGACGATGGTTTGATCTTGGCGTCATGCGCGGTGTTTTCAGTGAGCAAACACTCATCTAAACTTGAAAATATGCGCAGTCTGCTCAACTTGCTGGGTCGGGCGATTGTCGTTTGACGCGAGCAAAAGCGACATTTCATGTTTTTTTTCAACCATTTATTGCATTTTACTATTTTATTCTCTGGAAAAATAGACTAGCTTACACTTAGTTTCATCGATCTTTGGGGCTTGTCCGTGTTCGAATGAAGAGATCTGTGCTTGCGCGGCGGCGGTATCGCCCCCGGTCCATTGCTCGCGCATTTATGTATGGGTCTGAATTCGACTGGACTTGGGCAGGGGGCTTGGGGGGTAACTCACAAGTCCCTTGTTATTTTGAGGCCCAATTTTCTAAAGTTTGCATAAAATTGACGAAGTTGATCAATAGCGTTCCATAGTGTTCTCACACGAATCAATTGGAGCTCTTGCAATGCATATGAAAACTTTGGTCGCCGCACTTGCCGCTACATTCCTGGCAACCGGCATTGGCCATGCAGCAACTTGCGGCAACACGGCGCAAGGGTTTTCAGGCTTTCTCGCGGGTGTAAAAAAGCAAGCTATCAAGGAAGGCGTGAATGGGCCGGCGCTGGCTCAGCTTGATAATGTTCAGTATGATCCATCAATCATCAAGCGTGACCGCGCGCAAAATGTTTTCGCGCAGAGCTTTTTGCAATTTGCAGGGCGCATGGCAACGGATGCGCGCATTGTTAAAGGCAAAGCGTTGATTGCCCAGCACAAGGCAACGTTCGATGCTGTTCAACAGCAATATGGGGTGCCCGCACCCGTGATCACAGCGTTCTGGGCATTGGAAACAGATTTCGGCGCTGACATCGGCCACTCGCCAACCGTTCAAGCATTAGTGACGTTAGGTTGGGATTGCAGACGGCCAGAAAAATTTCGGCCACAGATTATCCCGGCTTTGAAGCTTGTGCAAAACGGTGATCTTTCGACAGAGGAGATGCAAGGGGCGTGGGCTGGTGAAATTGGTCAGACACAATTTATGGCTTATGACTATAATGAAAGTGCTGTGGACTTTGATGGCGATGGCCGCAGAAACTTACGTGACTCAATTCCCGATGTGATTGCATCAACGGCTAATCTTCTCAAGAAGGGTGGTTGGAAAGCAGGCCAACCGTGGCTGCAAGAAGTGAAAGTGACGGGCGACCTGCCTTGGGATCAAGCCGATCTTGCCATTCAACACACCAGAGCCGAATGGGCCAAATGGGGTGTTGTTGCGGCCACTGGCAAGGCCATTAAAGCCGATGCTATGCCTGCAGCATTGTTGTTGCCTATGGGCAAAGATGGGCCAGCATTTTTGGCCTATCCAAATTTCACCAAAGCCTATCTCAAATGGAATGAAAGCTTAGTCTATTCGACAACGGCTGCCTATCTGGCGACGCGTATTGCAGGGGCTGGAAAAGTAAGCAACGGCAGAGCCGCTGTGAATGTGCCGGTCTATCAAGACGTGGTGGCCCTGCAAAATAAGTTGGCGAGCCTCGGCTATGATGTGGGTAAGTCTGACGGCAAGATTGGCGCTGGCACCAGAGCTGCTGTGAAAGCCGAACAAATTAAAATGAATTGGCCAGCTGACTCTTATCCGAGCAAAGAATTCATTGCGCAGTTTTTAGGGCAATAGGGAAACGACGCCCTAGACTCTGATCATTATTGATTGATCTATTTCTTTAAATCGTCATGCCCACCCCCGCCTCCACGAGGGCAGGCTATGGCGGGCATCATCGTTTTACGGCACAGAAAACAGGGATTCCAACTTCCCGCCTGCGCGGGAATGACGGGGTTGGGAATGACTTATCTTATAAATGTTCAGACTTTAAATTAGCACTTGTTGCAATTATTTTCAGTTGCGTTACAAAATGAGCAACAATGAAAAATAAAAGGGGAAGCGCAATGCCGCAATTTATCAACGCCAAGGAACAACTGGTTGTCGACGCACTTGATGGTTTGCTTAGAAGTTCAGGTGGAAAAAATCTGGCGCGGCTTGATGGGTATCCCGGCATCAAAGTTATCTTACGCACTGATCACAAATCATCGCAGGTAGCAATTGTAGCAGGCGGCGGCTCGGGCCATGAACCGGCTCACGCAGGGTTTGTGGGCCCCGGCTTGCTCACAGCTGCTGTTTGCGGTGAAGTGTTCGCCTCACCGAGTGTTGATGGGGTATTTGCTGCGATCATGGCGGTGACAGGCAAGGGTGGGTGCTTGCTGATTTTTAAAAACTATACGGGCGACCGCCTGAATTTTGGCTTGGCTGTCGAACGCGCGAGGGCACTGGGCAAAAAAGTTGAAGTCGTCATCGTGCGTGACGACATTGCAATTCCTAATATTCCGCAGCCGCGCGGCATTGCTGGTGTTTTGTTTGTTGAGAAGATTGCAGGCCATTTTGCAGCGAAGGGTTGGAGCTTGAAGAAAGTAGCGGCTATCGCCCAAAAAGCCGCCGATGGATTGGTGTCGCTTGGTATTTCTCTCAGCTCTTGCACCTTGCCCGGCATTGGTCGCGAAGACCGCGTTCCGAATGGTAAAGCGGAACTTGGTCTTGGCATTCATGGCGAGCCCGGCGTTGAATTGGTTGAATTTAAGAGTGCGCAAATTACAGTTTCGATTTTGCTGAAGCATCTTTTTGCAAAGGTAAAGCCCGCCAAAAGCTATGCTGTGTTAATCAATAATCTGGGATCGGCCATGCCGATTGAAATGAGTTTGCTGACCAATGAAATTCTGAAACACCCTTTGGCCAAGAAAATCAAATTGGTATGTGGGCCAGCGGCTTTGGTGACCTCGCTTGATATGCACGGGTTTTCACTAAGCTTGCTGCCGCTGAACCCTGAATTCGAAGTGGCGTTGAAATCACCAGCCACGCCATTGGTTTGGCCCGGTGTTTACACGCATGTGAAGCCAAAGCTCGTCAAGCTTCCCGCTGCATTGAAATCAAAGGCGGTACGTTCCAGTTCCAATCCAAAACTTGCGGCTTTGATTGATAACGCTTGTTCGATCATCATCGGTGCAGAGGCAAAGCTGAATGCGCTCGACGCAAAAGTAGGTGATGGTGATACGGGTTCGACCATGGCAACTGCTGCGCGCCAAGTACAAAAAAATCTGAAGGATTTTCCGTTGGCAAAATTTGACCAATTTTTTAGCGCGTTAAGTGGCGAGATGGCTAAAGGTATGGGTGGTTCTTCAGGTGTGTTGCTGGCCATTTTTTTCAATGCGGCATCGCATGAAGCAGGGCCGTGGCCAGATGCTTTGCAGGCCGGTCTCAGAGCAATGATGGACCACGGTGGAGCAAAACTTGGTGACCGCACGATGATTGATGCATTGCAGCCAGCACTCGATGTATTTTCGCGTTCCGGTAGCTTGGCCGAAGCTGCAAGTGCCGCGCGCGAAGGTGCTGATGCCACTGCTGCCATGACCAGTGCCAGAGCAGGGCGCTCAACTTATGTTTCGGCTGAGAATTTGAAAGGCATCAATGATCCCGGTGCTGAAGCAGTGGCATTGTTGTTTGAAGGATTGGTTTAGTTCTACTATTCACGCCCGTAACCGTTTCCCCCTCCGCCCTTCGGGCACCTCCCCCAGCAGAGCTGGGAGGAGGGCAAATTAATTTTGATTTCGTTCAAAATTAGTCATCACGCTCCCCAAACTTGTTGGGGGAGCTGTCCGAAGGACTGAGGGGGAGCTTGCCACACGCGATTGCCCTGCCAGTAGTAGGTGAGGAATGAGTTGGGATTTGCTCTACCCCCGCGTTGATTTAACCGCCTCCGCATCCAACACTTTTGCAGCATTACCAAACGACCGCTCGAGGTGGCTACCCATTGCGGCACGGGCTTTCTCGGCGTCGCCACTGTTCAGTGCACGGATGATTTCGCGGTGTTGTTCGAGCGTCGCCTCAGCTTCGCCAGCGCGCGGCAGCATCATATGACGACATCGATCCAGCTGGGCTTTCGAAATTTCAATGGCACGCCATAGCCGCGGCAAATTGCTGATTTCAGAAATCGTTCGGTGAAACTTATCATCTGTTGCAATTGCCAAGACATAATCTTTGCGTTCAATGGCGCGGGCATGAGCCATAAGGATCTCAGCCAATGTATCAGCGTGAGCGGTCGTCATATTTTTGACGGCTTGTGCAGCGCTTTCCATCTCTAGGGCACGGCGAATAATAAAGGCCTGCTCAACTTCGTGGAGATCAATCATTGCAGCCTTGGTGCCTGATTGCGCAACCACATCAATCAAATGTTCATCGCTCAGTTTCTTCACAGCCTCGCGTACTGGCGTGCGTGAAACTTTCAATTGCGCGGCAATTAATTTCTCGTCGACAATTTCACCGGGACCAATTTTTCCTGTCAAAATAAGATTGCGCACCAGCTCATAAATCTGGTCGCGCAGGGGCCGCTTGCGATCAACCTTAGCCTTAGCAAGTTCATTTCTCATAACTGGCATACTAATATATCAGTTATAGACAGCAACAGAAAACTTGCATAGATTGATGAAAAGCAAAAAAATCTGAGGGAGTGAGATGCCTGCAGCAAGTAATTTTCCTAAACTTCACAATGCGATGTGGCCGGGCCTCGTCGGCAAAGGGGCAGACTCGGAACCCGGCATTGAACTCGACACGCTGATTGATTTGACCGCCAAGGCAAACGTGAACGGTGTGAAGTTTGATGGCATCGACATTTTTCATGTTGGCCCACACACAAATATTGATTGCGATGATGATGAGATCAAACGCCTTGCTGAAAAAGTACAAAAACGCGGGTTGATGATTGGTTCAATCGTTGCCCCTGTGTGGCCACCCGTGGGTGGCGGCTCAGCCATGGGCTCTCCCGCTGATCGCAAAAAATTTGTTGAGAATGTGAAAAAGTCTTGCAAGCTTGGCCACCGCCTGCGCGAATTGGGCGTGCGTCCATATGGATTGATCCGCATTGACTCTGCCGCAAGCCCCGCTGATTGGGCAAAGGACCCTGCAGGCAACACCAAGAAAATTGCTAAGACATGGCGCGAGGCTTGCAGTGTGGCCGTCGATTATGGTGAGCGCTTGGCCACTGAAGGTGAAATCTGCTGGGGCGGCATGCATTCCTGGAAAGACATGATCAACACTCTGGAGGAAACTGATCGCCCTCAAACGATCGGCTTCCAAGCCGATATGGCGCATACGCTGCTTTATACGATGGGGTATAACGCTCCTAAATCGCGACTGCTGCCCGCCAAGTTTGATTGGAAAAGTAAGCCGACATTAGATGCGGCGTTAAAGAAGATGACCGATGCTTTGCGGCCATGGACGATTGATTTCCATGTTGCGCAGAATGATGGAACGGTGAAGGGGCTGGGCTATCACGATAAGACAGGCCGTCATTGCATGGTGACAGATAAGAACGGCAAATTGGATATTCCAAAACACGCTGGTTATTGGCTGCGTGATTCAGGCGGCGAACTGACCAAGGCTTTCAAGCACATTTGCTGGGACGGTTGCATGTTCCCCAATGATGTAATGCTGAAGCAGCAGACGTGGAACGACATTCTATCGACCATGATCAAAGTGCGCGACAAACATGGTTGGGTGGCATGATGGCCAAAAAGAAACTTAATATCGGCATGATCGGATATGGCTTTATGGGCCGCACGCATTCGAACGCATTTCGCCAGATCAATCCTTTTTTCAACCTGCCCTATGAAACCGTTTTGAAAGCTATTTGCGCGCGCGATGAAGCAAAACTGAAACCCTTCGCTGATCAATGGGGCTACGAGTCCACCGAGACGGATTGGCGCAAACTTGTTGAGCGCAAAGATATTGATGTGATTGATATTGCAAGCCCCAATGACACGCATATGGAGATTGCACTCGCTGCCGCCGCCGCTGGCAAAATGGTGATGTGCGAAAAGCCACTTGGACGCAATGCCGCCGAATCCATTAAAATGGTTGAGGCAGTCGAGAAGGCAAAAGTGCCCAACATGGTGTGGTATAATTATCGCCGCGCACCCGCTGTGACGCTCGCCAAGCAAATGATCGAAGAAGGCAAGCTGGGCAAGATTTTCCATTACCGCGCAAAGTTTTTACAAGATTGGACCATCAGTGCGGATCTGCCGCAAGGCGGCGCTGGCCTATGGCGGCTTGATGTGAATGTGGCGGGTAGCGGCGTTACGGGAGATCTGCTGGCGCATTGCATTGATACGGCTATGTGGTTGAACGGCCCCATTGAAAAAGTGACCGGCATGACCGAAACCTTTGTAAAAGAGCGCCATCACAACATTACGGGCAAAACTGAAAAAGTGGGCATTGATGATGCCAGTCTTTTTCTTGCAAAATTTAGCAATGGATCTTTAGGGAATTTTGAGGCCACCCGTTACGCGCGCGGCCACAAAGCGCTAAACACGTTTGAAATCAACGGTGAACACGCGTCGATCGCTTGGGATCTGCATGATTTACACCGCCTACAGTATTTCGATCACCGCGATGAAGGCCGCACCCGTGGCTGGCGCTCGATCCATGTGACCGATGGTGATCACCCTTACATGAACAAGTGGTGGGTGCCCGGAACGCAGATTGGTTATGAGCACACCTTCGTGCACCAAGCCGCAGATTTTGTAGATGGTCTGGTGAATGGCAAACCTGCATCGCCGACATTCCGTGAAGCTTATGCAACTGATCTGGTAACCGATGCGGTTCTGAAGTCAGCCAAATCTGGCCAATGGGAAAAACCGAATAAATCAACCTGAATTTTGACGGAATCGTCAAAGTTCAGAAAAGTTGATCGAAAATATAAATTAAAGGCGATTTTGACTTTTCTACGAAAAGCCAAAACGCTCTAGCAGTTACCATCTTGCAATATTTTTAAAGAGAGTTAGTCTGTTTTTATAAGAGAGCCGAAAGGCCGCCGAAAGTGAAATGGGAGTGAGATGTCTGAAGGGTCAAAATATGCTCTGCGTCTAGATAGGGTTTCTAAATCCTATGATTCTGTTCGAGCCCTCGCAGGTCTTTCCTTTGATGTTATCGAAGGCCGCTTCTTTGCTTTGTTTGGCCCAAGCTCGGTTGGAAAAACGACAGCATTGCGCACCATTGCTGGGCTAGTGAAACCTGATTCAGGCCGCGTCGAAATTAGCGGCTCTGATGTGACCCATTCACCAATCACCGGGCGCGGTGTTTCGATGGTGTTCCAATCCTTCGCGCTTTATCCGCACCTGACGGTCTATGAGAATTTTGCCTATCCTTTGCGCGAAGATAAAGTGGGTCGTGAGGAAATTGATAAACGCGTGAAAGAAACCGCCGCGATGCTAAAGCTTTCCCATCGCTTGGAGCGCAAGCCCAACACGTTATCAGGCGGTGAGCAACAACGTGTTGCACTCGGCCGTTCGCTCATCCGCCGCCCAAAAATTTTATTGCTTGATGAGCCGCTTACAAATCTTGATGCCAAGTTGCGACACGACATGCGCGCGGAGTTAAAACGCCTACACCGCCAATTTGGCATGACGATTGTCTACGCAACACCCGATGAGCTTGAAGCTCTATCAATGGGCGAAGAAATTGCGGTGATGCGCGATGGTGCTGTGGTGCAACATGGCACGCCTGACGAGCTGTATGAAAATCCGGTGGATATGTATGTGGCCGGAAAAATCGGCTCGCCTCACATGAACATGATCAAAGCCAAAGCGAGCAGTGACAAATCAGTGTTTGAAACATCGCTCGGCAAAATCACTTCGAAATCAAAACTAAAATCGGCTGAAACTGGCGAAGCTGCAATGCTGGGCATTAGGCCAAGCGACATTCGCTTTGCCGCCAAAGGTGAGGCGGGCATCAAGTCCACCGTTCAAATGCTTGAGCCTTTGGGTGATATCACTGTCGTCTCAGTTGACACGGGTGCCGAAATCCTACGCTTGGTCGTGCCGGAATCTGCCGCCGCATCTATTAAGCCAGGCCAAGTCACTTCGATCTTTATTGATCATAAAAAGTTCCACATCTTCCGCGCTTCGAGCGGACAGGCAATGACTTGAAACTCGAGGACAGAAGTTAAAAAACGACGACTACAACAGGAGGAAACCTAAGATGACTTCTATGACTAAACTACAAGGATTGGCAACAGCCGCAGGCTTTGCTTTGGCCTTGTTCGTCGGTGGCGCAAATCTCGCCAGCGCCGAAGAAGTAACACTCACCATGGCCGTACCAGATTGGCCGCCAACCCGCATTATGAAGAAGATGTTCGACGAACAATATAAGTCGAAAACAGGCAACACCGTGAAGCTGGAAGTGGACTTCATTCCATGGCCAGATTTCTACACACGTGTAAACGCCTCGCTCACATCCGGCGAAAAGAAGTATAATTTCGCGGTATCGGATTCACAATGGCTTGGTGCCTTCGTTGAAGGCGGCTATTTCCGCAAAGTGAACGATCTGATCGATGCTGATCCCGAACTTCAAGCCACAATGAAGGACATGCATCCTGCACCGCTGAATGCTTATTCAACCTATCCAAACTCCACACCAAATTATTATGGCTTCCCACAATTCCCAGACGTTCTGGTGAACTTCGGCCGCAAAGATATTCTTTGCAACGAAGAAGAGCAAAAGGGCTTCATGGCGAAGTTCAACAAGAAGCTTCCATGCACAGGCGAAGAACTCGACGCTATGACATGGGATGACTTCGAAAATGTAGGCAAATTCTTCCAACGCAAGAAGGGCGAAATGCTGGCGGGCAAACCTGCTGACGATGATTTCTACGGGATCGCCTTCCAAGCTGGCAAAGGTTATGACTTCTCTTCGATGCAGATCAATGGCTTCATCTGGCAAGCTGGTGGCAACACATGGGATGAAACCAAGCAACCCGGTGGCCAAGCAGAAGGTGTTGTGAACTCGAAAGAAGCTGTGGGTGCTCTCGAAAAGTATCTGAGCTTCATTAAATATATGCCACCCGTTGCAAAAACCGGTACCATGGACATTTTCAAGTCCGACGAATTGTTCCGCGAAGGCAAAGTGGCCATGAACATTGACTGGATTGGTTTGGGTGAGGCTTCGCTTGATCCAAAAACATCCAAGGTCTCTGACAAATTGGTTTTTGGCATGATGCCAGGAACCATGGGTGCCGATGGCAAGATGATCCGTTGGTCTAACATCGGGGGTCAACCCTTCGTGCTCACTACATGGACAACGCCAAAGCAATTGACCGAAGCCATGGGCTTCGTGAAGTGGTGGCTGTCGCCTGAAATCCAGAACCAGTTCGCTGCGTCTGGCGGTCAATCAGCCATGAAATCGGTTTACTCGGATCCTAAGTATGTCACTTATCGCCCTTGGAACCGCGCTTGGGCTGCTTCGCTCGATTGGCAAAAAGACGTGTGGCATGTTCCGCAATTCTTTGAATTGCTGACGCAGCAACAAGACCAGTTCGACCTTGCCATCACCGGCAAGCAAGACGCCAAGACGACTTTGGATAATGTTGCGAAGTTCCAACAAGATCTTTTGTCGACTGCTGGTTTGATTAAGTAATTATGAGACGGTGCGTCATTAATGAGTGACGCACCCAATCCCAATAACCGTCATGGCAGCCTTTACTGGCATGACGGATTTTTGAGAATTTCAATCTGAATAAGTAACAAAGTAGAGAGACCCGGACTTCCCTCATGAGTGCCATAACGCCTAACACACCCGTTCCGGGCCAATTCGAAGTAAAAGCACATAACTGGAAACTCGCCATTCTTGTTGGCTTGATCGTCTCCATAATATCAATGTTCGCATTGCCAGCCAGCGCATCATTCTGGATCACCGGCGCCATGGCGGCCTTGGTGGCAGCCGCTTTCGTCGTGAACGCATATCGCCGCCATTATTATGGTGGCCTGCTGGTGGCCCCGGCAATTGCTGTTCTATTCGTAATGAACATTTTTCCGCTGCTCTGGTCTTTAGGCCTTTCATTTTTCGCCTATCAAAGCAACCAGCAAACCATCCGCTTCGTTGGCCTCACCAATTATATCAAAGTGCTAACCGACAGTTTGAAGGCACCTGAAAATTGGGCCAACCTTACCAACACCGCAATGTTTGTGGTGCTCACAGTGACGGCGCAGATGATCGTCGGATTTCTCTTGGCGCTGATGTTCGCTAAACAATTTCCGCTGCGCAAATATTTGTTGATCCTTGTGCTCACGCCCATGATGCTTTCAGTCGTGGCAGCAGGCGTGTTCTTCTCTTACTATTATGATCCAACTTTCGGCCTGCTCAGCTATTTCGTGCGCATCTTCACAGGTGAGCAATATATTTTGATGGATAACAAAGCGGGCGCAGTCGCAGGTATTGTGTTCGCCGATGCGTGGATGTGGTCGCCCTTTGTGATGTTGCTGGTGTTGGCAGGCCTCGTATCAGTGCCGAAATATCTCTACGAAGCCGCAGCCATCGACCGGGTATCCGGCTGGCGGCGATTTTGGTCAATCACGTTCCCTTACATTCGCGGGCTCCTCATGTTGGCACTTTTGTTCCGCACCATCGAAGCTTTCAAAATGGCTGATCTCGTCATCCTGCTCACCAAAGGCGGCAATGGCACAATGACGATTTCGTATCACTTGATCCGCATCGCCAATGAGCAAAACAAAACCAGCGAGGGAGCAGCGATTTCATACGTGATGCTGTTCATCGTAATTGTTCTCACCAATCTCTATCTTTATATCGCCAATCGGCGCACAGCGGAGCCTGCCCATGAGTGAAGCAACATCAATCTGGGAAAAGCTGGGCTTTCGCAAAGCTTCTGGCGTGAGCGAAGCAGGGTGGGGGCAAACGCTGTTCGCCGGCATCATCAGCCTCATCTATTTTTTGCCCGTACTGCTGATCATCATCACCAGTTTCAAATTGCAAACTGAAGCCTTGTCCATTCCACCGAAATTCATGCCGACGAATTTATTTGGCCTCATCCCTGATGCTTATGTGTTCAGCCCGACGCTTGAAAATTACACGTCGGTTTTCTCACGCGCTATGACTTCTGGCGGGGTGGCGGAGAACACAGGCTTTGATCGGTATTTTTTCAACTCCATCATGATCGCGAGCGTGTCCGTTTTGCTGGCTTTGGTCATTGGCACCCTCGCGGCCTTCGGCTTCTCGCGTTATCCGCTGAAGGGCAATGACACATATCTTTTCGTCATTCTAACAACACGCATGTTGCCCGCCATCGTGGTGATTATTCCTGTGATATTGATGTTTCGCGTCACTGGCCTTTCAGGCTCTTACCTTGGCATCATTATGCTTTACACCGCATTCAATCTGCCCTTCACGATTTGGATGATGAAGAGCTTCTTCGACGAGCTGTCGCTCGATGTGGAGGACGCGGCGCGCCTTGATGGCTCATCGGGTTTAAAGGTGTTTTTCAAAATATGTCTACCACAAGTTCTTGCAGGTCTTGCGGCCACTTTCGTGTTCGGGCTTATTCTCACATGGAACGAATTCCTCTTCGCATTGCTCCTCACAGGCATTGATACGCGCACCGTTCCCGTTGCCATGAGCCAGGCTGTGGCAGGCGGCGGCATTGGTGTGTTGTGGGGATTATTAGCTGCAATTGAAACGCTATTCCTGATCCCTGTCTTCTTCGTCACCTTCTTCCTGCAAGATCATCTCTTGCGCGGTGTTACATTCGGAACGGTAAAGCGCTGATGTCTACGATTGAACTTAAACACGCAACGAAGAAGTATGGCGATTTTGTTGCCGCGCGAGATGTTGATCTCTCAGTGAAGAAAGGCGAAGTCGTTTGTCTTCTCGGCCCATCAGGTTGCGGCAAGACGACAACACTGCGGATGATTGCGGGGCTTGAGCGCATCACATCTGGTGAAGTTATTGTGGCTGGTCAACGTATGAATGACCTGCCGCCTGAGAAGCGCGACATCGCTATGGTGTTTCAGTTTTATGCACTCTATCCAGCACTGACAGTTGGCCAGAATATCGCCATGCCACTGCACTATGAAAAAATCGGCGATGCGGAAATTAAAAAGCGTGTCGATAAGGTCGCGGAAATTTTGCATCTCGGAAATGTTCTCAACCGCCTACCAGGTCAAGTGTCAGAAGGTGAAAAGCAACGTGTTGCAGTCGCGCGTGCCATTGTACGTGATCCCAATTGTTTCTTGTTTGATGAGCCGCTCTCGCGCCTTGATGTGGAGCAGCGACACTCTATGCGCGGCCAGATCAAGCAGGTGCTATCAAATCTTTCTAAGGCCACAGTGATTGTGACCCATGATCAGCTCGAAGCACTCACGATGGCAGACCGCATTGCGATCATGAAAGATGGCATTATCGAACAAATCGGTACACCGCATGAGGTTTTTGCCAAACCGGCCAATGTGTTTGTAGGAAGTTTCATTGGCACGCCACAAATGAATTTGGTGGAAGCAAAATTGAACAAGTTCGAAAAAGGCAAAGCTTCAGTCAATTTTGATGGCCAAGATATTGAGATCACAACCAATGAATTGGTTGGCAAGTTGAATTCCTCCAAAATCACGATTGGCATTCGCCCGCGTGCTTTCATCGCGGAGGCAAAAGCCAGCAAAGAAAACATTCAAGCAGTGGCAGAACTCATTGAACCGATGGGAGCTGAAACTCTGGTGCACGCACGCACCAAAGGAGGCAATGATATTCGCGCGGTTGTGCCGCGTGAAAAACGTGTGAAAGTTGGCGAGGCACTGCATCTGCGGCCCGATCCAGCACAGACCCACGTGTTTGGTGAAGATGGAAAGGCCGTGCGGATATGAGCATCGAACACGAAAAAGGCATGACATCAAAGCAAGCGTTCAAAATGGAATATGCCATTATCGGACTTGGGCTTTTTGCGCTCGTATTAATTTTTCAACCTTTCAGCATTACGCTGTTTTCAATCGGCTGCATGTTGGTGGTGTTGGCTGGCTTGGTGAACAACATTTTGCCGATGGCGCGGCCTGGCGTAAAAGTAAGCTCTGTCATCACGACGGCAATGGTCGTGGCAATGATTTTTTGCATTGTCTTGCTCGTCGCCATTTGG
>JAYWEV010000116.1:0-5270 GCA_043779145.1 Aestuariivirga sp. | reverse complement strand
CAGCGCTGGCTGGCGGTTGCGCAAAAGTTTTGATTTCGGATGTCTCAGCACCAAAGCTAAAAATTGCTGCGCAATATGCTGGCATTATCCCGGTTAACATCACTGAGAAAAAACTAGAGGATGTTGTGAGCGAACACACAAGCGGCTGGGGTGTTGATGTGTTATTTGAAGCCAGCGGCAGCCCGCGGGTTTATCCCACCATGTTTGATCATTTGCGTCCAGGCGGGGCGGTGGTGATCGTCGGTCTTCCCATCGAACCCGTAGACTTTGACGTGACCGGAGCGGTTGTCAAAGAAGCGCGCATTGAAACGGTTTTTCGTTATGCCAATGTTTATGACCGCGCCATTGATCTGATGGCTTCGGGCAAAGTTGACCTCAAACCTTTGATCACTGACACCTTTGATTTCGACGACAGCATCAAAGCCTTCGAACGCGCCGCCGAGAGCCGCCCAACGGATGTAAAACTACAGATAAAGATCGGGAAGTGATTGGTGGAGACAGGCGGGATCGAACCGCCGACCTCTTGCATGCCATGCCGTTTTTCATGGTTCCCGCACTTTCATTGAAATACCTTATCTTTAACAAATTCAATAAGATAACTTCCCGCGATTTCCCGGCATGTCCAATTGATACTCGCAAATATAACTGTTATTTGGTTGCTAGATGGTTGCTAGAAATCAAGTGAGCGCGTTATGGCTTCAGTTCGCAAACACATTACTAAATCTGTTGTCGACACCATGAAACCAGATGAAATCATTTGGGATACAAAGTTGATTGGCTTTGGGGTGCGCTACCAAAGGCGCGACAAGGTGTTCGTCTACAAATGTAGGATTGGCAACAGGCAGCGCTGGTTTACCATTGGTAAGTATGGACAACCATGGACGGTAGCAGACGCCGAAAACCGCGTGAAAGTAATTCAAGGTGATATTGCAAAAGATCTCGATCCAGCGGCAATCAGGGACGAGCGCGTCAAGAACCCCACCCTCCGGCAAGTTGGAGCGATCTTCTTGGAGACAGTGGTATCCAAAAAGCGCAAAGCGACCCAGGTATTGTATCGCGATTTTCTGGAGAGGCTCACCTACCCGAAGCTGGGCGATGTAAAAATCACGCAAATCAAGTTCAGCGACATCGCAATGCTTCACTATGGATTGCGGAATACGCCCATCACCGCAACTCAGGCCATCGCTTCCTTGTCCACGTTATTTTCGTGGTGTGAACGTTGCGGACTTCGACCCAAGCATTCCAATCCCGTGCAAGGCGTCGAACGATTTCCTGAGAAAAACAAAGAGCGTTTCCTGTCTCCCCGTGAATTGTCGCGCCTTGGTATTGCGCTGGCGAGGGCCGAGAGAAACAAAACTGAGTCAATTTTTGTATTGGCGGCAATCCGTCTTTTGATTTTCACGGGATGCCGCCGCAATGAAATTTTGGAGTTAGAATGGAAGAATATTAAATTCGAAAGAGCAATGCTTTTTCTTCCGGAGACCAAGACTGGTGCAAGGCCTGTTTACCTCTCGGCCCCTGCGCTGTCGGTACTGGCAGGCCTACCGAGGGTTAGCAAAAATCCGTTTGTGATCGTTGGAGATAAAGTGGGTCAACGGCTTGTAAATTTACGCAAGCCTTGGCTCCGTATCTGCAAGGTGGCACGGTTGCGAGACGTGCGCATTCACGATCTCCGGCATTCATTTGCCAGCGTGGGTGTGAGCGGTGGGGCATCACTTCCGATCATCGGCAAACTTCTTGGTCATGCAAAAAGCTCCACAACCGAAAAATACTCACATCTTGCCGCAGACCCTGTTCGCGCCGTCAACGAAGCGATGGGAAACCAGATTGCCGCTATGCTGGACGGTAACAAGGGTAATGTGGTGGAGTTCAAGACTAAGTTCAGAGCATAGATTACGCCAAGATTGTCAATAAATCTTGCATGAACAGAGTTCGTGCTTGACAAAGCGTGACATACACCACATATAAAATGCATGAACTCGAATACTGCAAAAATTGTTCCTCTTTCTGCAATCGCTTCCATTTTGGGAGGCTACCCCTTTCGGAGCGCCATCGAGGCCCTTCCGGCTGGCGATGTAGGGGTTTTTCAAATGGCAAATGTCGATCCAGTCAAAGGTGTCGACTCAACAAAGACAATTCGGGTTGAATTGCCAGCAGAGCGCAAACCAACTTTCCTCGCCCCAGATGATATCGTCATCGCTGCACGAGGCATCAACAACTACGCCGTCAGGATTGCAAGTTTGGACGGGAAATTCGTCTGCACATCCCAGTTCTTTTTAATCCGACTGCTTGACCCCACAAAAGTAGACGCACGTTTCCTTGCATGGCAGCTAAACCAGCGCCCCTCGCAAGACTACCTCAAGCGTGAAGCAACGGGCTCCTACATTCTCAACATTCGCCGCGAGGTGATGGACAGGCTGCCGATTGCCCTGCCCCTATTTGATCAACAACTCGCCATAGCGGACTTGGCCGACACTGCACGAAACGAGCGACTCGCTTTAAACAAACTCATTGAAAACCGAACACAACTTCTCGAGGCCATTGCTGTTGGCCTGCATAGCAGTGAAAGGCCAACCCTATGAACGATCAGATCAAGCAGGATGATGTCAACAAAGCCGTTTGGTCGGCTTGCGATACATTCCGGGGA
Organism: Aestuariivirga sp.; assembly: GCA_043779145.1. GTDB lineage: Bacteria > Pseudomonadota > Alphaproteobacteria > Rhizobiales > Aestuariivirgaceae > Aestuariivirga. The sequence goes on along the minus strand of JAYWEV010000116.1, from coordinate 2,623 downwards.
ACGGTGTCAGCTGACATTTACAAAGACTACGTCCTCACAATGTTGTTTCTGAAATACCTCAGTGACGTATGGCAGGATCATCATGACACCTACGCCAAGCAATATGGCAAAGAGCCTGCACTCATCAAAGAGATGATGAAGAACGAGCGCTTTGTTCTGCCAGAGAGCGCCAGCTATTACAGCTTGTATGAGCGTCGGCACGAGCCGGGCAATGGAGAACGCATCGACAAGGCGCTCCACGCTATTGAAGAAGCGAATGTCGGCAAATTGCGCGATGTATTCCAGGATATCAGTTTCAATTCCAACAAACTTGGTGAGGAAGTTCAGAAGAATGACCTGCTGCGCCACTTGCTGGAAGATTTTTCGAGACCCGAACTCAATATGCGCCCTTCGCGGGTTGGCACCCTTGATGTGATCGGCAATGCTTATGAATTTCTGATCAAGAATTTTGCGTCTGACGCGGGCCGCAAGGCTGGGGAATTTTATACGCCGCCCGAAGTGTCAACACTCATGGCTGAGATTATGGATTTGAACGAGGGCGAAGAGGTGTGTGACCCCACCTGCGGTTCTGGCTCGCTTTTGATGAAGTGCGGGCAAAAGGTGAAATCCAAATTCGGCTCCAAGAAATATGCGCTCTATGGTCAGGAATCGATTGGAAGCACATGGGCGCTAGCCAAGATGAACATGTTTCTGCACGGCGAAGACAATCACCGTATTGAATGGGGCGACACCATCCGCAATCCGAAGCTGCTGGATGCGGATGACAGGTTGAAGCACTTTGACGTCGTCGTCGCCAACCCGCCTTTCAGCCTCGAAAAGTGGGGGCATGATACGGCGGCGGCAGATCGCTTCGGCAGGTTCCGCCGTGGTTTGCCGCCAAAGACCAAGGGCGACTATGCTTTCATTCTGCACATGGTGGAAACCATGAAACCGCGCACCGGCCGTATGGCCGTGGTTGCCCCCCATGGCGTTTTGTTCCGGGGTTCCAGCGAAGGGCAAATCCGCCAGAAGCTCATAGATGAGAACCTGCTCGACTGCGTCATCGGCCTGCCGGAAAAACTATTCTATGGCACCGGCATTCCCGCCGCCGTTCTGATTTTCCGCAAGAACAAGAAGGACGACGATGTACTCTTCATTGATGCGAGCCGCGCCTTCAAATCTGGCAAGAACCAGAATCAGCTGACGCAGGAGAACATCGATAAGATCGTATCAACCTACCGTGCGCGTCAAAGCATCGACAAGTATTCATATCTCGCGACACCGGAGAAGTTGAATGAGAATGACTACAACCTCAACATTCCCCGCTATGTCGATACCTTTGAGGAAGAAGCCGAGGTTGACTTGATGGCCGTGCGGGCCGAGCGCCTTAAACTCAAGGCCGAACTCGCTGATCTCGAAACCAAAATGGAAGGCTATCTTCAGGAGCTGGGTTATCTATGAGCAAGGAGCAACATGTCATGAAGAACGACCCGGTTATTTTCGAAGACTATAACATTCGCAGGCTTTATGATGAGAAGACCGAAACTTGGTATTTCTCGGTCGTGGATATCATTCAGGCGCTGACCCAGCAGGCTGATTTTCAGACTGCGCGAAAATACTGGAACAAGCTGAAAGAGCGCCTTACCAAGGAAGGCAGTCAGTCGGTGACAGATTGTCACCAACTGAAATTAGAAGCCACAGATGGCAAAAAATACTTAACAGACGTGGCGAGTCCTGAAACCCTGCTGCGGCTCATTCAATCCGTACCCAGCCCCAAGGCCGAGCCCATCAAGCTTTGGCTGGCCAAGGTGGGCTATGAACGCATGCAGGAAATCGCAGACCCCGAACGCGCCTTGAACCGTGCCCGCGATACGTGGCTGCAACATGGCCGCAGCCAAAAATGGGTGCAGCAACGCATGATGGGCCAGGAAACCCGCAACAAACTGACGGATTATTGGAAAGGCCACAACATCAGGGAAGGCGAGGAATTCGCCATCCTCACCAACATTATCCATCAGGAATGGTCCGGTGTGAGCATCAAGGGCCACAAGCAAATGAAGGGCCTGAAAACCCAGAATTTGCGCGATCACATGAGCGAAGCAGAATTGATTTTCACCGCCTTGGCCGAACTTTCCACCCGCCAGATTGCCGAAACCAGCAACGCCACGGGCATGGAGCAAAACAAGCGGGCTAGCAAAACGGGTGGTGCCATTGCAAAACAGGCACGGCTGCAACTGGAAGGTAAAACCGGACAGAAGGTTGTCACAGGCAGCAATTTCCTGCCGCTCAAACAACCGCAATCACGGAAGATTGAAAAAAGTGGCAAGTGATGAAGTTGCAGCAACGCCAAAGCAATCCGTTAAGCTTGGCTTAAAGGTTACGTCAGGTCTTCGGAAATTCCGAACAACTGGCAAGAAGGGAGCAAAGGATGCTTCCTGAGGGTTGGAAAAAGCGGCGTCTAGGTGACATTTTCAAGTTTAAGAATGGGCTCAACGGCGACAGCACTCTGTATGGGGCAGGTGCAAAATTCGTAAACGTTATGGACGTTTTTCGTGGTTCTCGCTTGAGGCACCACGAAATTATTGGCGAGATGATTGCAACAGCCAAACAGTTAGATGAGTTTGGAATCAAATTTGGCGATGTA
>JAYWEV010000115.1:0-13942 GCA_043779145.1 Aestuariivirga sp. | reverse complement strand
CCAATGGAGATTTGCCAGACATCATCCAACTCCCGAATCAAACTCCGAGAATGAATCATCTTTCCAGTCCGTTGGCTATCCTTCAAAACTCTGCTTAGCCGCCAAGGGCGTTCAATCCCTTGCCGCCGAAGGCTTCGGCGCACCGGGCGTTGTGGTTTCTTACACAGATGATCCTGATATTCAGAACGGCAAAAAGTTTTTAGCCGAGGGGATGCAGATCGCAGCGGGCGTGCCATTGCAAGTTGGCGAAGGGCCAGAGTTCAAAACATTCCGACTGGGGTTATTCGGACTGGACAAGTTGATGAATGTTGAGGGCACGGTTGAGAGATTGCGGGCGGTGATTGATAAGGTGATGTGAGAATATTAAAACCAACTCACCAACCATTGATCCAATCTCGACCCGCGTGGGTAGAACTTGTTGACGAGATAAGCTGTTACAAGTGCGACCCCTGCTCCGCCAAGAATATCGCTCACATAATGCATCCCCACAAATATGCGCGAGAAGCATACGAGTGCGGCGGCACAGAAAAATGCCAGTGCATATCTACGGAAGCCATTCAACAAATATGCAAAGGCAATCGAGAGCGATGCAATGGCGTGGTCGGATGGGAATGACCAGTCGATCGTCTTATCAATAATCAGATGGCTTACTCCGGCATCGTAAGGTCTGATGCGATGGATGAAGAGCAATATGACTTGTGCAATCAGAAGGCCGATCAAAAATGTTAGTCCGGCGATAATTGTCATTTGGCGCGATTCCTCACGCGGGCGCTTTCCCCACCACTGAATGATTACGGCCAACACCATCAACGGCACGCCGTATTTTGTGATTACAATGAAAACTTGATCGACGACAACGCTTTGGCCGCTGAGGTCGTTGATCAAGTGGGTTAGAGTTTCGTCCACAACTTAGCTCCGTCGGCGTTCTCTTCTGGCTGCACCGTCAGCGGCTTGATCAATTCCTTTGGCGAGGGCCGAGACTTCACCGAGTTTTGCTTCGACTAATTCAACCGTTGGCCGCGCGCCCTTGGTGTGACCTTCCAGCGCTTGGCGCATGGAGGCCAGATGTTCTGGGCTGGTGCCGCAGCAGCCGCCGATGAGCCGCGCACCTGCATCGAGTGCGATGCGGGCATAGTCGGCCATCAGTTCGGGCGTGCCCGTATAGTGAATGTGGCCATCGCGATATTGTGGCACGCCGCAATTGCCTTTGGCCACCACATGCGCATCTGGCCTTGCGGCGGTGATGCCCATAACAGTTGCAATTAATTCCGAAGCGCCAACACCGCAGTTGGCACCAATGGCCACTGGCTGTGTTGAGAGCGATGAGGCCAGTGCGCCGAATGCTGTCGGCGTGATGCCCATCATGGTGCGACCGTTGGTGTCAAAACTCATGGTGGTGACGATCGGCAAGCCAGCGGTGGCCGCACCTTCCACAGCGGCCCGCAGTTCTTCCTCGCCCGACATGGTTTCAATCCACAGCACATCAGCGCCTGCTTCTTTCAAAGCTGCTGCTTGTTCGGCGAATGCGGACACACCTTCTTCATAGGGGAAGGTTCCAACTGGCATATAGATTTCGCCCGTGGGGCCAATTGATCCTGCAACGAAAATTTGTCGACTAGTGAAAGCATCTGCTTCGGCGCGCGCATTTTTCACGGCGGCCATGTTGAGTTCGCGCACGCGGTCTTGGCCGTCATGCAATTTCAAACGGTGGCGATTGCCGCCGAAGGTGTTGGTGAGCACGATGTCTGCTCCCGCTTCAATGAATTGGCGGTGCAGTGTGCGCACGCGGTCTGCATGTTCCACATTCCACATTTCCGGTGCATCACCCGACATCAGACCCATCTGGAAATAATTGGTGCCCGTGGCCCCATCCGCCAGCATCCAAGGGCGACTATTCAGGGCTTGGGTGAAAGTTTGTTTTTGCATCGTGGAACCTCAAAAATCTATATAAAGATTTCTTTATATGATTGACGTGCGCTGATCAAGCGCTTTGCTTGCCATAGAACAGGCCAACCACATGTTCGGCTTCAGCAAAGAATAACCAGCGCTCAACCCATGCGGCGATTGCGACTGCGGGAACGGCTAAATAGGTGAGCCATGGCCAATTGGTGCTGAGATACATAAGCACGAAACTGATGTTGAGGAAGAACAACGTTAGGAGGCGCAGTTTGCGCGCATGGCGGCGGCCAACCACATAGCCCATTTCTTTCATAATGAAGTTCATCGATGTGTGTGGCACTTCCCACTGGCGCACGTCCTCGCCCAGACCAGTTGCGGCGGCCATAGTGTGGGTGCGCTTGGCAGTGTCGATTTTGCGCCAATAGATGAATATGAGAATGATGCAGACCAAGATTGCCACCAAGGCCAGTATCGCTTGGAAGATGACGAAGCGGTCAAAAATGTTCGCAATTGCTGCCGTGAGAACAGCGCCTGTGGCCAAGGCGAAAGCGATATAAGTTGGAGCGACAAGGGGGTTGTTCCATGCACGGATGGTTTTGAGTGTGGAATAAATCTTCGCTGTGCAGAAGACGGTGACCAAACACATGATGGCTGTGAGATAGCCCAACGGTGCGATAAGCGTTGGCGCGTCAACGAGGCCTGCCCAGCAAGCACCGAATGCGAGAGCAATCGGATAAGTGATGATGGCCGCTACACCTTCGCGCGAAAGCCATGAAGACCGCCATTGCGAGAAGGCCCGCCACCAGCGTTCGGGGCGGCCTAAATGCAAGGTTGATGACAGGAGGCCTGTGGTGATGAGCGCTAGTGCGATGAACAGCGATGTGAAGGCGAAAGCTTGGGTTGATGCGCGGCCATGCGATGCTCCAGCAAGTGCGAGCAGCGATAGCAGGCCATAACCAGCGCCGGATGCTGTGGTGAAGAGGATGACAGAATAAGCGGGGTTCATGATCTTATCCCTTCGCTACTACAGGGGAGCTATCGCTAGTCGAATAAATCACCCTTCCCCCGTCGGGGGAAGGTGGCGCGACGCGACGGATGGGGGCTGCGGCAGCTTTGCCGCAGTGACACGAGTCAGGGACTTTGTTGGTCGAGTTATGAGCGCGTGTCGTCCTCGCTGCGCTGCGGCCCGCATCCGCCCTTCGGGCACCTTCTCCCGACGGGAGAAGGGTCAAGGTATGAAAATGCTTTATCATCCTTCTAGCTTACCTGAATTGTCGTCTGGGTTCGCTGCGGCGGATGCGCCTTTGCTGCTGAGTAATTTATCGGCCCAGAGAAAAAGTTTCTCCATTGTTGAACCATCTGACTTGGGCAGTTTCTCGATATGGGCTTGCTCGGTATTCCGACGGGCACGTGGGGGAAGATATTTGTTGGTGGGTTTATAACCAATCTCCGGCAGCAGGTCATAACCGCCGCGTTCTTTAACCAGCAGAGACACATCTGAATTCACATCACCCAAATCGCCGAAATGCCGCGCACCCGTTGGGCAGGCTTTGACGCAGGCAGGCACTTGATCTTCGGGTTCCAAGTTTGTGTTATATATCCGGTCGACACAAAGCGTACATTTTTTCATGACACCCTGGGTGTAATCATATTCGCGAGCACCATAAGGGCATGCCCAAGAGCAGAGCTTGCAGCCAATGCAAGTGTCGGGGTTTATCAGCACAATGCCATCTTCGGCGCGTTTATAGGATGCGCCTGTGGGGCAGACGGTAACGCAGGCGGGCTCCTCACAATGCAGGCATGAGCGCGGGAAGTTGACGATGCGGCTATCATCACGACCCTGCTCTTTTACTTCGTAGCCATGAATGCGGTTGAACCACGGCCCAGTCACATCTTTGCCTTGTGGGTCAGTGTCGGTCAGCGGACCGGAGTCGCCTTGTGCGTTCCACTCTTTGCATGAGGTAGCGCAAGCTTGGCAGCCGACGCAGGTATCGAGGTCAATGACGAGGCCGAGCTTTCTGGCGGAGGGAGTTGGGAGTGAGGTCATTTGGCAGAGGCCTTTTTGAGTGACTTCATTTTGGGAAACTGTGGCCAGCTTTCATTTTTTTGATTCGCGCTTTTTTCCACTCGCACGCGCAGATCATACCACGCCGCCTGCCCCGTGATTGGGTCACTGTTTGAATAGCGATATCCGCCTTCACGCATCGGAAGAAGATCGCTGATTAAGTGGTTGAGCAAGAATCCTTTTTTGGATTCAGGTGAGTCTGGTGAAAGACCCCAGGTGCCGGAGCGTTTGCCGATGGCGTTCCATGTCCAGACAGTGTCTTCGTTTTGGCCGTCCAGCAATTTGGCTTGCCCCTTAATGCGACCATGATGCGAAATTACATCCACCCAATCGCCTTCTTTGATGCCAAGTTTATCAGCACGTTTCTTGTGAATGTATAACCAATTGCGGCCGAGAATTTGGCGGAGCCAAGAATTTTGCGAACCCCATGAATGATACATCGCCATGGGGCGCTGGGTGATGGCGTGCATGGGGAATTCGGTTTCGCTTACCATGGTGCCTTCGAATGGCGGATACCAAAATGGGATCGGGTCGAAATAAGTTTCGATACGTTTTCTATGCATCGCTGGCGGCTGCACTTTGCCGTGGCCGCGCGCGGACAGGCGGAACTTTTGCAGCGTTTCAGAATAAACATGATGGATGATCGGATCAGGGCGCGGCAGGAAACCGAAGAAGGTGGCCCAATCCAGATAGTCCCAATTCACATGGCGATAATATTTCATGTTGTCTGGCAACTCTTGATACCAGTGGCAGCCATTATCGATATAGGCTTGAAGTTGATTGGGGTTCACCTGCCCCCGGCCCGCCGCCGTGCCATCCTTGCCACGGAAACCAGCCAAAGGTCCAAGGCCAGGGGCGCGCTCGTGGTTCACGATGTAATCAGGGTAGCCGCCGGGATAGCGCGGATTACCATCGGCATTTGTCATGCCCGGCAATCCAAGCCTTGCGCCCAAATCAAGCAACACAGTTTGGAAGGGCCGCACATCACGGTCCGGTTCCACCACGGGTTGACGGATGGCATCTGCTGGGCCATCGGCTTCGGAAATCGGGCGGTCGAGCATCGAGATACAATCCCAACGCTCTAGATAAGTTGTATCTGGTAAAATCAGATCGGCGTAGTGCACCATCTCTGACGCATAGGCATCGGAGTAAATTATTTTCGGGATCACGTATTCGCCGTCTTCGCGTTTATTCGTCAGTGCACTGATCGTGTCAGGCACGTTCATGGCTGAGTTCCAGCTCATATTGGCCATATACATAAACAACACATCGATATTATAGGGGTCGCCCTTTGCCGCATTGTTGATCACCATATGCATCATGCCATGCGCAGAAAGTGGCGCATCCCATGAATAGGCTTTGTCGATGCGTTGCGGGGTTCCGTGTTCATCAACCAGCAAATCCTCTGGGCTATTGACGAAGCCTAATGGTGGGCCTGGCAATGGCGTGTTGGGTTTCACTTGGCCCAGTTTGCCAGCAGGCTTTACATTCGGCGGTATGGATTTTGGGAATGGCGGTTTATAGCGCGTACCACCGGGCACATCGATGGTGCCCAGCATGATCTGCAAAATATGAATAGTTCGGCAGGTTTGGAAGCCATTGGAATGAGCGCTAATGCCGCGCATGGCATGCATTGCAATCGGGCGGCCTATGGTTTTTTCATGGCGGCGGCCCAGATAATCCGTCCACGGAATATCAAGCTCAATGGCTTCGTTGAAAGCGGTGTGCGCCAGCTCCGATGCGATGCGCCTTATGGTTTCGGCGGGCACGCCGCATTTTTCTGCAACGTTTTCTGGCGAATACTCTGCACTGGTGAACCGCTCGGCTATCAGCGTGAAAGAAGTCACCACCTTTCTTCCATCTAGCAATGTGAAGCGGCCCAACAAGCACGGATCGGAACCAAAGGTCATTGCCACTTTGGTGGCGTTGGTTGTTGGATCCCACACCAATGGCGTTCCCGCAGCATTACGCACGATCAGGCCATCATCAGCGCCACCTGTGTTTTCAATCACCAGCCAAGGAGAATTGGTGTAGCGCGAGAGATATTCACCATCAATCTTTTGTGCTTCAAGCAAGCAGTGGATGAGTGCGCCTGCAAATAAACCGTCAGTGCCCGGAGTAATTCCAACCCATTCATCAGCAATGGCCGAATAGCCGGTTTTCACCGGATTGATGGAAACAATTTTTGCGCCACGGGCTTTAAGTTTGCCGAGGCCCGTTTTGAGTGGGTTCGAGGCATGGTCTTCCGCAACACCGAAAAGCAGAAAATATTTCGTGTGTTTCCAATCAGGCTCGCCAAATTCCCAGAAGGAACCGCCATAAGTGTAAAGCCCCGCCGCCGCCATGTTGACTGAGCAGAAGCCGCCATGCGCTGCATAGTTGGGTGTACCAAATTGCGATGCCCACCAGCCTGTGAGGCCTTGGGATTGATCCCGGCCTGTGAAGAAAGCAAGTTTGGCTGGATTGGTGTTTCTGGTTTCTGATAGCCAGAGCGTTGCTGTGCGCAGTGCTTCTTCCCATTCGATTTCGCGGAACTCGCCGGAGCCGCGCTCACCCACGCGGATCAGAGGTTTTGATAGCCGCGCGGGAGAATAATGTTGTTTAATGCCAGCAGCGCCTTTGCCGCAGATGACACCCTTGTTGACTGGGTGATCGCGGTTACCATCAATGTAAGTGACCTTGCCATCTTTCAAATGCACTTTGATGCCGCAACGGCACGCGCACATGTAACACGTGGTAGTTTTTACCTCATCCCAATTTTTAGGCGAAGTGTTGATTTGAGGTTGAGGGAAGACTCGCATAAGCTGACGATAGCCAAACAATGCAAAGCGCACTATGGCCCATATTTTTTGAGCCTGTTGGGCCAGCCCTTGGCAAGTTTATCATCTGGCACTATGATAGGGCCAATTTTAAAAATTGGACCTAAACGATGCGTGATTGGCTTATTCATATTAAGCGGGGCGAATATGCTTCGTTGCAGACCCAAATAAGAGAAGCTTTGGTTTCCGCCATACTCGATCGCAAGTTGGATAAGTCTGAACCCATTCCGTCTACTCGCAAGATGGCGAAGTCGCTTGGTGTTTCACGAAACACCGTGGTGCTCGCCTATCAAGGGCTTTTGGATGATGGTTATCTTTTAGCTAAGGAACGCTCAGGCTATTTTGTTTCTGACAAAGTCATTGAAGACTCCGTTGCTAAGCCTCGCTCAGCTAAAAATGGAGTTGCGAAAGTATCCTCTGAACTTGATTGGGGATCGCGTGTGAAGCAGCGGCCCAACAGTTTGGAGAATGCTGTGAAACCGTTGGATTGGCAGGAATACAACTATCCGTTTATCTATGGCCAAGTTGATCACACGCTGTTTCCTCTGGCCGAATGGCGCGATTGCACCAGACAGGCGCTGGGCAAGAAATGGTTTGGGGCTTGGACCAATGATACATGGGCCACGGATGATCCGTTGCTTGTCGAACAAATTCGCCGCCGCATTCTGCCACGGCGCGGCATTATGGCAGCGGATGACGAGATTTTGGTCACGCTTGGCGCACAGAACTCGCTGTTCTTGTTGACGAGCCTTTTGGTGGACCGCAATACCACGGTGGCAATGGAAGAGCCCGGTTATCCGGACATGCGCAATATGTTCAAGCTGGCAACTGATAAGGTGAAGCTGGTTCCGCTTGATGAGAAAGGCATTGTGGTTGGATCGCAGCTTGATGATGCTGATGTGGTGTTCACAACACCAAGCCACCAATTTCCGACCACTGTGACGATGCCGCTGGAGCGGCGCATGGCGCTTTTGAAAAAAGCTTCTGAGAAAGACTTCATCATCATTGAAGATGATTATGAATTTGAAACCAATTATGTAAACGAGCCCTGCCCGGCTCTTAAGTCTCTGGATGATGAAGGGCGCGTGATCTATGTGGGATCGCTTTCGAAAACACTATTTCCGGGGCTTCGCATTGGCTTTATGGTTGGGCCTAAGGCCTTGATTGCCGAAGCACGGGCACTTCGCCGTTTGATGGTGCGGCAAGCACCGAGTAATAATCAGCGCACAGTGGCTTTGTTTTTATCACTTGGCCATCATGACACTTTGATCAGGCGGTTGCATAAAGCATACCGCACAAGATGGGAGATTATGGGGGCGGCGCTTGAAACGCATTTCCCCAGCTCATCGCGCATTCCTTCATTCGGGGGCACAAGTTTTTGGGTGAAGGGCGGGCCGAAACTAGATAGCGAGATTCTAACACAGGCGGCGGCGGCAAAAAGTATTCTCATTGAACCGGGGCGGGTTAATTTTGGCGCTGCTCCACAGCCTAAAAACTACTTCCGTTTGGCATTTTCTTCGATTGATGAAAAGAAAATTGAACCCGGTGTGAAGCTGCTTGCTGAAACAATTAAATCACTTTCATGAGTAAAGACAATAAACTTCAGGCCATAGGGTTGGTCATGCTCGCTGTGATGATGGCTTCAACACAAGACATGATTGTAAAATCTGTTTCCGGCATTTATCCAGCTTATGAAATGGTGATATTTCGGTGCGTAACGTCGGTGCCGATTTTAGGCATTTGGCTGGCGATGAAAGGTGGATTACCAACTCTCGCAACACCTTATCTACCGCGCATTCTGCTTCGCAGTCTGGTTTTATCTTCGGCCTATTTTGCCTATATCTTATCGCTTTCATCCATGGCGATGGCCAATACGGTTTCGATCTATTTCACTTTGCCATTATTCGTTGCGGCATTATCCGGATGGGGTTTAGGTGAAAGAGTTCCGCTGCATCGGTGGATTGCAATTATTGCGGGCTTCATAGGTGTTTTGGTGATGGTTCGACCTGCTACGGGCAGCTTTCAGCCCGCATCAATTTTAGCGCTCTACTCGGCGTTTGCCTATGCCGTTGGCCAGATGATGGGGCGATCACTTTCGCAGAAAGTTGATACGTTGGTTATCAGCAACTGGCAGAATTTAATTTATTTGGCAGTCGCAGTATTAATTTGCCTCGTGGTTTCTATTTTTGGTCTTGCAAATGAAAGCAGCAAGACTTTGGCATTCTTAACGCGCCCACCAAGTTGGCCGGAGGCCAGCCACTATGCAGCTTTACTATCGATGGGTTTTCTCGCCGCCGTTTCGATGATGGCCTATGTTAATGCTTACCGCTCAGCACCCGCAAATTTCGTCGCACCTTTCGAATACTCAGCAATGATTTGGGCGGTGCTTTATGGTGTTTTGTTCTTCCATGACCTTCCAGATTTCTGGACTTTGGTTGGCGCTGCAATCGTGGTTAGTGCCGGATTTTTTATGCTGTGGCGCGACCATGTTGGGGTGCGTCAGACAACTGGATAACCCGCCCAAGCTTTAACGGCTCTTAGTGCGAGTGATGATTGCAGACGCTGCAAGCCAGGCAGGCGCGAAAGTTTGGTTCGGTGGATGCGTTCATAATCAGTTGCATCGGCTGCTGCGACACGCAGCAAATAATCAAATTGTCCGCTCATCAAATGACATTCTAAAATTTCAGGAACGCGCTGCACAGCTTTTTCAAATTTTTCGAATGCCTCTTCGGTTTGCGCGGCAAGCGAGACTTCAACAAAGAATTCATTAGCCAGACCGAGTTGCTTTCCGTCGAGTGTTGCGGTGTAGCCAGTGATGACGCCTGCCTGTTCTAAAATCTTCACACGGCGGTGGCAGGAGGACGGCGAAAGGCCGGCGCGTTCGGCCAATTCTGCAATGGGCAAAATGGCTTTACGTTGCAGTTCGATGAGGATGATTTTATCTATCTTATCGATTTCATGGTGTTTCATTCTATGGATGTCGCATATTTTAGAATATTTGTCCAGATTGCATCTTCGAAAGGTCAAGGAATGAAAAGTATTTTCAGTCGAATTGGATTAGACTGGAGTGTGAGAAACAGAGGAAACACAAAATGCTAATCGGCGTGCCAAAAGAAATTAAAAACCACGAATACCGCGTTGGCTTTACGCCAACATCTGTTCGCGAGGCGGTTCGCAATGGTCACCAAGTTTTGGTGCAGAATGGTGCAGGGCTTGGCATTGGATCGAGCGATGCGGACTATGTGTCTGTAGGCGCCAAGATGGTTGCTGATGCGCCAGAAATTTTCGCCAAGGCTGACATGATTGTGAAGGTCAAGGAGCCTCAGCCCAATGAACGCGCCATGCTGCGCGAAGGGCAAATTCTTTATACCTATTTGCATTTGGCTCCTGATCCTGAGCAGACGAAGGATTTGGTGAAGTCGGGTGCGATTTGCATTGCTTATGAAACGGTAACGAATGCGCGTGGTGGTTTGCCTTTGCTGGCCCCAATGAGCCAAGTTGCTGGCCGCATGTCGGTTCAGTCTGGTGCGCATTGTTTAGAGAAAGCGCAAGGCGGGCGGGGCATGTTGCTGGGCGGTGTGCCGGGCGTTGCATCTGCTAAAGTTGTTATTCTTGGTGGCGGCGTGGTGGGCACAAACGCTGCTGTCATCGCACTGGGCATGGGCGCAGATGTGACAATCATTGAGCGCAGCACAGACCGCATGGAAGATTTGGTGGCACGGTTTGGGCTTGGCGTGAAGACGCTTTACTCAACACAAGGCGCTATAGAAGATGAATGTGCTGCGGCTGATCTGGTGATTGGTGGTGTGCTTATTCCGGGCGCTGCTGCGCCAAAGCTGGTGACCAAGGCCATGTTGAAAGATTGGAAACCGGGTTCAGTGTTTGTGGATGTGGCGATTGATCAAGGCGGCTGTGCTGAAACTTCGCACGCAACAACGCATGCTGAACCAACCTATGTGGTCGATAATGTAATTCATTACTGCGTGGCCAACATGCCAGGCGGTGTGGCGCGCACTTCGACCTTTGCGCTCAACAACGTAACCCTTCCCTTTGCGATGGCGATTGCCAACAAAGGCTGGAAAAAAGCGTTGGCTGATGATGTGCATCTGCGCAACGGCCTGAACGTGGCAGCGGGCCATGTAACTTACAAGGCCGTGGCTGATGATTTGGGCTATACTTATAAATCAGCAGAGAGCGTTATCGCTTAAGGCTTTGTCTTCAGATAGTAATTGGCATTCTTGCCATAGATCAGCCCGCGCAGAACACGCCGGGCTGTTTCTGTTTTGCGCAAGGGATCAATCACCAAACGGGCGGCATCGTGGGCGAACACTTTCACTGCGTCCGTCATCGGAGAAACTCCGGGGCCATGCTGTGGCATGCCAAAGCGGCGCAGTGTGCCGTTCATTAGGCGAATTTTGTTGAGGCGCAGAACTTCTGGTGTTTTCCATGTCATCGCCATCGAAATTGAATAAGTGTTGCCAGTGCTCACCCAATGCGGAATCATGTATGGCATATGCACGGCATCTCCGGGTTTGAGCGTATGCAACGTGGCGCGCTCTTCAAACCAGTCTTCATACTTGCGGTTACGGTGGCGGCTGGGTGAAATTTCTAAATCTTCTTCTGAGAGAAGTGTGCGGTCATCATTATCAAAGGTGCTGACAAATTTATCGCCCTTGATTTGGATCAAGATATTTTCTTCAGCGTCATTGTGAAACGGCGTTGTGGCCTTAGCAGAAGATACAAAAATAAAACCTTCGATGTCGGAGAAATCGGATGGCTTGCGGCCTGCCGCAATGTTCGCTTCGGTCACAAACTGCTCCAGCAATGAACGATATTCTGGCTGATTTTCAACGTGCTTGATCACCATCCACGCATTTTCAGTCTCAATCGATTTGATTACATCTTCAGCGGAGCGATCGATCTTCGGCACTTCTTCCGGCTTTGCACCGATGGCAACTTTGCCGGAATTATATTCAATTGCATCGCGTGGCAAAGATTTGGCGAGTTCAACCAACCGCGACAACGTAAACAACGGATTGTTGGCTAACGTGTGTCTCAAACGAAAAGGTTTTTTTAAAAAATTATCGCGGGCAATTTGTGGATCAACAATAACGACGCTCATGATCTGTGCTGTCCTTTGAGTTTGTAATAAATGTCGCGGGCGATCCCGCGCCAATGAATGCGTTGCTGTTCAAGTTTGACGATGGTGTTGAATCTCAATTTCGATATTGAAGACGGTGCCACGAACACATTCACCATCTCAATGCGGTCACGCCATATGCGGTCGATCATCGGATGGTTGGGAATAGCACCGGAATCGATTTGTTTTACGTGGGGCTCTGCAAAGAAGGACTCTGTGCAATCAATGATGATTTGCACGCCAGGAGAATATTTCGCAAAAGCCTCATCGTAGGCAATTTTGCCGAGCCAGGCTTGATCACCTTCTACAATAGCAAAAAGTGATGCTATGGCCTTGCCGTTCAGCTTCAAACGCCAGAAACGAAGTTTGTTTGCACGGTGGAGATTTCCGCATACTTCTTCCAAAGCCAATTTGAGTTTTGGATTTGCTGCAATTGCAGTTCCTCTACCACCCTTCCACCCTTTGGCCTCAAGTGACAGCAGATCATCAACGAATGGTTTTACGTCTTGTCCTTGCTGCAGAATATCGGTGGTCATGTCGCCCTGTTCACTGAGGCGATTGCGAAGGCGTTTGAATTCTTTGCGGCGTTTTTGATCGAAGTTTGTTTGCAGCCAATTGTCAAAACTGCCGATAGGCTTTAACGCGGCACGTTGCCAAGTTTCAATGATCTCAAAATTCGCAGATTGTTTTTTGAGCGACTCGATGAACGGCCCTTGCGCAGGGATGGCATTAAACAAAATTGGCTTGGTCTGAGCGTTGATATAGGCGAGCAGCACACTGGCGCTCAGCTCTGAATTAACATGTGGCAGACCGGTGGTGGTGAGTGGCGTATCCCATGTTTTTAAAAATAGTAGCTTTGATGACACTGGAAACGCCATAAGCAAATCTGGGCCATGGCTGACTGTCTGCAAATTTGCGCCGCCAACATTTTTAAGCAGTGGTAGAATCAGTTCTGGCGCGTTGAACCCAGCGGGTTGAATGGCATTGGAGCTGAGGTGCTTCCAGTCAGCCGCAAGTGATTGCGCCGCATCCGCGCTCACGCCTGAAACTTTGAAGTCTTGCCACCGTCCAGCCAACATGCATTCTCACCTGCAATTCAGTTGCCAAATATCAATTCCGAACTTCTGGACAATAAAAAAGGCCCCAACAACTGGAGCCTTTTTGAATTTTTCGTAAATAAAGTCTTAAACTTCAACCTTAACGTCCATAACTTGACGGCCACGATACATGCCAGTCTTCAAATCAAGGTGGTGTGGACGGCGCAATTCGCCAGACTTCTTGTCTTCGATCCACGTTACGGTTTGCATTTTTTGACCTGAGCGGCGCATGCCGATCCGGCTGCGAGACATTTTTTTCCGTGGAACGGCCATAATTTAACCCTCTGATATATAATGATTCTTTGTAAATAATGGCCAAAAGACCAACACCTGTTGGCGGGCTTATAGCTGAAGGCTTTAGTGGATACAAGTCAGATAGGCATCAATATCGGACATGCGGCCTTGGATGCTGTTGGCAACAATTTTAACCCCGCGCGAGGGTTTGCCAGCGTTGCGCTTAATCGGGTTGGGCAAAACTGCGGCCAGCAACGCGGCTTCGCGCTTGGTTAACTGGCCCGCGGACTTTTTGAAATGATATTGCGAGGCGGCTTCGGCGCCATAAATGCCCGGCGCCCATTCCACGATATTGAGATAGATTTCCAGCATCCGATGTTTCGTCCAGATAAAATCCATCCAATAGGCCGTTGGAATTTCAAAGACTTTGCGAATGCCGCTGCCACGCCCGTCCCACAGAAACATGTTTTTGGCGGTTTGCATTGAAATGGTGCTTGCCCCTCGTGAGGGGGCCTCGCCGTCTTCGAAGGTGGCACCAAAGGCATCCTGAAATTCCACCCAATCGACACCGTTGTGGCCGCAGAAGCGCGCGTCTTCGCTGCTCACCACGGCGCGCGCCAAATTTGGCGACATTTGATCCAAACTCATCCACTGTTTGTGGATGCCATTTCCCGAAATGAGACGGCTG
>JAYWEV010000114.1:0-5389 GCA_043779145.1 Aestuariivirga sp. | reverse complement strand
CTTACCGGCCTTGGTGATTGTTTGTTTCAGTTTCATAGTTTCCTCCAAAGTTTAACGTTAAGTTTCCGAGTGTTTTTCGTGCAGACTTTTTTCAAAGCCTGCACGCCGTCACGAAGATACTTTCTCAGCAGCTTCGCTAATTCGAGATATCCCCTGCGATTACTGATCGAGGCTTTTCATCACGTCCTTGATCAGAGGCCACACACGGGCCGCTGAGGTGTGGTCCATATGCTCGCGCGGTGAATGCAGATCATAAAGATTGGTGCCAATACCGATGGTGTCGAGGCCGGAAATGCGCTGTGTAAACATGCCAAGTTCAAGACTGCAGACCGAAACCAACACATCGGGCGCTTTGCCCATCACACGCTGATAACTCTGCTTTGCTACTTCGAGCATGTGAGAGTTTGGGTTCCACGGAAACTCAGGAGCGTCGAGGCCAATCTGTTTGGCAGTGACACCCTCACCTGCCGCGTCGGCGAGCAACATCAACTGATCCAATACTGCGTGTTTGCGTGATGTCACTGCACTGGTAATCGTGCTGGTGATCTCTACGGCTTTGCTGGTGGTTATCATCAAACCGATGTTGTTCGATGTTTCCCAGTTCCCGGCGACTTCCAAGTTCTGCGTTTGAACCCCGTTTGGCAGCAGCAGGATAGTGCGCACAAGATTGTCTGTCGCTTTAGCGGAGAGAACGCGATCCACCTTAGTGCTAGGGCGTATTGTTTCGATCCGCATATCCGGATCAGCAATGCGGAATTCGTTTTTGATTTCAGCAGCTAGCGCATTGACAGCCTTTTCGATGGCTGCTGCCTGATCAGGCTTCACCCAGATCAGTGCGCTTCCTTCGGCGGGAATAACATTGTTTTGCACACCGCCAGATATTGTTGCGAGTTGCACTTCTCCGGTCTGCATGGCTTTGCGCAATAGGCGGCCGACCAAAACGATGGCATTGCCGCGCTCGAAGTGAATATCGAATTCACAATGTCCACCGCGGAGCCCGCGCACATCCAGAAGCAGTGGTACACGGTTTGGCTCAGCAAGTTGCCAATCGGCTGCAACATCTATTCTGCACGAAACATCGCCTGAGCAACCTGCAAGAAGCTGCTTTTCTTCAATCCAGTTAAAGTCAATCATCCGCTTTCCTGTGAGCAGACTGACATCGACGCCGTCGCCACCGACCTTGCCCATTTCTTCCATGGCGGTCATCACACACTCCAGCGGTGGATGGGGAATGTCGTCCGAATCCAGCAGTGTGAGCATGTAGGAGATGCCAAGGCCATTGTCGGCGCCCAAGGTTGTTCCTTCTGCGCGGATGAAGTTGCCGTCTAGTTTCAGTTTTACGCCCTGGGTGGCAAAGTCGTGTTTCACACCATCTTCGAGCTTGCAGACCATATCGATGTGGCCATGCAAAATGACAGTCGGGGCTTTTTCATAACCCTTCGTTCCAGGCTTCTTCACGATGATGTTCTGCAACGCATCGCGGTGGTATTTTAATCCACGCGCTTCTGCGAACTCCGCAATCCAATCAGTGGCCTGCTTTTCGTGTTGCGAGCAACGATGGCGCGCGCTGAGCTCTTCAAAGAAGTACATGACCTTCTTAGGCTCAATGTTTTCCAGCAATCTCACGTCGTCCTCCCAAAACCATTTACCGTCGCGGATAGCCCAAGTATACTGCACATCAGGCAATCCGACCGGATTGGACATTTTTTTGTTAACCTAAATGTGTGCTACTATAGGTTATTTGTCAAATAAAAAATACAAATGTTCATAGCGATGTGTAGGTCAAAAAATCTCTCATTGGAGAAGTTATCTTTTATTGTTTAATTAATTCAGATACTAACGTAGAATTCGTTCCGAACATGAATTGTGATGGTAGCCTGTTTGAAAGACCCAGCGCTCCATGAGTGGCTTAGAATATTGAACTTTTAGTTAATTGAAATAGGTTATATTCGCACTTAGCGCCGAATAACTCAGTGTCATTTCGATGTTTACATCCAGCGTAAGACTGGAAATTCTACAGGGTGCTACATGTGAATGACGCGGCCGTAGGCGTCGAGAACACTCTCGTGCATCATCTCTGACAGCGTGGGGTGTGGGAAGACGGTGTGCATCAATTCTTCTTCGGTGGTCTCAAGGCCCATCGCTAGTACGAAGCCTTGAATCAGTTCCGTGACTTCCGCACCCACCATGTGCGCACCAATGAGGCGGCCCGTCTTGGCGTCGAAGATGGTTTTGATCAGGCCTTGGTCTTCACCCAGTGCGATTGCTTTGCCGTTTGCGAGGAATGGGAAGCGACCGATTTTGAGTTCAAACCCTGCGGCTTTTGCCTTGGCTTCGGTCAGGCCCACGCTCGCCACCTGCGGGTGGCAGTAGGTGCAGCCTGGGATTTGGTCTTTTTTCATGGGATGCGTATGCAAACCCTTGATTGTTTCGATGCAGATGACGCCTTCATGCTCGGCTTTATGCGCCAGCATCGGTGGGCCTGCGACATCGCCAATCGCATAGACGCCTGCAATGTTGGTGCGGCCATAGCCGTCGTTGACGATGCAGCCCTTTTCCATCTTCACGCCCAAGGCTTCGAGGCCAAGGTTTTCCACATTGGCGACAACGCCTGCAGCAGTAATAACGCGATCAACCGTGATGGTTTCGGATTTGCCGCTTGCTTCCAGAGTGGCGGTGACTGAGTCTGGGTTGCGATCCAACTTCGCGACCTTTGTCGCGAGACGGAATTTGATACCGTATTTTTCAAGCTGTTTCTGCGCGACTTTGCTAATTTCCGAATCTTCCACCGGCATGATCTGGTCCATGATTTCAACGACGGTCACATCAACGCCCATGGCATTGTAGAACGACGCAAACTCAATGCCGATGGCACCGGAGCCCACGACGAGCAGAGACTTTGGCATTTTCGGCGGAACCATAGCTTCGAAATAGGTCCACACCAAGTTGCCATCGGGTTCCAGTCCCGGCAGTACGCGGGGCCTTGCACCCGTGGCGATGATGATGTGTTTGGCAGTGTAAGTCCCTGCTCCGAGTACGCCCTTGGGAATGGGGTTCTGCGGCTGAACGATGACTTTCTTTGTATCGGCCACAACGACTTCGCCGGGCTTGGTCAACTTGGCCTCGCCCCAGATGATTTGCACCTTGTTCTTTTTCAGCAGACCATTGACGCCCATATTCAGGCGGCCCGAAACACCCCGCGAGCGTGCCACAACTTTCGACGCATCAAAGGTGATGTCTTTCGCTGACAAACCATAGTTCTCGGCGTGCTTCATGTAGTGATAGATTTCAGCCGAACGCAGTAGAGCTTTCGTTGGGATGCAGCCCCAGTTGAGGCAGATGCCACCCAAATGTTCGCGCTCAATGATCGCGACTTTGAAACCGAGTTGAGCGGCACGAATGGCGGTCACATAACCGCCGGGACCTGCACCAATAATGAGAACGTCGAAGGTGTCGTCAGCCATGATTACACCAGCATTGAGATTGGATTTTCGATGTAGCGCTTGAAGCAGGCAAGCACCTCAGCTCCAAGTGCACCATCAACAGCACGATGATCAGTGGAGAGGGTCACGGTCATGACTGTAGCCGGAACAACGGCTCCATTTTCCACAACCGGGCGCTGTTCACCGCTGCCCACTGCGAGGATAGTGGCGTGTGGCGGATTGATGATGGCGGCAAAGTCTTTTACGCCAAACATTCCGAGGTTGGATATGGCGGAACTGCCGCCATTGTACTCATCAGACTTCAGCTTGCGGGTTTTTGCGCGGGACGCCAGATCTTTCATCTCGCTTGAAATTGCTGAGAGTGATTTTGTTTCTGCCTTGCGGATAATGGGAGTGATGAGGCCACCTTCAATGGATACTGCAACGCCGATATCGGCGTGGGCATGGTGCAACATGGCAGCATCAGTCCACGACACATTGGCGGCAGGCACATCGCGGAGTGCTAAGGCCCACGCCTTTATCACCATATCATTGATGGAAAGCTTGTAAGAAGGCGCACCGTCTTTCACGGGCGCTGCCTTGTTCAGATCACCCCGCAGTTTCAAGAGAGCATCAAGACGGCAATCTGCGGATACATAGAAATGCGGAACTGTTGACTTCGATTCCGTCAGGCGGCGGGCAATGATCTTGCGCATGCTGTCATGCGGCACAAGCACCACCGCATTTTCGGCAGGCATTGCAGATACAATTGGCGTTACGACTTTGCTAACTGACGGCGCAGGCTTCGCGACAACTGCTTCGACGTCTGCACTGAGAACACGCCCATAGGGGCCACTGCCTTTCACTGTAGAAAGCTCCAGGCCATTTTCCTTCGCCAACCGGCGGGCCAATGGGGTCGCACGGATTTCAGAAGATGAGCTGCTTGTACTGGTTCCAACCGCGGCAACGGGAGCTGCTTTGGCAGGTGATTGTACTGCTGGCGCGGCGGGTTTTGATTGCACGGCCTCGGTTGCTGTTTCACCAGCGGCGAAAATGTAAGCGATCACTTGACCAATCGGAACATCATCACCTTCCTTGGCGCTGATCTGGCCGAGCTTTCCAGTGCCGGGAGATTCGACTTCCATGGCGGCCTTGTCGGTTTCGATCTCGAACAGCGGATCGCCCTTCTTGACGTCGGCACCTTCAGCAACAAGCCACTTGGAGATGCGGCCTGTGGACATGTCCATATCAACTTTGGGCAAAATGACTTCAATGGCCATGGCTCAACGCTTTCCTTGGACCAATGCGCGCGCACTGGTAATGATATCATCGACTTGCGGAACAGCCGCCTTTTCCAAATCCGGATTGTAAGGGATCGGGCTATCCACACCACCCAAGCGAACAATCGGCGCATCGAGATAATCAAAGGCATCGCTTTCGGCGATCATGGCGCTGATTTCAGCACCCATGCCAAAGGCTTTCACGGCTTCATAGACGCAGATCAGGCGATGGGTTTTCTTGACGCTGGCGATTACTGTTTCATGGTCAATGGGGCGAATGCAGCGCAGATCGATGACTTCAACATTGATGCCTTCGGCTTGCAGTGCAACCGCTGCCTCAAGCGACTTGTGCACCATGATGGATGTGGCAACGATGGTCACATCGCGGCCTTCCCGTGCAATGCGGGCCTTGCCGATGGGCACGGTGTAATAGCCTTCGGGCACATCGCCCTTCATTTTATAGAGCAGCTTGTGTTCGAAAATCATCACCGGGTCTGGATCAGCAACGGCAGCAAGCAGAAGGCCCTTTGCGTCATGCGGCGTTGCGGGTTGCAGCACCTTGAGCCCCGGCACATGTGCCAGCCATGCTTCAAGGCTCTGGCTGTGCTGGGCTGCCGCACCTGTGCCTGAACCAGCGGGAAAGCGCATGACAAGTGGCACTGACACGTCGCCCCCCAGCATATAGCG
>JAYWEV010000113.1:0-5412 GCA_043779145.1 Aestuariivirga sp. | reverse complement strand
GTTCCTTCACTTCAATTTCAGTTGAACCACCAACCTTGATCACCGCAACACCGCCAGCCAATTTGGCCAAACGCTCTTGCAGCTTTTCTTTATCATAGTCAGACGTTGTTTCTTCAATCTGCGCCTTGATCTGAGCACAACGGCCCGTAATGTCAGCCTTCTTGCCAGCACCATCAACAATGGTGGTGTTTTCCTTTTCAATGCGGCAGCGCTTTGCACGGCCAAGCATATCCAAAACATAAACCGTGAAGCGACTCAGTCTTTTTTATTGTAATGTAAATAAAATCTTTATCTAAGATCTTTCTTAGATAGATTGCATTTTGTAATCAATGCTCGGAAAATATCAAGGTGAGGCTATTTAATGTCGGAATTGAATTCAACAGAAGTCAAAAGCAAAGATCACAGCCTGTTGGAGTTACTTCTAAAAAAAGCGCGGCAGTCGTTGATAGAAACTGGAACGCGTAACAGATTGATCAACTTTCCCAAAGGTAACTCGAAGATAAAAGCCCTAGAGATTGTCGATGAACTATCAGATCAGATTTTTGACATTCTTTTGCGTAGCGGCAAGAAAATGTCGTTTCTCCCCGGTCGTGCAGGTAACTCGAATTCCGAAGAAGCGCAGAGTGATCTCGGAATTTATCTTCCACCGCCAGACGACGCAGAGAACGATGGCCCTGCTACCCGTCATACGGACACAAAGCTGCAAACAAAACTGACCCCAGAGGGAATGCAGAAGCGGCTACTTAGCCTTTATCGCGATGCCAAGTCTCTGCTGGATGAACAGGGTGTAGATGTTCTGTTTCTCGCGATTGGCTTTCTTGAATGGTATGAAGCACCAAATTCCGAAAGCCCGCGTTATGCACCGTTGATCCTGTTACCCGTTGAGTTGGTGCGCGACGATTCAAGATCCTCTTTCAAGATTCAAATTAGAGAAGAAGACCTGTCCCACAATATAGCTCTCGAAGAGCGGCTACGACAGGATTTTGGAATAACAGTACCACCAATCCCCGATGACGAAGATTGGACTCCAACATCGTATTATGAGTCGGTTAGAGAAGCCATCGCAAGTCAAAATCGTTGGGTTATTGATAACGACATGATGGCTTTGGGATTCTTTTCATTCACGAAAATCGCAATGTTTCGTGATCTTGATCCGGCCAACTGGCCAGATGGTAAATTACTTGAGCATCCTATTATCCGTTCACTGTTGGCGGACGGATTTCAACAGGAAGAGAAGCTATTTCCAGACGAAGCCAGTATGGACGAAGTTCTACACCCCTCCAACATGGTCCATGTGGTCGATGCAGACAGTTCTCAGGCGCTTGTGATTGAGGCCATCAGGCAAGGGCGTAACATGGTTGTGCAAGGGCCACCTGGAACTGGCAAATCACAAACAATCACAAACATCATAGCCACAGCCGTCAAAGAAGGGAAAAGGGTTCTCTTTGTGGCAGAAAAACTTGCGGCCTTGAACGTGGTTTACTCACGATTAAAAACTGCGGGGCTTTCTGCAATATGTCTTGAACTGCATAGCCGTAGCGCCAATAAGCGTTCGGTTCTTGAAGAGATCGGAAAAACGCTCGCGACATCTTCTTCCACTTTATCTGGTAGTGACATCGTGGAAAAGCTCACGCGCACCAGAGACAAACTCAATCAATTTGCAGCCATTCTGAATACTCCGTTTGGTAACACAGCGGTTACTCCATTTGAAGCACTTGGTATGCAAGTCTATCTTACGCAAAGCGGCATCCAACCGCCGAAGATGGCACTTCCTCAAGCCTCCCATTGGACGCCTTCGCAGTTTGGCTCCGCGCAAAAAGCTTGCCAGCAATATGCGAATGTTATGCGAACTGCGGGGTTGGCGAAGAACCATCCTTGGCGAGGTGTTGGCAACCTCACCCTTCAACCTACAGACCTGCAGCGGTTATCCTCTAAACTCAGCGCTGCAAGCGCTGCATTTCAAACACTGCAAAAATCTGTTCCAGAGCTTATAGGTTTGCTCAATTGGGAAGGCGATCCCCGTTTCGGTGATATTGAAACAATGTGCAACGGCGTGAGAATCTTGGCTGAGAGGCCGACAAGCATGTCCGGCATGATTGATGTAATGTTGAATTGCTCAGATCGAAGCCGCCTATTGAGTTGTATCGAAACCGCAGAAAAGTTTGATGCCGATGCTAGCGAAATCAATGTTTGGTTCAACGATCTTGCGTGGAAAGTTGATCTTGCGGCGTTAAGCAATACACTTTCAGCCAAAGGTCATTCCTTCGTCGGCAGATTAAGTGGTGACTATCGAAAAGCCAGAGATGCCTTTCGTTCTATCAGCAATACTCCCATTTCCGAAGATGTCAGCGAACAGGTCCGCAGGGTTGATCGGCTTTCGGTTGCAATTGCTGCTTACAATCGCATGGGGAACGATGAACAATTTGTTTCTGAAAATCTGGGGACGCTTTGGCAAACACAACCCGTCGACTATGAACTCGCCAAAAAAATCTTACGCTGGCTTGATAGAATTCAGGCCGAGGCCAATTGGCTTCAACCTCTTGTCATAGCTAATGTTAAGCTGGGAATCGCTTCATTGAAAGAAACTGCCTCAAACGTTGGGCATCAGCTGACGGACGGCCAACGTCAACTTCAAGATATTGCTACTCTACTGCAAGCAGACCCCATGCAATGTTTCGGATATTCGGATTACCTAAGTGACAATCTACCTTCAACGATAATAATCAAACTTGAAGAATGGCATAGCCAAACAGATCGTTACGATGAATGGGCAAGAATATGCAGCGCGAGAAAAACACTAGACGAGTTGGACATAATTTCAATTGCTGAAGATATTGAGTCAGGAACTATCGCAATCAATGGTGTAGAAGCCGATTTGGCATTCTGTCGAGCAGAAGAAATTTGGAAGGCCGCGCTCGGCGTTCAGCCACAACTATTCCAACTCGAAGGAGAAGCTAGGCAAGAACTGGTCGAAGAGTTTCGGCTGTTGGAAAATCAACGACAAAAATTCGCGCAACGTGAGGTATTGGCAACTCACGGTGCAAGGATGCCGCGTGGCAGTGTTGGTCAAATGGGAACGGTAAGAGATCAAATTGCCCGTCAACGCGGCCACCTACCCGTTCGAAAACTTATGACTCACACCGCAAAGGTACTTCAACTCATCAAACCTGTAATGCTTATGAGTCCTTTGTCAGTTGCACAATTTCTCCCACCTTCATCCGCAGAATTTGATTTACTCGTTATCGATGAGGCAAGTCAGGTAAAGCCGGAGGATGCCCTTGGCGCAATAGCCCGCTGCAAACAAATAGCAATTGTTGGTGACAAAAAACAGCTCCCACCTACGAGTTTCTTTGATCGCATGGTTGATGATGAGACAGGTGAAGATGAGGAGGAAGATACGTTACCCATTGCAAATGTCGGCGCTTTGGAAAGTGTCCTCACACTTTGTGAAGCACGCGGCGTACCAAGCCGAATGTTGCGGTGGCACTATCGTTCACGTCATCCTTCCTTGATTG
This sequence comes from Aestuariivirga sp., assembly GCA_043779145.1. Taxonomy (GTDB): domain Bacteria; phylum Pseudomonadota; class Alphaproteobacteria; order Rhizobiales; family Aestuariivirgaceae; genus Aestuariivirga. The sequence goes on along the minus strand of JAYWEV010000113.1, from coordinate 1,897 downwards.
AAGTCTCAAATAGCGAATTTTACGAAGACAATATGTTTTTGCCGCCATCCCCACAGTATGATCGCGGGCAGAATGGTTTCATAGTGCGAAAAGTAGCTGGTGCTTATGATCGCGGTGGAAAGCGCAACAATAGAATTGAAGCTGAGGAAGTCATAAAAGCGATAAAGCTCCATGCCCGCAACACACCTGAGAGATCGCTGGGTATCGTCACTTTTTCAATGACTCAAAAGCAGTTGATTGATGATCTGCTTGAAGTTGAAAGACGAAAAGATCAGGTACTTGAGCGATTTGCAGCACGTTTAGGCACTGACGAAATCTTTGTTAAAAATATCGAAACTGTCCAAGGCGACGAACGCGACGTCATATTTGTTTCAGTGGGGTATGGCCCAAGGCAGGCTGGCCTTGGCCTTGACAGCATGTCATTTGGACCAGTTTCATCCGAAGGCGGCGAACGTCGATTGAATGTGTTGTTCACCAGAGCTAGATTTAAGTGCGAGGTTTTTGTTTCATTCCAATCAGGTGATATTGACTTGAGCAGAACCACCCAACGCGGCCCGCAGGTTCTCAAACGATTCTTGAAATTTGGAGAAACGGGTTCGTCTGATTTACCCTATGCAAATGGTGGCTTTGATTCACCTTTCGAACAATCGGTGGCGGACGCTGTCCATGCCATGGGATTTGAAGTGGATTCACAAGTAGGTTCAGTAGGATTTCGAATTGATCTCGCAGTGAAAAATCCACAACAGTTGGGCAGCTATATCATCGCAATTGAATGCGACGGTGCAAGCTATCATTCATCAAAAAGTGCGAGAGAACGCGACCGATTGCGACAGTCAGTTTTGGAGGGATTGGGTTGGCAATTTTACCGCATTTGGAGCACGGACTGGTTCAAACGTCCTGATCGCGAAAAGGAAAAATTGCGCGCAGCAATCAACAAGTTAATCGAATCTGCATCGCCGAAAAAGGAACCACCAAAAGTTGAAACCGACGAACCAGTTACGCTGAACTACTCCAGTTTGAAAGGCGAGGAAACTTCTGAAGTTGTCCCGCCCGCAGCTTCATCAAATCCACCATATGAAGAGGCAAATTTTGCGGTTAATCATACCGTCGAGCCACATGAACTTACGCCTCGCGAGATGTCCGAGATTGTCACCAAAATCGTGGCAATCGAAGGACCAGTTCACGAAGAAGAAATAGCACGCCGCGTTGCTCGAATGTTTGGCAAAGATCGTACGGGAACAAGAATTTCGGATAGTGTTCTAAGAGGACTTAGAACAGCTTTGAAAACTGGCAGTGTTTCCAAAGACTGTGGCTTTTGGACTCATTCGAATTTTGCGGAAACGACAAAAGTTCGCAGCCGTTCCGAGGCATCTTCATCACTTCGGAAGGCAAACATGATTCCTCCCACTGAAATTAGGGGTGCGATTAGACAAGCTGTTATGGATAATGGAGAACTGTCAAGTGATGAGGCTATTTCAGCAGTAACAAAGGCTCTAGGCTTTGATAGAATTGGACCCGACTTGCGTGCGGTTATTGCTGAGCAGTTTGAAATTTATCTGTCAGTTGAATCGAGATAATTTCTTTTTTTGGCAAAAACGTTTATCGGCCCTTATTTTCAAGGAATAAACAAAAAAACCCCGGCGTTTCCACCGGGGTTCCATAACTTCGCAATGAGCGTTGGACTTAAAAATCCATGCCGCCCATGCCGCCGCCGCCCATGCCGCCTTGCATGGATGGTGGGGAGTTCTTTGGCTTTTCGGCGATCATCGCTTCGGTGGTGATCAAGAGTGATGCAACTGATGCTGCATCTTGCAGGGCCACGCGCACAACCTTGGTTGGATCGATGATGCCAGCGGCGATCATATCCACGTATTCTTCGGTTTGTGCGTTGAAGCCG
>JAYWEV010000112.1:0-5454 GCA_043779145.1 Aestuariivirga sp. | reverse complement strand
TCTCGCCATACCCGATGCCCAAGGCGGGAATGGGCCAGAGGCCTTGCCCATAGGGATGGTTGGGGCCTGTATAGATGGTGCGGAAGCCACGTGTTTCTGCCGGATCATCGGCAAACATCACTTGAACCTCGTCCATGCGCTCATAGTTGAATGCGATTGAGCCTTTGGTGCCATGAATTTCAAAGGTGAGAAAATTGTTGCGGCCATGGGCATTGCGTGAAGCCTCGATGGAACCGACGGCACCATTTTGGAATTTCAGCAGCGTCATCATTTCATCATCAACGTCGACCTCGCCCATCGGGCCAGCCCCGGACTTGTCGGAAGCACCAAGTTTGTCCAGTCCACCTGCCTGCAATGGACGTTCAGGAATGTAGGTCTTCACGATGGCATTAACGGCGCTGACCTCACCCACCAGATACCGGGCAAAATCGAGGACATGGGTGCCAATGTCGCCTACGGTGCCAGAACCTGCGACCTTCTTTTGAAAGCGCCACGACAGAGGACCATTCGGATCGGCTGACCAGTCCTGCAGATAGGTGCCACGGAAGTTCAATATTTTTCCGATGCGCCCTTCTTCAATGAGTTTCTTGGCAAGGGCCACACCCGGTGTGCGGCGATAATTGAAGGCCACCATGTGTATAACGCCGGACTTCTGCGCCGCTTCGAACATGGTCTTTGCTTCAGCACCGGTGCGCGCCAATGGCTTTTCACAGATCACATGCTTGCCTGCCTTCAATGCTGCGATGGCGATCTCTGCGTGGCTGTCATTGGGGGTCACAATATCGATGACATCGATGTCTTTGCGGGCGATTGTTGCTTTCCAGTCGGCACTGGATTCTTCAAAGCCGTAGCGCGCTGCGCCCTGCTTGGCCATTTCAGCATTCACATCAACCAAAACTTTACGGTGCGGAATGGCAGGGGCAGGCCAGAAGAACATGGGCATAGCCGCATAAGCCATGGCGTGCGCTTTGCCCATAAAGCCACCACCGATCATTGCCACATTCAAAGTCTTGGTCACGAATTTCTCCCACTTCGATTTCGTTTTTCTTTTCAATCTTAGTATGGTTTTAGAAAACATAAGTCAACTTCAAAAATACAAAAGTATGCTGTCTTACGATTTTGATGAGTCTTGTTTCGTATATTTTTGTGTGAAATATGACTATAAATTGGATCTCGGTTGACAATTCCGTTGATTCTGAACACAATTTGCCGAACCCAGTGCCAAATTCGGCGAGTGATAAAATGAGAATTCGAAATGCCCTCTGAGACGAGCTTGGCGGCTGGACCTGCGGATCGGCCACACGAGGACAGCAACGCAAGCCGTCCACGGCGTGCCGATGCCGAGCGTTCGTCTCTGGCCCTCATCCTCAGCATTTTGCGTGAAGCCGATGCAGACACCCGCCCCGAGATTGAACGGCTGACGGGCCTTGGGCGGGCCATCGTGTCCGATCGCTTGGCGACGCTCTTCTCACTTGGCCTTGCGGAAGAAGGTGAGCTTGGCCAAACCACAGGTGGCCGGGCGCCGCGAACCATTCAGTTCAACCCGGATGCAGGCCTTGTCCTCGTTGCAACACTCGATCAATCACGCATTGGCGTCGGCATGGCAAATCTCAAAGGCCAGTTGATTGCCGAACACCATGAAGCCACCGACAAAGCGACCGGACCTGTTCAGATTCAAAAACGCTTGATCACATTATTCGACTGGATGTTGGGCCAGCACCGGAAGGAACAACAGGTCTGGGGCATCGGCATCTCCGCTCCGGGTCCGGTCGAAGAATCTGAAAATGCTTCACCGCGTCTGCGCCTTCTGCCGGGGTGGGATGAATACCCGATTGTTGATCATGTGCTCCATCACTTCCGCGCGCCCGTCTGGATGCGGAGCGGCGTGCAGATGATGGCTTACGGCGAATATAAATCGGGAAGTGCGGCTGGCACCCGCGACATTATCTACGTCAATCTTGGGCGTAGCATTGGCGCTGGATTGATTTCAGAAGGGCAACTGCATCGCGGCGCTCAGGGTGGTGCCGGACTTCTCGGCCATGTGGCTGTGGCTGACGGCCAGCAGTATCGTTGCAATTGTGGAAACATCGGCTGTCTCGATACCGAAGCAGGTGCCGACGCAATCGCCCGTGAGGGCTTGGCTTTGGCGATGTCAGGCGAAAGTCGCATGCTGGCTGAAACGCTGGCAACAGAAGGCTCGATTTCAGCAGTTGATGTGAGCGTTGCCGCCCAATCTGGAGATTCAGCGGCCGCTGAAATTCTTGCGCGTGCGGGCCGCCTGATTGGCACCGCGCTGGCCTCGCTGGTGAATGCCTTTAATCCCTCTCTCATTTCCTTGGGCGGCGAAGTTGGTCAACTCGACGACATCCTGCTTGCTGCCATTCGTGAGTCTGTCTATCGCAGCTCACATCCCCTGGTCACCAGAGACTTGCGTATTCAGCGCTCAGCACTTGGAAATTCCGCTGGTCTGGCTGGTGCCGCATTGGTTGTCACCGATTCAATATTTGCACCGGACTCGGTGGTGAATTGGATTGGTTCCGGTGCGCCCCACGTGTCAGATGCCGTGTTGCGCCAGATCGCCAGAGCAGACAAGACTGTTGTTGGTAACGTGGCACGCCCCATTCCTCCGGCAGTGGCATGAAAGGGATGCAATAATGCCAATTTCCGGACTTGGGCCCCATGGTGAAATTGCGCAGTCTCCTGATCGCTTACGCATTTCTGCGGAAGACGCTGAACGCGCACGCCAAGGCAAATTCCGCGTCGCCGTTGTTCTTCACACCACAAAAAGCGATTGGGCCAAGCAGCATCTTGTCGGCATTGCCAAGACACTGGGTGATCATGGTGCTGCAATCATCGAAGTTGTCGACTGCAATTTCAACGCAGCAACGCAGAACTCAAGCTTTGAACGCCTCATTCAGTCAAGGCCAGATGCGATCATTAGTCTACCTGTTGGCAATACCGTCATGGCGGATGCTTACCGCAAGGCTTCAAAGGCCGGGATCAAGCTCATTCTGCTGGACAACGTGCCTACCGGGCTTTTGCCAGGCACGGACTATGTCAGTCTAATTTCCGCAGACAATTTCGGGCTGGGACAGATCGGAGCAGAACTGCTTTCGCCACATGTTGCCGCCGATGGTGAAGTTGGCATTCTGACCTATCGCAAAGACTTCTATGCAACCAACGAACGAGAAATTGCGTTCCGGCGTTGGATTGAAACAAGAAGGCCCGACGTCATTGTGAGGCAGGGCGCATTTGATGAACCGGCACACGCGGGAGAAACTCTCAGTCGCTTGCTCGAACTGCATCCCGCTATATCCGGAGTTTTTGCAGTGTGGGATGAAGCGGCAATATCTGCCATGGCAACAATGCAGGCCAACGGACAGGCTTTGCCGATGACAACAATCGACCTTGGCGAGGAAGCCGCACAGGCTTTGGCTGAAGGAACAATCTTGAAAGGCGTTGGCTCACAACGTCCCTATGATCAAGGCGTGGCGGCTGCCCGTGCAACCTTGTTGTCACTCATCGACCGCCAGCCGCCGCCGTGGCTCGCTCTTCCCGGTCTTGCAGTATCGCGTGAAAACATCATCGAGTCCTACCAAGTCATTTGGCACATGCCCCCGCCAGCGAAACTTGTAAAAGCGGTTCTGGGTTAGAAGCCAGATCTGCAAATGCCGCTTCACTCTAAAGGGTCTGCGCCAGCAGAAATGCTTCGCTGATATTGCTTTGCAACAGCCTTGGGGCCACGCAATCGCCCGTCCGTTCGATACGAACGCCAGCAAAGCGCGGATCGGCCTTCAGTTTCAGGAACAAGTCTTCCCGGGAACGGCGTCCAATCACCGGTACGACCCAATCGACATTGTCGATCACCTGTTCATCACCCGGCATCAGGATGTATTTGGCCCAGCCAATGGCGTCATTGCCGCTGAAAACCGGCGTCACCACGACGCGATGATCACCAACTTCAACCAGTGAGGTCGCAGACCTCAGCACCATGTTCTTGATCGCTGCCCGACGATAGAACAGTGTCCGGGTTCCTGCTTCGAGGTCACTTCCCACAGCGTGATTGGCAACAACCGTCACGCTGCATCCGGCATCTGCCAAAAACTCGGCAGTACCAGCCGCTTCCCAATGACCATTGTTGTCGATCAAAACCACATGGCCATGGCACGTCACGCATCCCGACATCACATCATCAGACGAAACGACAAAATCCTGATCGAGCCCCGCAATGTCAGGCAAAACCTGTCTTCCCCGCGACTGTGACAGCGCCACGTCCGCATCGTGCCTGCGTGGCAGATTCGGTTCAGAACCCGTTGCAACGACAACAACATCGGGCGAAAGTCCATGGATCGTTTCGATGTCTGCCGATTGCCCGCGGCGCACATCCACCTCAAACTCGCCAAGCATGATTTCAAGATGGCTCGTGACTTCGGCAATCAAGGCGTGCTCTGGCTGCATTTGCGCCAACAGCAGCTGGCCACCCAATGCGCGGTTTCGTTCAAATAAAGTCACGCGATGTCCGCGCCGTGCCGCCGTCTCTGCAACCTTCATGCCCGAAGGCCCGCCGCCGATCACGACCACGCGTTTCGCAACGGTCACGGGTGACAAGAGCCTCTCGTTGACTTCGCGCTCCCTTCCGGCACCTGGGTTCTGGATGCACCGCACAGCTTTTTCCTGGCCCACTTGATGCAGACACCCGTCATTACAACTGATGCAACGGCGCACCAGATCGGCCCGGCCGCGCCGGGTTTTTTCCGCGGTCCATGGATCAGCAATCAATTGCCGTGCCATGCCAATGAGGTCGGCCTCACCAGCCTTGAGAACTTCTTCTGCGATCTGCGGCGCGTTCATGCGGCCAAAGGCAATTACGGGCACGCGCGCCACCGCCTTCAATTCCCTGTTGATCTTTCTGAAGTCCTCCGCCGCCACAGCTGCTGGCGGGATTTCCATCCAGTAGCTGGAAAACGAGCCCGCATCCGAATTGAAATAATCCACAAGACCACTGGCCTGCAGATGTTCCGCCATCTGCAAACCATAATCCGTGTCATAGCCAAACGTCGTGAACTCATTCACGCATAGTCGCACGCCCAGGGGAATGTCAGGTCCCGTTGCTGTCTTGATCGCTTGCATGACCTCGATGGAGAGGCGCATGCGCTTTTCAAACGTCCCGCCATAGGCATCGGTGCGCCGGTTGAAGAAGGGCGAAGCGAAAGATCGCAACAATCCATCATGGGCGATCTTGATCTCGATGCCGTCAAAACCAGCCTCCACAAGATTGCGCGCACTTGTGGCAAAGCCTTCAATCACCGCGACAATGTCGTCCTCATCAATGGCTTTGGTATTCACATGGCTGGAGGGCTCGGGCATCTGCGTCGGTGCCCACAGAATATGCGCAGGCTGCTCCAGCGATGTATGGCCACCATGGGTCAATTGGCCAAAAATCTTGGCCCCATG
>JAYWEV010000111.1:0-5496 GCA_043779145.1 Aestuariivirga sp. | reverse complement strand
TGATGGATGCACCTGAGTTTCCTTTGATTGGCTAAAAGCGCGCTCATTCCTGAAAACCGTTCTGTTGGCATCATGTGGATGCTGGCCACGATGTTTTGTTTCATCACGCTCGATGCGATTATGAAATATGCTTTGCAGACGTATTCGCTGGTTGAGGTAACTTGGGCGCGGTTTTTCTTTGCCACTGTTGTGGCTGCATTGGTGTGTGGCAAGCGTCTGCCAGAACTCTTTGTGAGTAAAGCGCCGAAACGGCAATTGATGCGTTCAGTGTTTCTGATGACGACGACGGGGTTATTTAATGCAGGGCTAACCCACCTGCCCCTGGCCACGTGCACAACCATTATGTTTTTAAGCCCTATCTTAGTGACTATGCTTTCCAATGTAGTTTTGGGCGAACATGTGGGCCTGCGGCGTTGGGCTGGGATTGTCATTGGATTTCTAGGCGCTTTGGTGGTGATCCGCATTTGGGAAGTGGGGATTACGGGCCTTAATGTCGGCGCGCTGTTTATGTTAGGTGCGGCTTTTGCCAATGCCAGTTATCAAATTACGACGCGCGGCTTACGGCATGATGATCCGCTGACGTCTTTGTTATTTACGGGTGCAGCGGGGGCTTTGGTGACGTCTTTTCTTTTACCGTTTCATTGGTCGATGCCCGATGCGTTTGGTTGGGTGTTGCTGATTTCGAGCGGCGTTGTGGGATGCGTGGGGCATTTATGTTTGATTAAAGCGTTTCAAGCGGCCCCTGCATCCGTTGTCGCACCGTTTTCATACAGCTCTCTGGTGTGGGCAACCTTGTTTGGATTTATCGTGTGGGGCGATGTGCCCATCTGGTCGACGGTGCTGGGGGCTGCACTCATTATTGGATCGGGGCTTTATATTTTCTTGCGTGAACGGCACTTGGCATTGACTGCGATAGAAGTCGCTGTGGAAACTTAAACTTAGGGCTATTTCGGATAAACTAAAAATGTGCCTGTGCCATGAGCGTATAGTTTTCCCGAAGCGTCAGTAACTTTGGCTTCGGCTGTTAACATCGTGCGGCCAGCGTGAAGCACTGTTCCAGTGGCGATGAGTTCACCCGTTTCAAATTCAATTTTTCTTATATAGTTTACATTCAGCACGACTGTACCAACGCCAGTGGCTGCAGGGAGTTTGGTTAGAACGGCTGAGCCCATGCAGTTATCAATAAGTGTTGCAGTGAAGCCGCCGTGAATGCGCATCATGGGATTGTAAAATTTGGCCAGCGGCATGGCTGATACTTTGACTTCGCCATCGGCCACAAAAATTGTTTTGAGCCCCATTGTTTGGGCCATTGGTGATTGGTCGCCCTCGCGCAGCAACTTGTTCATCAACTCGAGGCCTGTGAGTTTATTGAAATTTGAAAATGCGATTTTCGCTTGTTCCGTGTCTGAAATTGTCATTTGCGAACGGGTAACTCCAAATAGGTGGGTATTACAATTTTTAATTCCGCAAATTTCTTCGTGATGGCCATTCGAATATCGCTGGCCACTTGGGGGCCTTCGAATACATCGGCCACATGGCCCCTGATTTCAAAATCAATGGTTGCAGGCGAAAAGCGCGCCAGCAAAACTTGTGGCGCAGGATAGCGCAGTACTTTGGTGTTGGATGTTATGACCTCTCGTAAAACTTGCGTGATATGATCAGCATCGATGCTGTGATCTACACCGACAGTCACTAAAAATCGGCCAAGTGTATCGCGGTGCGTCCAGTTGCGAACAGCCTCCGTGATCAGCAACGAGTTTGGCACAATGATGGTGCAATTGTCGAAAGTTTCGATTTCGGTTGACCTGACATTAATTTTTTTGACGATACCTTCGCCTGCAGCAACCACCACCCAATCGCCAACGCGAACCGGCCTTTCAGCCAGTAGAATGAGACCTGACACGAAATTATTGACGATGGATTGTAAACCAAAACCGATACCAACGCCCAGCGCGCCTGCAATAATCGTGAAGCTTGAAAAGTCAAAGCCGCCTGCGCTTAAGGCCAATGCGGCGGCCAAAATATAACCAAAATAATTGGCACCGGTTTTGACTGAGTTTTGTACGCCTTTATTTAATTTGGTTTGCGTGAGGACGCGGCGATCGAGCCAGCTGGTGATGAATTTGGTGATCAGCACGCCAACGGCAAACAGCCCGATGAGGCCGATGATATTGATTGGCGAAATATAAAAATTACCAAAGCGAATACCGACAATTGCACTGCTGTAGAGTGATTTGAAACTAATCCACGTCAGTGTCCAAATCGCAAAGAGCCACGGAATGCCGAGGAATACGACGAGGATATCGGACAATGTTCGAATTGCAAGGGCCAACCGGCCTATGCCGCGTTCAGAAAAGCCACTGATAGCTCTTACTTGTTTGCCGATTGCTTCATCTTTGTCTTGCAGGGCTTCGACAAATGCATCGACCAAATGGTGGACGAGCACCATCAGGATGATGACCAGCAGTGTATCTAATATTTTACTCGCAATAAAATAAGCCAGCGCCAGATAGCCAAAGATTAATCCGAGAACCGCGACGACCAGAAGCAGCCATTGCACCAGACTGAATTGAACAAACCACGTTAGATAATGGGGCTCTGGTACGTTGTTTGGAACTGTACGCGACTGTTGTTTGAGGATGAGCAACAAGAGGCCCACCAAGAAAATGAGAGCGGTGGATGCTAGCGCTGATTGCCCCGCAACCAGACTAAGTGGCAAGAGCAATTGATCGCTTAAAAACGAAATCTGGCTGCTGGTATTTTGTACAATCGAACAGAGCGCAACAAAGATCGGCACAGTGCGCGCAGCGGCTTCGTCAATTGCCACCAATCTTTGCTCTGGTTTGCTTGGGGCGCAAATCAAATATGCGACGGAAAACTGGAAGATGACGGGGATAATGATACTGACAAACGCTGTAACGAGCAGATCAAAACGCGGTGTTGAAAGACCGGCCAAGCTGATTGAAGTGGTCAGCAGGAAATTCGAAATCAGCAACACGATTGCGATGATGATGAGGCCACCAATCACGCGTCCTAGGCGACGCAGAGGGGAATAACGGGCGCTTGATGCAGCAGCCAGATCAAGCCAATTTCGGATCATGCGTCTGAAAAATCTGTAGAATATTGCCAGTATCAATAAGAAGGCGGGAAACAGGCCAAGGCCAGTCCATTGCGCCACCGGACTTTGTGTCGCCCACCAGTTTGAAATCAAGCTTGAAAGTCTGGTTCCAAGGGTGGCAACGCCGGTTGCCGTATCGATCCATAATTGCGGATTGAAGATTGATTTATCTGATTTAAAAACACGCTGCAAAAATTGGGTTCTTTGAAGCGCCGAAATTTTTCCCGTCGTTTGTTCGGCCTCAATGCCAAGAAGTTCGAATTGTTTCTGGGCGGCCGAAAGCCTGGCAACTGCATTGTTGAGCACCTGGCGCTGGGCTGCAATCACGCTGGTTTCGCCGTGGCCTTCTGTTGGAACTGGACCGAGCTGATTGAGCTGTTGCGTGAAATCCTTGAGCGGTGCGTTTAAAGCATTAGCTTGGGCTATGGAGTCGAGGCGCAGCTTTTCGATTATGTTGCGTTGGGCGGCCAGTTGGTCGTCACCAACGTCAGTTTGCGAAATTGCGTTTTGCACGCGCTCAAGATCTAACCTGGTGGATTGGGCTGCGGTCTCGGCGTTGGTCAGCAGCGCATCGTCGATGGCATAAGCGCTGAGCGAGAAAAATAGCATCGCAATGACGATGCTCAAGGCCCTGCTGATTGGGCCCAAATTCATGACTAGACCAATCGGCTTTGGACGATTGCGGCTTTGATGAATGAGGAAAATAATGGATGAGGTTCCATCGGTTTGGATTTGAGTTCGGGGTGGTATTGGACACCAATGAACCATGGATGATCTGGATATTCAACTGTTTCGGGCAATAATCCATCAGGTGACATGCCAGCAAATTTAAGGCCAGCTTGCTCAAGCCTTGCACGGTAAGCGGTGTTGACCTCATAGCGGTGGCGGTGGCGCTCGGAGATGTACGTGTCGCCATAGATTTCAGCGATGCGGCTGCCTTTTTGGAGCGTGGAATCAAATGCGCCCAGACGCATAGTGCCACCGAGATCGCCGCCCTTTTTACGGATTTCGAGCTCGTTGCCTTTCATCCATTCTGTCATGGTGCCGACAACGGGTTCTTTGGTTTCGCCAAACTCCGTGGAAGAAGCGTTTTCGATGTGGCATAAATTGCGCGCCGCTTCGATGCAGGCCATTTGCATGCCAAAACAAATTCCAAAATACGGAACTTCCTTGGTGCGGGCGAAAGTGGCAGCTTTGATTTTGCCTTCAGCGCCGCGTTCCCCGAAACCACCGGGCACGAGAATGCCGTGAACGCCTTCGAGATATGGTGCTGGATCTTCTTTCTCGAAGATTTCAGATTCGATCCATTCAACATTGACCTTCACCTTGTTGGCGATGCCGCCATGAACCAAGGCTTCTTTCAAAGATTTGTAAGCGTCGAGAAGGCCTGTATATTTGCCGACCACAGCAATGGTGACTTCGCCTTCAGGGTGGGCGATGCGGTCTTGGATGTCATCCCACACTGCGAGATTTGGTTGTTTGGCATCGGTGATCCCGAATGCCGCAAGCACTTCATCATCAAGCCCTTCAGCATGATAGGCGCGTGGCACGTCATAAATGTTGGCCACGTCCAAGGCTTGGATGACAGCGCTGAGGCGGACGTTGCAGAAGAGAGCTATCTTCTTGCGCTCGGTGGCTGGAATTTCGCGGTCGGCTCGACAAAGGAGAATATCGGGTTGGATGCCGATGGAGCGGAGTTCTTTGACCGAATGTTGGGTTGGTTTGGTTTTCAGTTCGCCCGCGGTTGGAATGTAGGGCATCAAGGTGAGATGGATATAGATGCAATTGCCGCGTGGTTGTTCCTGGCCGAACTGGCGGATGGCTTCGAAAAATGGCAGGCCTTCAATATCGCCCACGGTGCCGCCCACTTCGACGAGCACAAAATCTGCGCCGTCTGAATCTGCTTTCACGAAATCTTTGATTGCATCCGTCACATGCGGGATCACTTGCACTGTGCCACCGAGGAAATCGCCACGACGTTCTTTCGCGATTATCTCTTGATAGATTTTTCCTGTGGTGATGTTGTCGAGTTTGTTGGCGTGGCGGCCCGTGAAGCGTTCGTAATGACCAAGATCGAGATCGGTTTCAGCGCCATCATCCGTGACGAAAACTTCGCCATGTTGATAAGGGCTCATCGTGCCGGGATCGACGTTGAGATAGGGGTCTAATTTCCGCAGCCGCACTTTGTAACCACGAGCTTGCAACAGCGCGCCGAGTGCTGCTGATGCTAGACCTTTGCCGAGGGATGAAACCACGCCGCCTGTTATGAAGATATATCGCGCCATGGGAAAACACCCTAACCCGCCTTGGCCTTGATTCGAAGCAAAGTTTGGCGTGTTCGTTAAATTGTGGAAAGCTGTGAAACACTTACTGTTTCA
>JAYWEV010000110.1:0-5502 GCA_043779145.1 Aestuariivirga sp. | reverse complement strand
AGCCGTTGAGTAATCATGCGCCAGATTAAACACGGAGGAGCGCGCGGTTTTTTCCAGCGCCAACGTCATCTCGCGCTGCGTGGTTTCAAGAATGCCCCGGATCACCGAAAGCGTGATGGGATCAACTTTGGATTTGCGTTTTGCGGCCATAATGTTCCCTCGCTTCATATTGCAAGGCTAGGCTTCAATCATACAAGTCGTCTTGGCCGCGTGTGAACGCGGATTTGTCACTGGGTGAAGCATAAGGTCCTTTCTTGCGGACCCAGAACTCTTGGCGACAAACGATTAAACTTGGTTTAGATGCGGACGGAAAATTCAAAAAGGAATCGCGCAATTGACGGACATATCACCTTCCCCCAAGCCCGCCCTGCCAGACCATTTGAGCATCGACCCCAAAAGCCCGCATTTCAATCCAGGTGTGCTCGAATTCCAAATCGGCATCCGCTTCAATGGCGTGGAAAAAACCAATGTCGAAGAATATTGCATCTCAGAAAACTGGGTGCGCCTGCCCGCAGGCGGCAAAAGCAAGGATCGCCATGGCAACCCGATGACGGTGAAGATTACGGGGAAGGTTGAGGTTTATTATGTGGAGGGGTGAGGGGATGACGAGGAACTAAAGCCTGATCCGGCCACATCTGCAATACGTGTGATATTCCTTGATCTGTAGTCCCAACAGGACTACATCATCTTACATGACAAACACCACAAATTACGTTCGCGCCCGCATTGATGAAAAAACCAAAATCCGCGCGACAGCGGCATTGGAGGCCATGGGGCTCTCCGTTTCGGATGCCATTCGTATGCTGATGCTGCGCGTTGCCGATGAGCAACGCCTACCCTTTGAAGTAAAAGCGCCAAACGCCAAAACGCTGAAAGCCATTACGGAACTCAAAGCCGGAAAGGGCAAGCGTCACGCGTCAATCAAGGCATTGATGGCAGATATAAATGAGGACGATTGAATCTGCGACGATTTTTCGGAAAGAGTTGAAAAAGCTTAACGCGCAGCCTGATCACAGTAACCTAGGCGAATTGCTGGAAGCCGCTTTGGAGTTGCTGGTCACCGATAAACCACTCCCAATCAAAAATTGCGACCATCCACTGACAGGCCCCTATAAAGGATTCCGCGACTGCCACATCAAGCCGGATATTATTTTGATTTACAGCAAGCCCCATAAAAACACTCTTTGGCTTGCACGAATTGGGACGCACAGTGAGTTGTTTTGAGGGACGAAAGGGAAGCGTCCCACTGCTGTCCGGTTATCGTAAAACCCGATAAGTGCAATCGAATGTGGCATTTGACGGTGTAGGCGGGGGTTTAAATTAGGTTTCCTGTGAAATTCGGGGTTAAGTGTTGAGATAAAAAAGGGACGCGTCGCCTACTCCCGCATTTTTCTTTCTTTTCCCATTAAGGGGAAATGGTAACGTTCCCGTTTATTCCCGATTCCTGAGTTGATGTTTGCCAATCTCTCTGTTCTTGATCTGCGTCAGTTATGGCAATAGAACATACTTAACCGGAATGTGCCGATAAGCGATTCTGGCTTGGGATAGGCAATGTGATTACGACATCAGATAATGATATCAAGGAACGTTTGTCGTGGGCCTTTTTGACAGCCATAGCGGCTGGAGCTGGATGCCAAGTAACCAAACATGACCTCGACAAAGAAAGTGTGGACGCCATTGTTCGGCCCATTTCTGGTATTAAGTGTCAAGTTAACATACAGCTGAAAGCCACATCAGACGGCAGCCTGTTCGATGGCGACCAGATTAAGTTTGTGCTGCCAATCAAAAATTATGACGACCTACGTAATACGAATGATGTAAATCCGCACTATCTGGTCGTGCTCCACTTGCCAGGGGTCAAGGCTGATTGGTTGAAGTTGACAGTTAAAGACCTGATAATCAATGGTGGCGCATACTTTGGGAACTTGCATGGAGCGCCAGCCGTTTCAAATGATACTACGAAGACTATTCGTTTTCCAGCAACTCAAGTATTTGACGTAGAAAAATTGATGGATATGATGTTAGCTGCTCCAGATCGCATAGGAAAAACCAGTGTCTGAACTCTACAATAGCACTCTAACGACTATGCTCGAAGCTTTGCAGCCTTCGGCAGTTGTGGGATATTTGCGGAGCAACGGTTGGGATAAAACCCGCGATTACGGATCGAACGGCGCAATCTTTGGGATTAAATCCGAGAGCCAAGAAGCTGAACTTATTGTGCCGATCGAACGGCAAGCCCGGGACTATTCAGCGGTTATGGAGCTATTGATAGACGATCTAGCCAAGTTTGAGACCCGCTCTTCATATGATGTTCTCAATGATCTTTCTATTGCGGGCTATGATGTTATTCAGGTTCGCTCACCCGAAGCTGATGAAATTGGTTCAGTTTTGCTGACAGCTGGTGTTGAACTTCATGAGCGCGCGCGTGACATGCTGAGATATGCCGCAAATGTTGTTGCTTCTAATAGTCATCGTGCAAATTGGCGCGGTAGACCTTCTGAAGGGGTAGAAAGCTATCTCGGGCAAATGAGACTTGGACAAACCAAACGCGGCAGCTTTGTAATTTCACTATTGTCTCCTTGGGAGTTTCAAACTCCATCTGAGTCGCAACAATTGGATCTCGCAGACGTTCCCTTTGGCCGCCGGACTACGCAAGTTTTGGGCAATGCTTTGGTAGCAACAGCGCAAGCACTTAGACGTGCGGTGACAGAAGACCCGGTAGCGGCATTCCGGCCCGCCATAAATGAAGGCGTCAGCTCAAATCTATGCCAGTCATTGGCAGATATTGCCCAGAATGGTGATGGCGCCGATATATCAATTCGATGGAGCTACAACAAACCCGAAGCACTTGTTCCAATGCTTCGGCTTCGTCGAGATGATGTTCAAATATTGCGTAGCGCCGCACAGGGAATTGCAGCATCGGAGCCAATTTCAGATCAGAGATTTGAAGGTATAGTGACGCATATGCAGCAAGCGTCTGATGCTCCTGATGGAGTTACCACAATTGACGCCATCGTCGACGGAAAACTGAAGAAGGTTCGAATAGAATTTGATGCACTGTCAAATTCTGCGCTACGAACTGACCTGATCAAAGCCTTCGATGAGAGAAAGCGCGTGAGTATTGTTGGTGACCTCTCGCAAGAGGGAAGACGTCTATTGTTGAAAAACCCGAGAGAGTTGACATTTCTGGAAGCTGCAGAAAACGAATAAAGCTAATTATTGCAGTTTAATGCTTCCGTCAGTCTCCCAATTGGCAGCACGCACTTTGTTAATCCGGATTCAAATGATCCAACTCAACTTCCACTGGTACGCAAGGCGTGAGGTGACGACTTCTTTTTTTTAAGCACGCGGCGTAAATTCCACCCCTACCCCACCCCCAACACCCTCCGCATCTCCGCCAACACCAAATCCCTCCCCTTCTCCCCCAACTCCACCGAAGCCTCCGCCGCATCCCGCGCATACCAGTTCTCCGACGTGTGTTTGCTCATGTCCACGGCCTCGGGGCACAGCGCCAGCATCAATGATGTTTCGCCTTTGCCTGCGTGGTCGAAGGGGTATTGCTGGATGATGTCTGGCGTCATCAGGGGGTGGGCTTTGATCCAGTTGAAGGGGTCGTCGCCCGCTTTTTGCTTTGCATAATAGTCGGCCATTTTGGGCTCGCCCCACCAGCCTTCGCCTCTGGTTTTTTCCACGAATTCGAAAATGGCCTGGCGGGCGGCGAGTTTGAAGGCGAGATCGGTTGGCATGCCGGCGCTGAAATTTTCAGTTTGGTGGTGAATGAAAAAATGGATGTTGCGAAAGCCGATGCGCAGCAGGCCTTTGAACAGGTCTTGCGCAAAAGCCATCAGCGCGGGCACCCCCACATGCAATGAGCCCGTGCCTTCAGGCGCGGCCACGGCATATGAGCTGGCGCCATAATAGAAGGGCGGCAGAATGACCATGTTGATTTCGGCCTCCAGAATGTCGAGGCATTTCACCACGGCGAGGGTGTCCATGCCCACACCCAGATGTTCGCCATGATATTCGAGCACGCCCAGGGGCAAGACCACCGGGCAATTTTCCGCGATGGCAGTTCAGATCTGGTGGGGCAGCATGAGTTCAAAACGCATGATATTGCATTCGTTTCAGTTTGGCTTGTAGACCCGCTTGGCCTCAGGATCATCCATATCAAAAGGCAGGGCGCCCAAATCTTTCCAGAGTGCATCGGGGATGGGGTGGCCCGCCCAATCAATTGTCTGTTGCACGCGTATCGGTGTGGAGACACCGCAGATGGTCGATGCAATCAGTGGCGAGCGCATGGAAAACTGCAGGGCGGCTGCCCCCACAGGAACGCCGTGCTTTGAACACAGCGCCTCAATCGCCTTGACGCGCGAGATAACCGTATCATCGGCGGGTTGATAGGCGAATAAGGGTTGCACTGCAGCCCCCTTGGCCAGAATGCCGCTGGCATAGGGGGCTGCATTGATCACAGCGAGCCCGCGCGATTTTGCGAATTCAAACATCGCGGTGGCATTGCGGTTCAACAGCGTGAACCGGTTGTGGCTAATGATGGCATCAAACGGATAATCACGCAGCAGCTGCATCATCACATCAACCCGCCCCGCTGCAAGGCCAACGGCCTGAGCCAGACCTTGCTCTTTCATGCGGAACAACATGTCCAGTGCGCCGCCCTTCTTGGTCACATCAACCAGGTTCGACGCATATTCCGGGTCATGCAGATGCAGCAGCGGAATGCTGGCAACGCCAAGGGCTTTCAAACTTTCGTCAAGCGACGCCTTGGCGCGGTCACCATCGAACACATTGTTCTCCATGTTGCGGTCAAGCTTGGAGGAGATGATGAAACCTTTCGGCAACCCGCCGCGCTCACGAATTGCTGCACCAATGCGCGCTTCGCTGCGGCCGGCGCCATAATTGCGCGATGTATCGAGAAAACCAATCTCGTTGTCGAAGATGGCATTGAGCGTGGCCCGCGCCCGACCCTCATCCACGCCGTAACCATAAGTATCAGGCATATCGCCCAGAGCTGTGGTGCCAAAACAAATCGGCGGAATGGCGAGGGTGGTTTTGGCAATTATGGTGCGGGCGTTTTGGGGCATGGGATTCTTCCTGTTGATGATTGAGTGTTAGCTTGTAACGATACGATCGTCACCCACCATGAGAACGACAGCTTGCGCGGCCAGCGGTTCTGTTTAAATATCCGCTGATTGGCGATAAGCAGAACATGCAAGAATAACCAATCAGTGCAGTTTTTGAACCGCAGCTGGCATTTGCTCCATCGACATAATACCTCAGCGTATTGACATTAACGTCGCAGGTGAGAGCATAATTAGAGGAAAGTGTCCCCTTTTTCGCATGAGCAATCGAGGAAAGGCAAGCGTCCCCATTTCCCGTCCCGGCTTGGCGTTGAACAGAGCCGTTGAGTAATCATGCGCCAGATTAAACACGGAGGAGCGCGCGGTTTTTTCCAGCGCCAACGTCATCTCGCGCTGCGTGGTTTCAAGA
>JAYWEV010000109.1:0-5518 GCA_043779145.1 Aestuariivirga sp. | reverse complement strand
CAAAACTGAACTCCGCTGGCAAGCCAAATGCTGTGGCGTTTACGGGCAAAGTTGAAGACAATTTCGATCCTAAAACCAAATTGGACGTGGACGATCATCTTGAACTTGATGTTAAAAACACTTCAGGAGAAGAATTACATAGTCTCGTAGCCTTCTACTCAATCAAAGATGATGGGACAGGCAAAACTGAATCTTATTACGTTCCCCTCAAAGGTATAACCTTGAAGGTAGGGCAATCAACTGCTGTGCACTTCGATAACACAGGCCTTGACGGTCATTTTCGCGACAATCCCAATTCATCTTACCGAAAATCAGAAAATGCAAAGCTGTTCACAGTTCAGCTGGCGGCAGATGGTTTTGCACCTGTGCAAATCGAGATTAAAAAAGACAAAGGCGGCGCTGAAAAAAAAGATTGAATTGCCGCCACGCCCAAGACACAATTGCTGATCAACCTATCATCTGAAATTTGGTATGGGGGTCAGATTGAACAACGACTACCAACTTTATTGTATTGGCGAATCTGGAAACGCTTATAAGGCGGCGTTGATGCTCGAACTTACGGGGCAAAAATGGAAACCCATCTTTGTTGATTTCTTCAATGGAGAGACGCGTTCACCTGAGTTTCGCACGAATATTAATGCAATGGGCGAAGTTCCTGTTCTCGTTCACGGCGAAAAGAAGTTCACGCAATCTGGCGTGATCCTCGATTATTTGGCTGAACAAACGCGAAAATTCGGCCCAAAAAGCGAAGACGAGCGACGCGAGATATTGCGCTGGACACTGTTTGATAATCATAAGTTTACGGGCTACATCGCAACGCTGCGTTATATGATTTCTTTGGCGAAGACTGGCGAAACACCAGTCACCGAATTTTTGCGCGGGCGTGTATTGAACAGTCTGAAGATTGTGAATGGCCATTTGAGCGCGCAAGATTTTCTGATCGGCAAGCGCATGACCATCGCCGACTTGTCGCTCTGTGGTTATCTTTTTTATGGCGATGAATTGCCTTTTTCACTTTCGGATTATCCGAAGGTTATGAACTGGCTGGATCGAATAAAGGGTGTTCCCGGTTGGAAACACCCTTATGATTTGATGCCAAGAAAAGCTTAGAGCGGCTAAGCGTCAGGTTCTTCGGTTGAATCGATGTACTCGTTCAAGTGTTCGAGATTTTCAAACCGCATCCAGCCTTCATCTGTTTCGGCTTCCACGGTTTCATCCGACAAGATACGCGCTGGTCTGCCACGAATGATTTTCTCTTCCACAACATAGAGTTCAGAATCAGTTTCAGGCTCTTCAACTTCTGTCGTTACGGGCGCAGCGGTCACTATCTCTGGAGTAGGCGTCGGCGCTGCAGGGGCATGATCATGAGTTCCTGCTAGGTCGTCCATACCACCGAGGGCTTTCCTGATATCGGCTTTTGCTTCATCGAGTGCGGCGATTGTTTCACTAACACTCGTTTGGGCTAAAGCAGAAGTTGTATTGGACAACATCGCGCCGCCAGCGGCAGCAGCCGCAGCTGTTGCCGCAGTCACTTCGGCAGCTTTGCGGCCAAATCCAACAGGCAGCTTAACGGAGTTGCTTTCTTCTTCTAATATCGCTTGGTCGCGCACAACAGCAATCGACGTTTTCGCTTCAGGAACCGCCATCGGGTTGCGGCGCAATGCATCGATCACGCTACCTAAGCCCAAGCTCAAAATGCCGCCCACAAATAGAATGGCAGCCGTATCAGGCAATAGACCATAAGCCTGCATTTTCCCGGGGGAATATGTTGTCATCAAAGCCAAAGCGACTCCAACCGCCGCCAATATTATGCCAAGAACCCACATTAGTTTGGACATTCTTCTTCCCCTTCGCGCCGAATCACTAAATCTAAAAATCAGTTTATGATTGAAGCCTATCTGTCGTTAACATTTTGTGAAGCATAAACCGAGCAATTTCAAGCTTCGAATATGATTTTTGGGGCGGGTTTCAGGCCTGCTCCGCCCTCCAGACTGGCCCAAATTTGCTTGGCAATGGCAATATAGGTCGCTGTATGGGGCGAATCCGGTTGGCTGACCACGATGGGTTCACCGGAATCCGATCTTTGGCGCAGCTCTAAATCCAATGGAATTTCACCTAAAAACGGCACGCCCAGCCTTTGCGCCTCGGCCCTTGCGCCGCCATGCGAGAAAATCTCATGGCGCTTGCCGCAGCCATCGCAGATAAAATAACTCATATTCTCAATAATGCCCAGCAACGGCACATTCACTTTGTTGAACATGTTGATACCCTTGCGTGCATCCAACAAAGCCAAATCTTGCGGTGTGGAAACGATGACGGCGCCCGATAGCGGGGTTTGTTGTGCAATGGTCAACTGGCTGTCGCCTGTTCCAGGCGGCATGTCGATTACCATCACATCAGTCTCGCCCCAAGAAACTTCGCGCAGCAATTGCGTCAGCGCCGACATCACCATTGGCCCACGCCAGATCATCGCCGTATCTTCATCGACCAGAAAACCAATCGAAGCCACTTCAACGCCAAAGCGTTCCATGGGCTTCATGCGCTTGCCCTCAGCATCGCTGGCTTCAGGTCTACCCTTAATACCAAACAGTTTTGGCATTGAAGGGCCGTAAACATCTGCGTCGAGAACGGCCACTTTCAAGCCAAGTGATTTAAGCCCCAATGCCAAGTTGATGGCAGTGGTCGATTTACCCACACCGCCCTTACCCGAGGCAACGGCGATTAAATGTTTCACGCCAGGAATGCCGCTGCGCAGATTTTGCGCGGAGCTAACCTTTGGGCCAGCCTCACGTGCTGGTGCCCGCTCAGCTGTTAATGCCACCAACACCTTAGTAACACCGGGAATTTTGCTGACTGCCGTTTGCACAAACGCCTGAAGTTGTTCCATGCTCTTCATATGCTGCGGATCGGCGTTCAGCGCGAACATCACTTGTCCGTTTTGAATGGCGATTTCCGAGACCAATCCTGCGCCCACAATATTTCCGCGCCCATCAGGTGCTGCTATTTTCTTCAACTCAGCAAGAATTTGCTCTTTCGTTACGTCAGGCATTGCGGTTTCCAAATTTCAATTTCTTGAAGTGTTAGAGCGTTTTGATTTTTCTTGAAAAAATCAAAAGCGCCCGAAGTTATTATTGCCGATCAACTTTTCTGAACTTTGACGGTTCCGCCAAAGTTCAGGTCGATCTATAGTTACTTTCGCTTAAGCATACCAGTAATCTCAAAAGAATTGAGTCAATCTTTACCTTCTCTCCACATCGGGCATTAGCGCTTTTCATATAAATCGTCTGTTTGATTGCAATAGGGACATTTGGTCATGTTGGTTGATGCGGCTTTAGAAAACGCAGAACTACGTCAAAATTTTCATCTTGAAAATACTGTCATTAGTCCAAAAACAAATAGCACTTCGCAATTCGAAGATTCATTGCCGCAGGAAAATTCTATTCCTTGGCAACGCGATTTGTTGGAAATGTTTTTACACAATCAATTGCAGCTGGCACCAGCCATGCCCCTGCTTGCGATATTGTTCGGCGTCACAGCCATGACATGGGTTCCAATTGCCACAGCACTGTCTTGGATGATTGCTGTACTCGGTTGCAATGCCATTCAACTATTTTTGTGCCGTCTTTATTTTCAACAACCACGCAACACTCAAGAGCAGCGAGATTGGATCGGAATGATTTCAGCGTCCGAACTGTTGCTTGGCGCGTGTTGGGTTATCCCATTGTTTATTTTCTGGCCAAAAGTAAATACGCTGCAGGGCGAATTTATTATCGCAACCATTATGGTTGTCAGCGCTGCGCGGTTTTTGTTGGTGAGCAATTTTATGCCAGTGTTGGTTGCTGGCACATGCGTAATGACAATCGGTGTGGCTTACCGCTGCACGATTGAAGCTGGCCCCATCTTTCTGGCGATGGCTGGGTTGATCATAACACTTGAAGCGTTTTTTCTGTTCATTGCGCGCCAATTGCAGAGCACCGCCAAGGACATGATTGTCTACCGGAATCAGAAGGACATTTTGATTGCTGAGCTTCAACAAGAGCGTGACAAAGCCGAGGTCGAGAGAAAAAAGGCCGAGACTGCAAACCGCGCCAAGTCTTCTTTCCTTGCCAATATGAGCCATGAGTTGCGCACCCCGCTCAACGCCATTTTAGGGTTTTCCGAAATTTTGGAACGCGAGCTGTTTGGCCCGCTAGAAAATGCGACTTATAAAGACTACGCTGGCGACATTCATAGCTCCGGACAATACCTGCTCGGATTGATCAACGATATTCTGGATATATCTCGAATCGAGGCCGGGCGGCGCGATGTGCGCGAAGAACCATTTTCATTGTTAGACGCAATGGACAATGCCAGCCATTTGACTGCCATTGCCGCAGCCGAAAAAGGCATCACTGTTTCGTTTGATGTGCAGCCAGGAACGCCCAAGATCTTGTGCGATATTCGCGCGATAAACCAAGTGGCGATCAATCTTTTAAACAATGGCATTAAGTTTACACCCAATGGTGGTTTGGTTACGATGTTTGCTCAACCCACGTTGCATGGCACTGTTGAGTTTCGCGTCAAGGACAATGGCCCCGGCATTCCTGCTGATGAAATAGCACAATCACTCGCTGCCTTCTCGCGCGGAAGTCTGGCCACCAAAAAAGCCATTGATGGCGCAGGCCTGGGCTTGTCAATTGTCAAAGGCATCATAGAGCTTCATGGTGGCACCATCGAAATCAAAAGCGAAGTCGGTCGTGGCACTGAAGTCATCTGCACATTCCCTGCCAAACGCATTCTTTCAGGGCCACGCGGAGAGATCATGGCTGGTTCCGGAATCCAATCAGATTCGCATCGTCAGCTCATCTCGCTCACAGCTTGATCAATCCCGATTGGCAACACCAGCGCTGGCGAATGTTGCCATGTTGTTATGGCAATTGACGGCAGCTTTCACGATACCTGCAGCTAAAGCCGCACCTGATGCTTCGCCAAGACGCATGCCGAGATCGAGCAATGGCAGCTTACCAACTTTCGCAAGCAATTTGCGGTGCGCTGGTTCGGCAGAACAATGTGCCGCAATGCAATGATCAAGCGCATGGGCATCCAGCTTAAATAAAACCGCGGCAGCGGCCGTTGCCACATAGCCATCAATTAACACTGGCACGCGTTCCATACGCGCAGCTAAAATGGCACCAGCCATAGCTGCCAATTCGCGTCCCCCTAAGCGCCGCAACACTTCCAGTGGATCATTCAAATGCGCCTTGTGCAAATTGACAGCATGGGCAATTGCATCTGCTTTGCGCTTCACGCCTTCAGCATCAACACCCGTTCCTGGCCCAACCCATTCTTCGGGCGTGCCACCAAACAGGCCGTATGCCAAAGCTGCTGCTATTGTTGTGTTGCCAATGCCCATCTCGCCTATGCAAAGCAAATCGCAACCGCCAGCAATTGCTTCCATTCCATATGCAAAAGTTGCGGCGCAATCTTTTTCGCTTAAAGCTGCATCTTGCGTAATGTCCGCGGTCGGTTGCTCTAATGC
>JAYWEV010000108.1:0-14628 GCA_043779145.1 Aestuariivirga sp. | reverse complement strand
CTTTGCGTTTGGCCTGCTGCTCAAACCATTGTCGCAATTCAGGTTCGACACGGATGGTAATTCTGTCACTGGCCATAAGCATTTCTCCTGTCAGCGCTTGTCAGACAATGTATGCCTTGCGCTGCCACTTGTCAATTATGCCCAATCCCCCAACGTCGTCTTCAGTCACCTTGCAAGACTTGTTGGAAGTTCGGGCTCAATTGTGGAGTATGACGACATCTAGCTCATCCACCGTACGGTGTCAAGCTTTATTCCTGAATAGTCAAAAATAATTCTATCCTCTGACCAAAGGCCTGGTCATACAGGTCGGCCCACCTTCGCCTTTACGGCAGATGTCTGTGCCCTGAATCACATCCACACGAACGCCCGCTGCTTTCATGCGCGCCGCAGTTATGGGGTTGCCTGCCACCATCATGGCATGGCGCGGGCCCATGGCCAGAACATTGCAACCCATGGTATCAAACTCGGATTCCGGCACTTCGACAAATTTTATACCGCGCGAATCCAGAAACTCAATCAAGCGCCCGGCCATCAGCGGCTGATAAACCACGGCCAGATCATGATCGAGCGGGCTCAAACAGCTCATCAGGTGGAACACATCCGAGCGGCCCTTATAATGTGGCATGTCAAACCACATCACTTTCACATCCGGCCCACAAATGGCCTGCAATTGCCGCACACCCTCGAGATTGGTGCGGTAACCGATGCCAGCCAGAAGAGTGTGCCGGTCAATCCAAACCAGATCGCCACCCTCAATTTTGCCTTCGCCCGAAATTTCACCGGCAATCGGAAAACCTAGTTTCTCCAATTGAGCGCCATTGATCGCAGCTTCATTTCTCCGTTGCGGTTTGCCCATGCGCGGGCGCACGAGGCCTTTGGGCGTCACGATCAAAGCATCATGTGTGTAAAGGCTATCAAGCGTTAAACCCTCAGCCCCACCAAGCTCAATCACGTCAGCGCCAGTGCCTTTGAGGATTTTTTCGACGGCTTCATATTCATGCAAAGCATTTTTAAAATCGGGCCGCGAGTGAAAATTCAAATCTTTCCATTCAGCATCAATCTTGGCATCAGAGACAAAAGCATCAATGGGTTTGCGCACTGCAACTTTTTTCAATTGGCCCCAATTGTTGAATGCACCGAAATCATAAGTCATTTTCTTTTTATCCTGAATCGCAAAACCTGGTCAGCTCTAGATTGCTCCAAAAGCTGGTGGCCTTGCTCGTTGCAAAAATGCGGCATGTCGATGGCCGCCATGGGGTCAGTCGCCAGAATGACAAGTTCTGCACCAGACGGCAAAGCCAATAACGCCTTCCGCGCCTTCAAAACCGGCAAAGGGCAAAGCAGGCCAGATAAATCCAGCACAGTTTCCGGGTGGTCAATATCCATATGGTCAATATCCTTGGGCTTGCTATAGAGTGGAAATTCAATTCGGAAAAGTGCCATGCCTCTGCAAACCAAACTCACATCCACCGGACAAGTCGAACAGCTCCTCGCACGCGAATCCCGCGATGATGGATTTGATAAACAACAGCGCCAAAGCCTGTCGCTCAAGCTCTCTGGCCCGGAAGGCGATTGTCACACGGGGCTTACACGTTTGTCGGATAGCCGAACCCTGCTCACCTATAAGCGCAACACGGTTATCCGCAATGTGCGCCAGCTTACTTTGATCTCGGTTGAAGAAATGGCCGATGTGGCAAAGGCCATGGGCCTTGCCACCATCAATGCATCCTGGCTCGGTGCGAATATGGTGACATCAGGCATTCCTGATCTCACTTTGTTGCCGCCATCAACGCGTTTGCAATTTCCATCAGGTGCCACAATGGTTGTTGATATGGAAAATATGCCGTGCCGTCAGGTCAATGATGAAATTTCTAAAACCCATCCAGATCAAGGCCCAAAATTTGTAAAAGCCGCAACGAACAAGCGCGGCCTAACAGTTTGGGTTGAGTGCGAAGGTGAAGTTAAAATCGGTGACGACATAAGAATCTTTATTCCACCACAACGGATTTACAAATATTCATGAATGTTCTTGGCGTTATCATCGCGGGTGGAAAATCCAAACGCATGGGTGCTGAAAAGGCATTCGCAAAGCTTGGGCGCAAAACTCTGATTGTGCATGTGGTTGACCGCCTCATGCCGCAAGTTGAAGACATCGTGATCAACGCTAACGGTGATCCCAAACGATTTCACTTTTTAGAATTCGATATTATTCCCGATATTGAAACTGAGATTGACACACCTCTGGCAGGCATTCACGCAGCGCTGAGTTACGCCGATGAAGAGGGCTATGATGCCGTTGTCACCGTTCCTTCGGACTCGCCATTCCTGCCGCATGATCTCATTCGAAAGCTTGCTGGCACAAAACCAGCTTTCGCCAATTCCAAAGGCCAAGATCATTTTCTTACAGGATTTTGGCCTGTGAAGCTTTTGGCTAATTTGGAAAAAGAAATACACAAATCAAACCGTGTGCAAGATTGGGTTTTCAAAATAGATGCAGCAAAAGTAAATTGGCGCGCCGATGATTATGATCCGTTCATGAACATCAACACGCAAGCTGATCTGACTGCGGCTTTGAAGATTTTACCCAAGGTTCGCTGAATGCAAAAAATCATCGGCGTTTGTGGGTTCAAGAACTCTGGCAAAACGACGCTGGTTGAAAAACTGGTGCGCAATCTCAGTGAACAGGGTTACAAAGTTTCTACCGTCAAACACGCCCATCATGATTTTGACATTGATCATGAAGGTCGCGATAGTTTCAGGCATCGCAAGGCAGGTGCAACCGAAGTGGCAGTGGTTTCGCAAAACCGTTTTGCCATCATGAATGAGCTGCGCGGAGCAGAGCCACCAACGCTGGATGAGATTTTGGCTAAGCTTTCTCCTTGTGATCTGGTGATTGTCGAAGGTTACAAGCGCGATACTCATGACAAGATCGAAGTGCGGAATTTAGAGTTAAGTCATCCCAACTTAGCCGGTGATGATCCAACGATTGTGGCGGTGGCAGCCAATGGCGAAATTCCAAATTCCACAGTTCGTGTGTTCAACCGTGATGATGTCTCCAATTTGGCGCAATTTATAATTGCCCACACAAAAATCACCTTGTCGTAATCGGACATGCCGCTGTCGCTCAATTCTCACCTCTGTTGAGTTTTGCTCACTAATGTATAGTCAAGCATAATTCCGAGCCAGAAGGGCGTTCCCATGAAATCCAAAGCTAAAGTCGTTGTCATCGGTGGTGGTGTCGTGGGCGTGTCCACACTTTACCATCTGGCCAAAAAGGGTTGGAGCGATGTTGTATTGGTTGAGCGCAAAGAACTGACATCTGGTTCCACTTGGCATGCCGCTGGTTTGCTGCCCCTGTTCAATATGTCTTACTCGGTTGGGCAAATTCATAAATACTCCGTGAAGCTTTATGGCGAACTCGAAGCTGAGACCGGTCAGAATGTGGGCTTCAAGAAAGTGTCCAACATCCGCCTCGCGCGCACCAAGGATCGCATGGATGAGTTTATGTATTATGCCGGCATTGCCGAAACCATCGGTATCAAAGTCAACTTGCTCACACCAGAACAGGTCAAAGAAATTTGGCCACTGTGCAACATCGAAGGCATTCTGGGTGCCATTCAACATCCTGATGACGGTTACATTCAACCAGCTGATCTCACCCAAGCTCTGGCCAAGGGTGCGCGCGCTCGAGGCGCAGAGATTTACCGCAACACCACAGTCACTGCGATTGAACAACTGCCATCGGGCGAATGGTTGGTGAAGACTGATCAAGGTGATATCACAGCCGAACACATTGTTTCATGTTCCGGCAATTTCGCCCGCAAGACAGGCGCTTTGGTTGGCCTCGATATTCCGGTCATTCCGGTTGAGCATCAATACATCGTCACTGAGCCGCATCCCCTGATTAAGGAACGTCAAGCCAAAGGTCTTCCTGAAATGGGTGTTTTGCGCGAGGCGGATTCAAGCTGGTATATGCGCGAAGAAAATGGCGGGCTTCTGCTTGGGCCATATGAGAAGGGCGCGCCCGTTTGTTATGTTGACGGTCCATCAGACCAAAGCGAATATGAATTGTTCCAAGAAGATTTGGACCGTTTGGGGCCATATATCGAAACGGCGATCACCCGTGTTCCGGCCTTTGGCGAAGTGGGCATTAAGAAAGTTTATAATGGTGCCATTGCTTACACACCTGATGGTTCACCGATCATTGGCCCGGCTTGGGATAAAAAGAATTTCTGGCTGAATGAAGGTCACTCCTTTGGTGTGACCGCTGCTGGTGGTGCTGGTTGGCAACTCGCAGAATGGATTGTTGATGGTGAGCCTACGATTGATATGATGGGTGTCGATCCGCGTCGCTTTGGGCCTTATGCCACTAAGGGTTATTTGAAAACCAAGAACGAAGAAGCCTATGCAAACGTCTTCACGCCGCATTATCCGGAAGAAGAACGTTCCGCCGCCAGGCCTCTAAAGCGCACCGCGATTTATGACCGGATGAAAGATTTAGGCGCGGTGTTTGGTTCGGTCTATGGTTGGGAGCGTCCGGGTTGGTTTGCGCCGAAGGGCTATTTCCTCTCGAAGGAAGAACTCAATTCCGATGATACACTCACCAATCACAACCATGCGCCAGCAACTGATGATGGCCGCATTGTTGAAAAGTGGTCGTTCCGTCGTTCAAATTCTTTCAAGTTTGTCGGTGAAGAATGTTTGAATGTGATGAACAATGTTGGCATTCAAGACATGTCGGCGTTTGCCAAGTCGTTGGTCTCTGGCCCCGGTGCGCGAGCTTGGCTCGAATCTATCTTGGCTAACAAGATTCCCAAAAAACAGGGCCGTATTGCACTTTGCCATTTGCTCACGCCGCTTGGCGGTGTGCGCGCTGAATTCACAGTTTATGAACGCAGCCCCGGTCGGTTTTATTTAGTTTCGGCTGGTGCATATGAACGTCATGACCATGATTGCTTGCGTAAGCTTTTGCCTAAAGACGGTTCAGTCGAGTTCCGTACAATAACGCAGGCTACGGGCGTTATCGTTATCGCTGGCCCAAAGTCGCGTGCCTTGTTGCAGAAGCTCACTGATGCTGATCTCAGCAATGAAGCTTTCCCGTGGCTATCGGGCAAAGAGCTTTCAGTTGGCACTGCCACAGCTCATGTGCTGCGCGTGAACTTTGTGGGCGAGCTTGGTTATGAGTTCCATGTTCCAGTTGAGCAACAGGTTGCGCTGTTTGATCAATTGATGGAAGCGGGCAAAGAATTTGGCATCAAGCCTTACGGCATCAAAGCGATGTCATCGCTCTCAATCGAAAAGTCTTACCGCCTCATCCCGCGCGAATTATCAATCGAATATTCAGCATATGAATCAGGCCTCGATCGTTTCGTGCATCCAAGTAAGGGCCCCTTCACCGGCCGTGACGCTTTGGTTGCCGGAAAAGAAAAGGGCCTCAACTGGAATTTCGTGACCATGGAAGTTCATGGTGTGACAGATGCTGATTCTGATGCGCGCGGTTCTGAACCAATTTACGCAAATGGCAAACTCATCGGCCGCGCCACCAATGGCGGTTTTGGATGGCGTTGTAACAAATCGCTCGCACTCGCCATGGTGAAACCAGAGTGTGCCGCAATTGGCACTGAGCTCGAAATCAAAATATTGGGCAAGATTTTTAAAACGACAGTTGTTATCGAAAGTCCGTTTGATCCTGAAAATGTAAGGTTGCGAAACTAATTCGGTTAAATTCTACTAAAGGTTGATTTTGTGAGGTAACTCAGCTTGCGCGAATTTTTGCTTTAGTTAAAGTCTAAGGCGAATCGGGGCTCATATGGCAACTGGCAGACAAGGATTTGGGGTTGGCGTTTTGTATGTGCTGATCGCCAATTTTGGTTGGAGTCTGTCTGGCTTGTTCGTGCGGCTGATTAACTCAAGTGATGTAAATCATTTAACCGGCTGGCAGATCAATTGCTGGCGCGGCTTTTGGATGGCTGTGGCACTGCTGTGCTATGTGGTTGTTGTGCACGGTCGTGAAACCGGCAAGGTTTTTAAATCAATTCCGCCATATGGCATGGTTCTATCAGCTTTGTGTTTTGCGCTCGGAACCACACTTTATGTTTCTTCACTTACACTGGTGAACACGGCCACAGTTTCAATCATAGGTGCGACTTCACCGATTGTGACTGGATTGCTCAGCCGCTGGATCACTGGAGAAAGGCCGGGGGTTTTTGCATGGATTGCGGCTTTTGTTGCAGTACTCGGAATTTCAGAAATTACCTTGAAAATTTTCACAACATTTTTTGCGACCTATATAAGTGGTTCTGTTGTCAGCCCAAGTGTTTTGCCCATTCAAGATCACGTCAATTATTTTGGCTTGCTGTTGTGCTTTGGTGTGCCCATTACGTTTGCTGGACAAACTTTGATGCTCAGGCGCTATCGTAATTTTGATATGATGCCCGCGATTTTTTTGGGTGGGTTATTGTCATTTTTCGTTGCTGGAGTTGTTAGCTCTTCTGGATTTTCCTGGGCTGGGGCAACGGCATTCGAAATCACAGGCTATGATTTTTTCCTTTTGATGCTGATGGGTCCATTGCAGTTGTCCATCCCGCTGGTTTTTTATGGCATGGGTGCGCGAAGTGTTCCGGCCATCACCTTATCACTTCTGGCGATGATGGATGCGGTGATCAATCCGCTTTGGCCTTGGATTTTTGTGGGGGAAACGCCGAGCCGTTCGACATTGGTTGGATGCGCTATCGTCTTGATGGCAGTTGCATTGAGTGTGATTGGCCAGCAATACATGAATGCGCGCGTGAAACCAGCGTGAGCCGAAGTTCGGCAACAGCGGTTGGTTTTATAGCGATTTTGATGTGGGGTCTTTTGGCGTTTTTATCAAAGAGCGCTGAAGCCATCCCGCCTCTGCAACTGAATGCCATGGGGTTTTTTGTTGGGGGTCTTGTTGGCATCGCCAGTTGGCCGTTTCGGCGCCAAGCTTACTTGGTTTTGTTTGGGCAAAAATGGCAGGTGTGGGCGCTGAATGTGGGGGCGTTGTTTGGTTGCCATCTCTTATATTTCATTGCCATTCGTAATGCGCCCGCAGTTGAGGTGAGCCTCATTGCTTACACTTGGCCGTTGTTGATCGTGGTGTTTTCGGCATTTGCACCGGGTGAGACATTGAAATGGTATCATGTCTTGGGCGTGGCACTTGGCGTTGCTGGGGCCTTCATCGTTATTACCAAAGGCCAACTCAGTTTGCTTTCAGGGGGATTGCGGCTTGGTCATATCATTGCCATTCCTTATGCAATCATGTGGGCAGGCTTTTCCGTGCTCATCCGAAAATATGGCACAGTGCCGAGTGATATTGTTGTTGGGTTTTGTTTTGCCTGTGCTGCACTTTCCGGTGTTAGCCATTTCGTGCTTGAGCCCACACTATGGACGCTCAGTTCTTCGCAGTGGTTTGCTGTACTTAGTCTTGGCCTATTGCCCATGGGGCTTGCATTCTATGCTTGGGATTTTGGCATGAAGCATGGCGACCGTATGATTCTTGGCGTGAGTTCTTATGCAGCGCCATTGCTTTCAACATTGGTGCTGATTGGATCAGGCTTTGCGGTTTATCATTGGTCGATTGCAATTGGCTGCCTCCTGATCACAGCAGGCGCCATCGTCGCCGCCAAAGACATGATTTTCAAAAAACTTATTTGAAATTATTTTTGCGTGTTCGAATTTCAGCGAAAACCTCCACGTCAGTTGCTGTATCCATACCCAACACTTTGCGAATCTCAGGGCTATCGCAACGCAAATAGGGATTGGTTCTAAGTTCATCACCAATCGTGGTGGGGCAGGTCATCTCGCCTCTTGCGCGCATCGCTGCCACAGCATGAAATCGATTTTGCAATGCCTTGTTTTCAGGCTCAATGGTCAAAGCAAATTTCACGTTTGCTTCAGTGTATTCATGCCCGCAATAAACATAAGTGCTGGTGGAAAGCGTTCTGAACTGATTCACAGAATGGTACATTTGCTCCAGTGTTCCCTCCAACACGCGGCCACAGCCCACGGAAAACAATGTGTCACCCGCAAAAAGCGAGAATTCGTCAGGAATGCTGAATGCGATGTGGCCTGATGTATGGCCTGGGCAATCATGCACAAAAATCTCACGGTTTGACCAGATGAACTTTTCACCGCCGGACACTTGAACGTCGATGCCAGGAATTCGGTCGGCCTCAGCTTTAGGGCCAATGATCTTACAACCGTAATGCTCCTTCAACTGTGCATTGCCTTGCACATGGTCTGCATGGTGATGGGTTGTAAATATATGCGTGAGCTGGCGGCCAAATTTCTTCAGCTGCTTTTCAACAGCATCAGCATCAGGGGCATCAATTGAAGCTGTGGCCCCAGTCACGCTATCATGAATGATCACGCCATAATTATCTTCCAGACACATAAACTGACGCATATCAATATGAGACATTTAGAAACCCTATTCAAAGCTTTGAGTGACCGTAAGCGCGTTTTGCGCTAAAGACCGCACTTATGGATGTTGTAGATCTTCGCGAATACTATGCCAATGCGCTGGGAAAAGCCACCCAACGTTTGATTGCGGCTAAGCTTTTGGGCCATTTGCCGCAAGATCCGCATGCGACAGTTTTGGGGCTGGGTTATGCCACGCCCTTCCTTAATGCGCAGGCCGAAAACGCAGCCCGGCAGATTGCTTTTATGCCAGCGCGGCGCGGCGTTATTCATTGGCCAGAGCAAGGCGTAGTGGCATCTGTCTTGGTTGATGAGCTTGATTTGCCGCTTGGAGATAATGCCGTTGATGTGGCTATGGTGATCCACTGCCTCGAGTTCACTGATAGTCCGGAAGAATTGTTGCAAGAAGTTTGGCGGGTTTTAACGCCACAGGGAAAGTTGCTTTTGGTCGTGCCTAATCGCTGCAGCCTTTGGGCGATGCGCGATATTTCACCGTTTGGACATGGGCAACCGTTTTCAAGGCAGCAATTGCAAAGCTTGCTGAGAGCAGCGCAGTTCTCCGTCACGCGCTTTGAATATGCATTGGTGATGCCGCCGTCAAAAAGATTGGGTGGCTCAGCAATGGCTAGGGGCCTTGAGAAGCTTGGCAGCTCTGCGGCTTTGCGCGGCATTTCTGGTGCATTGATTATTGAGGCGCAAAAACAGGTTTATGCTTATGCACCGGGCCGCAAAGTGAGGCGCGTCTTGCCGCGGTTTAAGCCGGCATTTCTGCCCGCTCCAAATCCGTCGCGCAGCAAAATATAGCTGCTTTGCATTTATCCCATCTATTCCTTATGAAGCTTTATGACGGCCTGATTAAAGCTTTGGATTGACCTTATGAATTCTGACGACCCCCATTCAACACCAGCCTCCAGTTTGGGCGAGGCCCGCAGAGCGCTGGACGAGATTGATGACCACATTCTTGAATTATTGGCCAGGCGCATCGACATTACGGGGCAAGTCAAGCGCGCCAAGCAAAACGAAGTTCAGGTTTATGCATCGCCTCTGCGGCCCACACGTGAGGCGGCCATTATGCGGAGGTT
Source organism: Aestuariivirga sp. (assembly GCA_043779145.1). Taxonomy (GTDB): domain Bacteria; phylum Pseudomonadota; class Alphaproteobacteria; order Rhizobiales; family Aestuariivirgaceae; genus Aestuariivirga. The sequence goes on along the minus strand of JAYWEV010000108.1, from coordinate 5,104 downwards.
GCTCGCGCGGGCCAAAGGCAGTGATGTTTCATCCACGCTGATTTTACGGCTCTGGCGGGCCATCATAAGCGATTCTAGCCTGCGCCAAGCTCCTATCACTTTGCACGTAAGTAAACATTTGAATGCCAACATTGCGCATCGTTTGCGGCTGCGGGATTATTTTGGGGCGATCAACGTTGAAGAATACCGTGATGAGGCCCAAGCCTTGATGCAAATTGATTCCTCACCCGGTGATCTCTGCGTGGTAGAAACTGAGCAGCCATGGGTTGAAGCATTCATGGCGGGCCATGGCGGCAAGGCGGAAGTGATTGCAAGCTTGCCAATTCTGAAAGAGGACGAAGTGCCGAAACTTCTGCTTATTGGCCAAGCGCCAGTTGAGGCCAGCGGCTTTGATGAAACGTTGGTGATTACCGATGGTAAGCTACCGCGTGATTTTACGCCACAACCCATGTGGCAAAGCAAAATTGGACATTTGCGGCTTTCCTGTTTGCCCGGATATTTGACCGAGCATGAAGGGCCGCTGGTCGGGCTGATGCGGTCTAACGCTTCATTGAAATTGAAAATTGCTGGCCGTTATAGCAGCGCTATAGAGGTGGAAGCTTAATGTCTTCATTTGTGGGGCCGGAACCAAAACCGGGGATCTTGGACATTCTTGCTTATGTGCCTGGAAAGTCAGGGCCAAAGACGGGCAAGACTTATAAGTTGTCTTCAAATGAATCTCCTCTGGGCCCAAGCCCCAAGGCTGTTGCTGCTTACCAAGACGCAGTCTCACAAAATTTGGCACTCTATCCTGATCCAAGCGCGACCAAGCTGCGCGATGCGATTGCCAAGCGTTATGGTTTGAATGCCGCCCATATTGTTTGCGGCGGCACAGGCTCTGATGAGTTGTTGCAAATGTTGGCCCATGCCTACCTTGGCGTCGGTGATGAAGCGATTTATTCGCAGTTTGGTTTTTTGGTTTATCCAATTGCTATTGCGACGAATGGCGCGACAGCTGTGGTTGCGCCTGAAAAGAATTATGTTGCTGATGTTGGCGAGATTTTATCACGCGTCACGCCTGCAACGAAGATTGTGTTTCTCGCCAATCCCAACAATCCAACGGGAACATATTTGCCTTATGCGGATGTGAAGCGATTGCATGCAGGGCTGCCTTCAACAGTGTTGCTCGTGCTTGATGCTGCCTATGCGGAATATGTTATGGCGAATGATTATGATGCTGGCATTGCGTTGGTTGAGAGTAACACCAATGTCGTGATGACGCGCACGTTCTCGAAAATATTTGGCCTGGCTGGTGTGCGCATCGGTTGGGCTTACTGCCCGCCACATGTTGCTGATGTACTAAACCGGATTCGAGGGCCGTTTAATGTGAGTACACCAGCGATTGCGGCAGGCACTGCGGCCATGGAAGACGTTGGGTTTATTGAACAGGCCGTCGCGCATAACACGAAATGGTTGGAATGGGTGACGGCTGAGGTGCGCAAGCTTGGGCTTGAGGTGACGCCGAGCGTTGGTAATTTTGTGCTCATTCATTTTACTTCAGCTGAAAAAGCAGCGGCGGCCGATGCGCATTTGATGGCACGGGGGATCATTGTGCGCCGGGTTGATTCTTATGGTTTGCCAAAAGCTTTGCGGGTTTCCATTGGTTCTGAAGGGGCCAATCACGCGTTTATTTCTGCTCTGACGGAATTTATGAAATGAGTTTTATGTTTGAAAAAGTGGCGGTTCTTGGCATCGGCCTGATCGGTTCATCGCTGTGTCGTGCTATGCGCGAGAAAGGTTTAGCCAAGATTATCGTCGGCCATGCCAAGAGTGAAGAGACACGCAAAGTAGCTTTGGAAATTGGGTTGGTTGATTCTGTTTATGCAACGGCTGCTGACGTTGTGCAGGGTGCTGATCTGGTGATCATGTGTGTGCCTGTAGGGGCTTGTGGCCCGCTTGCTGCCGAGATTGGCCCGCATTTAAAGCAAGGTGCAATACTCACGGATGTGGGTTCGGTTAAGGGCACGATTGTGCGTGACTGCGCGCCACATGTTCCCAAAGGTGTTCATTTCATTCCGGGCCACCCTATCGCAGGCACGGAGCAATCAGGGCCGCGCTCTGGATTTGCCGAATTGTTTGAAAATCGCTGGTGCATCTTAACGCCTGTCGAAGGTGGTGATCCTGCGGCCACCGCAAAGTTGGAGGCCTTCTGGCAGGCCTGTGGATCAAAAACTGAGTTGATGACGGCTGATCATCATGATTTAGTTTTGGCGATCACCAGCCATTTGCCGCATTTGATTGCTTACACAACTGTGGCCACTGCCTCTGATCTGGAAAGTGTGACAGACACCGAAGTGATCAAGTATTCCGCGAGCGGCTTTCGTGACTTTACGCGCATTGCAGCATCAGACCCCACCATGTGGCGCGATGTGTTTTTGAATAATAAGGATGCGGTTCTTGAAATGCTAGGGCGTTTCACTGAGGAGCTTGCAGTATTGCAGCGTGCGGTGCGTTGGGGCGACGGCGAGACTTTATTTAATCTTTTCACCCGGGCCAGAGAGGCGCGTCGGAATATTATTGCGGCTGGACAAGATACAGCAGCGCCTGATTTTGGACGTGTGCCCACAAAGAAATGAAGCCTGAAGATTGTCATCATATTTTTGCTTATGGGTCATTGATGTGGCGGCCAGATTTTGAATATGAAAAAGCTGCTCTCGGCACAATTACAGGGTACCATCGCCGCCTCAGCATTATTTCGCACCATTACCGTGGCACGCCTGAAAAGCCTGGTTTAGTCTTAGGCTTGGATAATGGCGGGAGTTGTGTTGGTGTGCTCTATGAAGTGGAGCCTGCAAAATGGCCCGAAGTTTTGGCATATATCCGAAATCGAGAATTGATCAGCGAGGCTTACCGCGAAGTTGTCAAAAATGTTCAGCTGGTTGATCAATTGAAAACTGTTCAGGCCGTTACTTATGTCGTCAACCATGAACACTCACAATTTTTTGCACCTCATCCAATTGCAAAAACTCTTTCTATGGTGATGCAAGGTTATGGATTGGCCGGAAGCTGTGTTGACTATGTTTTAAACACTGTTGCGCATTTGCGCGGGCTTGGCATTCACGAGGCCGAGCTTGAAGACATTATTGCACATTTGCCAAATTCAGGCAGCGCGAACCCAAGCTGATGTGGTTTCGTTCAAGCCTTGTGGAGCACTTGTCTCACTCAAAGCCGAACTCAAATCTTTCATAATTGCATCTGCCGCGTCAGAGCCACGCGCCAGCAAATGCACATGAACTTCATCAACGCCTAAGCGCTCCAAACGGGCTCCATCTTTCTCCGGCAAAGTCTTATCCCAGAAGGGAGCAAAGCGCCCCACAGTGACGGCGATGCGCAAATGGCCAGCGCGTTTGACGCCCACATAAACCGCACCCGGCAGAGGCGGACAGCAGTCCACATCATAGACGGAATGAATGTATTTTCGCCCCGATGTGCCTTGCCAATACCAGAAACGGTTGGCCATATCGGCGTCTTGCGGAGAGGTGAGGGTGATTGGGGTGCCATGTATTTGCATGAGAACAAATATGGAACGAAACGAAAAATAAGTCAACCCCTAATTCAGCCGCATAATGCAAATCCGCAATTGTTGCAGGATTTGCAGCCTTCTTTCGCGACCAGATTATCGCTTCCACATGAGGGGCAAAGCTCTTTCTGCGGCGTTGACTTCAGAATCGATCCGGTAATGTCATTGGGTCTGAACGTGGTGCAGCCCTTCAGACCCAATGCATAAGCTTCTTCGTAAACCGAGGTGAAGCTTTGAAAGTCGATCATCTCCGGCACGTTGACGGTTTTGGAAATTGAGCTGTCGACAAAAGGTTGAACTGCTGCGGCCATGTTTAGATGATCCACAGGTTTCAAATCGTCGACGGTTACAAAAGCGGGCGGCAATCCATCAGATTGTGAGCGCCATAAAGCCACAGCATAATCTTCCAGCAGTTCCGTCCGGTGGCTGCCATCGGGATTTGTTATGTTGCGTTCATAGCCAGCATTAAAAATCGGTTCGATGCCGCTCGAGACATTTCCAGCGAGAAGTGAAATTGTTCCTGTCGGTGCAATTGATGTCAACAAGCCATTGCGCAAACCATGGACTTTGATCATTGCGCGTTGTTCGGCGTTCAAGCTATGGGCATATTCTGTCGCCAAATAATCATTGGCATTGAACAATGGAAAGCTGCCCTTCTCCTTTGCCAGTGCCGTACTCGAGTCAAATGCAGCATCCCTAATTGTCATCATGCACAAAGCAGCAAGCTCTGCAGACTCACTTGAGCCATAACGCAGCCCGCACATTAAAAGCGCATCGGCCAGGCCCGTCACACCCAGACCTAAGCGGCGCTTGTTCAAGGCTTCTGCTTTCTGCTGTGGAAGCGGATAATTTGAAACATCAATCACATTATCCAAAAAGCGAATGGCCAGAAGTGTTGCATTGTGCAGGGCCCCCAAATTAATTGAAGCATCGCCTTCAAATGGCGCGTTCACGAAGCGCGTCAAATTAAGCGAACCTAACAAACATGCGCCATAGGCTGGCAACGGTTGTTCACCACAGGGGTTGGTGCAGGAAATGGTTTCGCAATAGGCCAAAGGATTCTTGGCATTAATCCGATCAATAAATATTACGCCGGGTTCGGCGCAATCATAGGTGGCCTTCATGATTTTTTGCCAAAGTCCGCGCGCTGAAATTATTTGGTAAACGTTACCATCAAAATTCAGCGACCAGTCGGCATCGCTCTTCACTGCGGCCATAAACGCATCCGTGACCAACACAGAAAGATTAAAATTGCGCAGTTTGAGTTTGTCGCGCTTGGCTTCGATGAAGGCTTCGATATCAGGATGGTCGCAGCGCAGGGTTCCCATCATGGCGCCGCGTCTCGCACCTGCGGACATGATGGTGCGGCACATCGAATCCCACACGTCCATAAAGCTCAATGGCCCTGAAGCGTCAGCGCCGACCCCATGCACCAAAGCGCCCTTGGGCCTGAGCGTTGAAAAATCATGGCCGATGCCGCCGCCTTGCTGGAGGGTTTGCGCGGCTTCATTGAGTCCATTGAAAATGCCGGGGATGGAGTCGGCT
>JAYWEV010000107.1:0-5537 GCA_043779145.1 Aestuariivirga sp. | reverse complement strand
TCTCAACGCGCATGGGGCGCAACATTTCTTGAGTGAGATCATAATAAAGCAGGCCCAGCAACAGCGTGCCAGCCAGCGCAAACAAACTTGCGGCCAATGCCGCCGTGCGAAATGCTGTGCTTTTGAAAAGTCTAGGCCACATCAAACCGGTATCCAGCGCCGCGAATGGTTTTGATGAGGGGCTTGGCAAACGGCTTATCAATCTTGGCCCGCAATCTGCTCATATGAGACTCGACGACATTCGTACCCGGATCAAAATCAAGTTCCCACACTTGTTCCAGTAACATCGTGCGCGTAACAATGCGCCCGCGGTTGCGCACCAGATAATCCAGCAGCTGATATTCCTTCGCCACCAAATCAATCGACTGCCCAGCCCGTGTCACTGATCGTTCCAGATGATTGATCATTAGATCATCAAGCTGCGTTGTCGTCTGCGCTCCATCATCTAATGTACGCCGTGAAAGCGCCGCCACCCGCGCGCGTAATTCAGAAAACGCAAATGGTTTTTGCAAGTAATCATCGCCTCCAGCTTCAAGGCCCTCGACGCGGTCATCAAGCCCACCAAGCGCTGTCAAAAACAGCACCCGCGCTTTGCACCCCTCGCGCCGCAACCGCTTCACAAACGACAGCCCATCAAGCCCAGGCAGCATCCGGTCAACAATTAAAATGTCATAAGCTGAAACATGGATCATGTCGGAGGCCACAGCAGCATTGCCTGCCACATCCACAACATGCCCTTCTTCCGTCAAACCTCGCGCTACGTAGAGCGAGGCCTGTTTATCATCTTCAAGAAGCAAAATTTTCATGTGGCAAATGCAATGCTCGTTTGGGTCAGGTTAATAGTAATCCTTTGCAACTGAGATGCAAACAGCATGAAATTGGCTGGTTAAGTTCACACGCTGATATCGAAGAGATTATATTGGTGTAATGTTAGGGGCTCTGTCTTTCGTATCCGCCCCATGGAAGCGAGGGAACAGATTGCAAAACTTGCCAATATGTAGTAACTATAATGTAGCTACAAAAAAGGTGTTACGTGAAATGGACGTGGGATCCTGCCAAAGAACAATCCAATCGCCAAAAGCATCGATTAAGTTTTTCCACAGCATTAATGGTTTTTGACGATCCTTTGGCGCTGAGCAGGCCGGATTCTTATGAGTAAGAAGAACGATGGCAGACAATTGGAATGATTGATCCTAACACGATTATTGTCGTCCACACCCTGCCAGAAAACGAAGGTGACGCCGGAAGAATTATCAGCGCCCGTAAGGCAACATCGCATGAAAGGAGATTATATGAAGAAGGAAATTTCTAAAGTTTACACAGCCGCCCAGAAGCGTGAGTTAAAGGCTCTTGCCGCGATGACGGATAAGGACATTGACCTCTCGGATATTCCCGAACAGCTCGATTGGACAGGCGCCAAACGCGGCGTGTTCTATAAGCCGATAAAGCAACAACTAACCTTGCGGCTTGATGCCGATGTGGTGGATTGGTTCAAGCGGCAAGGCGAGGGCTATCAGACACGGATTAATGCAGTGCTGAGGAAGTATGTGGGGCGGAAGGTTGGGTGAGGAGTTGGCAAGGAAAGGAAGCATCTCCTTTTCTTCACTCCCTTTAAGCGTACTGCTTTAACTGTCGATTTGCAGCCCATCTTCGAGCATCAGATTTTCGAATGCGATATTCTATGGCGTCTGGGCTTGTTTGATATTCAGTTGACGCAACATGCAAATGCTGCTCACTCTCCACAATTTTAAGAGCGATGCATTTCGGAATCATAAGAGTGTACGAAAGGTCCTTCGCCTCCAGTTCATGAACCGAGTTGTAAACTCGTTTGCCGTCTTTTCCAATGGAAGGGTAGACAGGATGGCCCAAAATAATATGCGAAAGTTCATGCATCACATCGGCGTTTTGGCGTTTAAATGAAACAAAATTATTATGAACTACGGCACGGAAACTTCCATCTGGAATCACGGCTCCGAAGAAACTGCTGCCACTGTCCCCAACGACACGTGCTGCATAGTTGGGTGCCAAATTTGGCAAATCGGAAATACGAAACACCGGAATCTCTAAATGTTTGGCTAGCTCCAATGACGGCATCGGGCAGTATTTGTCTAAGCCGAGTTCTTCTCTAAATTCCAAAGCATACTCTTCCGCTTCTTTGATAAACCCCCTTCTAAGTTTCATCTCGCTTCCTCACTTGCTCATAAGCAGATCGCAATATAGCTTCAATCAGTTCCCTACCGTCAGGCTTCAAATGCCTGTCCGCCCTAAGTAGGGTAGGCAACTCAGTTAAAAAGTCGGGGGCTTCAGCTTTTAATATCTTTCCTAGATAGTATCTTTCTACAGCTATTCCAGACCACTTGGCCAATGCTGCAAGACTATCGATGTCAGGGCGCTTGCCCTGCCCCATACGAGTGAGTGTTGACGCGCTAACTCCAGATTCCTTTGCTACTTCTTTCCATGATTTATTCCGCGCTAGCCTTTCGCCGTCGAGTGAGGCGTAGAACCCCTCAGCATCAAAATGCGAATTTGACATATGACCTCCAATTTTACTGTTGCAATTGTTGTGAATGCGTGCGATCAAGCATCGTTGCACCTTAGCAACTGAACGTCAACATAGCAATAGGAAACCTTAAATGGAACATGTTCACGAGGGCATTGAGCCCTTCAAAGACGAGAACTCGAAAAATCACGCTACGCATGAAGAGTCAAATGCGACGCACTTTGAGATTACAGTTAGTTACAATGGCATCAATAAAACTCTTCTTGTGTCTAAATCTGAACTGATTCGTGATGTGCTGGCTAAAGCCATTGCGCTTTTTGGAAGCTTGCCTAGCCCCCACACATTGGCTTTGTTTACTGCTGACTGCGGCGAACTTCCTGAGGGGCAGTCTGTCAAGGAGGCAGGAATCAAGAAACATGAACAGGTGCTTTTGCGTCCTTCGACCGTGAAGGCAGGGTGACCGCCGTGTTTGTGATACCGCGCCGCATGGTCGAAGATACATTCAAGGTGTTCAGGTCATGCGGCGCAAACAAGCGCGAATGCAAATTGTATTGGCTGAGTTCTTGGACCGAGCCGAGTTCTCTCGTGGAAATTGCTCATCCTAAGCACAAATCAAACGCATATGGCGTCAGCATTGACAGTGAATGGATATCTTCATTCTGGATGGATATGTCGAAAAGAAACATGGGCGTGAAGATACAGGTTCATACTCACCCTAACCAAGCCTTTCACTCATTGACGGATGACAAATTTCCATTGTTGTTTGACGTTAGCTTTCTCAGTCTAGTTATACCGGACTTCGCTATGGGACCAATCAATTTCCAGAACGCGTACTTAGCGGAAATTCAGACTGATGGCACTTGGGCCCAAGTTGAAATCAACAAGAGGATTCAGGTCAATGGATAGCATCGCGCAGCTTTCAAGGACGATTCTCTTGTTCCAAACAGACTTGGAAATTTCCAACTCAGAACTCATACTCCAAACCCTTTGCGAAACAACAGTTCAACTCGTTGCAACTGACGAAATCAACACATTCGAAGGGCAAGTAGCTGTGTCAACAGCTGCCCTGCTAATGGCTCGTTCAGGCTGTAAAGTCTACATAGATACGCCAGGCAGCTCATTGCTAGGTCATCAACCGCCGTTCACGGGAAATACTTTTCATCAAACTTTGCAAAGAGCAAACCACGGATTGATGGATGAAAAGCGGATAGTGATCGGTCGCCAGAATGTGGTTTGCGACGTAGAATTCAAGTTTGGAGTTGGCAATTCAATTCATATTTGCAATGCTCGAAGAAGTTTCGCTGTAGGTTGGACAAATTGGTCGGCATGCATTTCAGCAGAAACAATTGCAATTGCGACAACCCACAGCAACTGGCCAATTGGGGCACTAACAGCAGCAGTGCTAGTGGCAGCAGAAGCTACCAAAATCGCTGGATTGAAACTGGCGGAACACTCCAGAAATTCAGTTCACTTCAAACAACTTTTTAATCCTGCATCAACAGCAAAAATCGTCTTGGCTCCAGAGAATACCCCTTTGCATCGCAAATGCGGAAGGTTTGATTTAATAAGCGCGGGCGCAGTTTCAAATGCATTTTTGTATAGTTTGCTGCGCATACCAAGTGTGTCAGGAAACGGACGTGTTTTTGACGGAGATGTTTCAGATTGGAGTAATATGAATCGCAATATGCTTCTCACTCCAATGCATATCGGAAAGACAAAGGTCGAAGCGGTTCATCATTTTGAAAATGGACTACTTATTGATCCCGTTCGACGACATTTTGTGAGATCGGATATTGCGGATTTGCAGTCGCATGTTGCGGTTGGCGTGGACGACATTCCAATACGTTGGTTGCTCGCAAGCGCAAATGCAAAGTGGATGGGCGTTGGAGCAACTAGCCATTTTGATAGTATGGCTTCATCTCATTTCCAAAACTGTGCATGTGCTGCTTGTCTACATTCGAAAGACGAGTATCTGGCAGGAGCAACTCCGACTATTGCTTTCTCGTCATTTCTCGCAGGACTGGTTGTGGCGGCTGACTTCTTAACGAGTTTGTCCGGCTCCAGATTTCATAGTCACTCTTACTACAGGTATATGTCCGCATTATCAGGAAGTACTCTTCGATGGCCGGTACATCCAATCAGCCGCTGCCCTTCACAATGCAATAGTTCGAGACAACAAGCCGCGTAAGCTCGCGTCATTTGGATTTCGCCTTACTCCCAATCTAACTACGCCGTCATCGCAAAGCGGCGCGTGGGTTGCGGCACGTTGTGGCCGAGGTCTTTTGCGGCTTCAATCCAAGCTTTGATTGCATCTTCCACATTGGCAAACGCCTCCTGTGGTGTTTCGCCGTCGCTGATGCAGCCGGGCAAGTCCGGCACGGTTGCAACAAAGCCGCCGCCGTCTTCTGCAGACAATGGTTCAACGATAATCGCATAGCCACTTATGTTCATGTTAATCTGCTCAATAAATCCACAAACCGTATCAAATTTTTGATATATACAGCTTTTATGGGGCTGTTTGAAAGGGATAGTCAGCTTCATCTGCATTTTGGCGTGACCGACTTTGTAATGCGAACCTCCTCCCGTTACGGGCATGCAGGACATGTCAAATTCTCGGCAAAGGGATTCCACGTCAGCAATTTTCCAATCGCTTTGTGGATTGCGTCGCATGGCATCAAGTCGTTTGCTTATTTTGTCTCCAGATTATTTTGTTCTGGTCAAAGAAACTGTGAGGTCTTTCGGTGATTTGTCAATGACATATAAACAAAAAAACCCCGGCGTTTCCACCGGGGTTCCATATCTTCGCAACTGAACGTGCGGACCTTAAAAATCCATGCCGCCCATGCCGCCGCCGCCCATGCCGCCTTGCATGGATGGTGGGGAGTTCTTTGGCTTTTCAGCGATCATCGCTTCGGTGGTGATCAGCAATGACGCAACGGATGCTGCATCTTGCAGGGCCACGCGCACAACCTTGGTTGGATCGATGATGCCAGCGGCGATCATATCCACGTATTCTTCGGTTTGTGCGTTGAAGCCG
>JAYWEV010000106.1:0-14643 GCA_043779145.1 Aestuariivirga sp. | reverse complement strand
TTCCGTCAATCCAAGCAAAGTCGTATCTTCGGACTTACAAAAAAAGCCTATTTTACTGGTTTTTTTCGCAAGCGGAAACGCTCTGCACAGAGATGTGTGAATATGATAGCCCCTCGCGGGAGAGAGCAGTCCGCGAAGCGGACAAGAGAGGGCCGAGTCCCGCTAGCGAAAATCACTTCCCTCCACTGTCATGCGTGCCGCATGATAAAATCCTTACCCTTCTCCCGTTGGGAGAAGGTGCCCGGAGGGCGGATGAGGGCCGCAGCAAAGCGAGGACACCGCACATTCAGAACTCAACTTGAAATATCCCGACTCGTGTCACTGCGGCGAAGTTGCCACAGCCCTCAACCGCCCTTCGGGCACCTTCCCCCGACGGGGGAAGGGTCATTTATTCCATATGCGATGCCACGCTAGTAGGGGAGGAATAACTTTACTTCCCCTCTAACGCCTCGCGCATCATCTCCAGCTCCAACCACTGTTCCTCGCCCTGCACCAATTCGTCATGTGCCGCTTGATGTCTGAGCGAAGTCTTCTCAAATAATTTTGGATCGCGTGTAAACAGCGTCACATCCGCCATCACATTTTCAAGCTTGTGCAATTCAACTTTCAGCGCCTCAATTTTCGCAGGTAGTGTATCGAGCGCATACTTCTCTTTAAATGAAAGCTTGCGTTTGGCTTGCGGCTTTACCTCGACCACAACAGCAGGCTCGCGGATCTCGCGCTCCTGCTCTTTCAATTTTCGCGCCGCAACGCCAGCGCCGCGTTGCGCTAGCATGTCGGTATAGCCGCCTGCATATTCCGTCCAATGGCCTTCGCCTTCATACATCAAAATCGATGTCGCCACGCGGTCAAGAAAATCACGGTCATGGCTCACCAACAAAATTGTGCCCTTATAATCCGCCAGCATTTCTTGCAGCAGATCAAGCGTTTCCAAATCCAAATCATTGGTCGGCTCGTCGAGCACCAGAAAGTTTGATGGCTTGGCCAATTCACGCGCCAAGATCAGCCTTGCGCGTTCTCCGCCAGATAAAACTGAAACAGGGGTTCGCGCTTGCTCAGGCTTAAACAAAAAGTCGCGCATGTAAGAAACCACATGCTTGGTCTCGCCATTGATGGTCACGGATTGCCCACGCCCCGCAGTGATCACATCTTGCACCATCGTGGTGGGGTCAAGACTTTGGCGGCTTTGGTCGAGTGCTACAATTTGCAGATTCGTGCCCAGTTTGATGGTGCCTGAGTCAGGCTCTAAATCGCCGGTGATCAATTTGATCAGCGTCGTCTTGCCACCGCCATTGGGGCCCACAATCCCAAGCCGGTCCCCACGCAGCAGCAACAAATCAAGCCCCGCCACAATCGTGCGGTCGCCGTAGGATTTCGAAATCTTCTTGGCTTCCGCCACCAGCTTGCCAGAAATATCAGCAGTTGAAGCCGAGAGTTTCACATTGCCTTGAGACCCCACATACTCGCGCCGTTCATTGCGCAGCGAACCTAGCAACCCCACGCGGCGCACATTGCGCTTTCTGCGCGCCGTCACGCCATAGCGCATCCAATGCTCTTCAGCGGCAATCTTTTGGTTCAGTTTCTGTTGGTTGATTTCTTCTTCTTCCAAAACCTGGTCGCGCCATTCTTCAAAGAATTCAAAGCCACGATTCATGCGCTTGGCCATGCCCCGGTCCAGCCAAATGGTGCGGTTGGTCAGTGCTTCCAAAAACCGCCGATCATGGCTGATCAGAATAAAAGCTGAGCGCAAAGATTTCAATTCCGCTTCCAGCCACTCAATGGCAGGCAGATCGAGATGGTTGGTCGGTTCGTCCAACAACAAAATATCAGGCTCGGGTGCCAGCGTTCGCGCAATGGCCGCGCGCCTTGCCTCGCCACCCGAAAGTTGCGATGGATTTTCCTCACCGCTCAAACCTAGCTCATTCAGATAATGGCGGCAGCGATAAGGATTGTCGGTCGGCCCCAATCCCGCCTCCACATAATCAAGCACCGTTTCAAAACCACCAAAATCGGGCTCCTGCGGCAGATAGCGCACCGTTGTGCCGGGTTGAAAAAACCGCGTGCCTTCGTCAGTTTCAATCAGTCCCGCCGCGATTTTGAGCAGCGTTGATTTGCCAGAGCCGTTGCGCCCCACAAGGCACATGCGGTCGTCGGAATGCAGCAGCAATTCTGCGCCCTCAAGCACAGGTTTGCCGCCGAAGGTGAGTTTAGTATTTTGTAAATTGAGTAAAAGATTTGCCATGTTGGCCGCGTGGTAGCCGATGCAAGACGAATTGACTAGGGTCTTGCACGATCCAAATTGCACAGCCAAGATAAGCAAAAAATAAATGAGGAAATCAAACATGTTCTATGGTCAACCCGAAGGCACTGGTTACGACGTTCTCGATCCGCGCTTTGAGCCATGTCTCATCGGTCATGCGCGTGTTGAAAGATTGTGGACCGGCACACGCTGGGCCGAAGGCCCCGCATGGTTTGCCGCCGGGCGCTATCTCATCTGGTCAGACATACCGAATAACCGCATGATGCGTTTTGATGAAGCCAACGGAAATGTCGGAGAATTCCGTAAACCCTCAAATAATTCAAATGGCAATACGGTGGACCGCCAAGGCCGTCTCGTCACTTGTGAACACGGTGCGCGCCGCGTGACGCGCACTGAGCATGATGGCTCGATCACTGTGCTGGCTGATAGATATGATGGCAAGCGGCTTAACTCTCCCAATGATGTGGTAGTGAAATCCGATGGTTCGATCTGGTTCACTGATCCTCCTTATGGAATTTTGTTTGACTATGAAGGCCATCTTTCAAAAATGGAGCAGGATGGTGCCCATGTGTACCGTATCGATGGCACAACAGGCGCCCTCACCCGCGTGGCCACCGATTTCGAAAAACCCAATGGTCTCGCATTTTCGCCAGATGAAAAATATCTCTACATCGCAGACACTGGCATCAGCCACAAAGTGGGTGGCCCAAAACACATCCGCCGCTTTGATGTGAGTGCAGATGGCAGCAAGCTCGGCAAGAACCATATTTTCGCCGATTCCAATTCCGGCCTCTTCGACGGCTTCCGCCTAGATAGCGACGGCCGAATCTGGACCAGCGCTGGCGACGGCGTGCACTGCTTTGATCCAGACGGAACCTTGATCGGGAAAATTCTAATCCCCGAACTGGTCTCCAACGTCTGCTTCGGCGGCCCGAAATTGAACCGATTGTTCATCTGCGGAACGACGAGTTTGTATTCGTGTTATTTGGCGATTAACGGGAATAAGACGTATTAGTTTCCCCCTCCGCCCTTCGGGCACCTCCCCCAAGAGAGCTGGGCGGAGGGCGAAATGATGTAGTTATTGCGTTAAACTAGAGATCACGCTCCACCAACTTGTTGGGGGAGCTGTCCGAAGGACTGAGGGGGGGTGCCTGCCAAAAGCGATAGCCTGCCCTTGGAATGTTAGAATGCCCTTACACACCCAACGTCGTCTTCAGTCAGCTTGCAAGACTCTTGTTGGAATGGCGGATTTGTGGAGTGTGACAAGAACTAGCAGGTTCACCGTACGCTGTCAAGGACTATTTTTCATTTTTATGATTTTTTAGTTTTACTACGAAAATTGGCGAGTCCCTTTTGCAGTTCCGAGCTCTGCGCTGCCCCTACTCCTGCCAACGCTTCAAGTGCGCGCCCTGCGTCTTCGCCATCGGCCGCATTGATCATCATTTTGGCTGAGGATGTGGCAAAACCGCTGCGGGCGATGATCTGAGTGGCCATTTCGCCAGCCGCCGCCACACTGCTGCCTTTAGCGACCAACCGGTCAATCACGCCCGAAGCCAAAGCCTGATCCGCCGTCAACATTTCACCCAGCACCGACATGCGCCGCACAATCTGGCTGCCAAAGCGTTTCACGCAGCGCTGCGTTCCCGACCAGCCGGGGATGATGCCGATACCGGTTTCAGGCAGGCCAATTTTGATGTGCTCTTCGCCCACGCGAAAATCAGCACAAGCCGCCAATTCCAATCCACCACCCAGTGCATGGCCATTCAGCGCTGCGATCAAAGGTTGGCGCAAACGTGTGAGCGCGTCAAAAGCGCGGTGCCCAATGCGCACCCACTGCAGGCCAAAATCTTCCGGCCGCACTTTCGACCATTCATTCACGTCACCGCCTGCGCAGAAAGCGCGATCACCCGCACCCGTGATGATGGCCACCCGCACATCAACATTGGCATCAACCAGATGAGCCGCGTGTTCCAACGCCAAGATCATTTCAAGTGTCAACGCGTTTAATTTATCAGGCCGCGAAACGATGATGGTCGCAATTGCTCCGTCTACGGATAATTTTATGAGTTCGCTACCCGTATCAGTCATGAAGTTTCAATCCTGCAATTGCTGCGTTGAAAAGTTTAGCGTCCATCAATTTCAATTTGGGTGAGATAATCAGTGGAAATTCCGATTGATCGAGAATGTTGGACTGTAATTCAACACCCGGTGCAATCTCGGTCACCACGATGCCATCGCGCGTCAATTTCAAAACAGCTCGTTCAGTCACATAAGTCACATCCTGATTTTGCATCACAGCTCTGCGACCCGAAAAGGTGATCTGTTCACAAGTCTTCACCAGCTTTTTGATCTTGCCGTCTTTATCAATGCGCAGCTTGCCATCTACCACTTGCATCTTTGCACCCGCATTATAGAAACCTGAGAACACGATCTTCTTGGCCCGCGCCGTAATATCCACAAAGCCGCCTGCCCCCGCCGTCACATGCGGCTTTGCGTCGAGCCTATGCACGTTCACGCAACCATCTTCACTGATTTGTAAAAACGAAAGCAGCGAACAATCAAATCCACCGGCTTGAAAGTAAGTGAACTGGTGCGGGCTCGGCACGATGGCTTCGGCGTTTGATGAGCAGCCGAACTGGAATTCCAAAAGTGGAATACCGCCAACAGCACCCTGCTCAATCACCCAAGTGACCTCGCCATGATGACCTTCTTCCAACAAAATGCGCGGCACATTGGCGGAAACACCGAAGCCCAAATTGACCGCCCAGCCCTTTTTCAATTCTTCTGAAACGCGGCGCGCGATCACTTTGCCCGTGCCAAATTCCATCAAAGCAAATTCAGACAAATCCTTGCGGGCCTCGCCACTGATTGCCGGGTCATAAGGCGTTTGCGTGGTTTGCCATTGGTCAGGCGCTTCCACGATATAGTCAATTAAAATCCCAGGAATGCGGACGTCATGGGTTTTGATGGTTTCATTTTCGACGATGCGTTTGACCTGTGCGATCACGATGCCGCCATTGTTATGGGCGGCCATGGCCACTTCTATTCCGCCGAGATATGCACCTTCCTGTTCGAAGCTCAAATTGCCACGCGTGTCTGAAGTGGTGGCGCGAATGATTCCGACTTGCGGAATGATTGTTGGGAAGAACAAGAGTTCCTCGCCTTCAAAATTGATCTTCTTTACAATGGGCGCCGCAGCAGCAAGGGCATTCATTGCGCAACCTTGTTGGTCAGGGTCAACAAACGTATCCAAACCCACCTTGGTCAAAACGCCAGGACGCTTGGCCGCAGCTTCGCGCAACATATCAAAAACGATGCCTGACGGAACATTGTAGGCTGGGATTTGATTACCCGTTATCTTATTCCAAATCTTCGGCGGCTCAGCAATCGACGGCCCTGATGGATAAGAGCCCGCAATGGTGCGCGCCACTTGGTCGCCTTCCATCAGATGCTCAATACCTTTCACACCATAAAAATCACCAGCCGCAATCGGATGAATCATTGTCAGTCCGTGTGGATGTTGCTCCTTGGCATAGCGTTCGCCCAAAGCCTTCAATACTGCATCAGGGCAACAAAGACCTGACGACGAATTAACCGCTACGATTGCAGCATCTGCAATATGCGCGACAGCTTCGGAGGCAGAGACAATTTTGGGCATCAGCGATTTCCACGAATAAGGTCAGCGGCTTTTTCAGCCATGGCGATGGTTGGGGCATTGGTGTTTGATGAAACAACACGCGGCATTGTGGAACTATCGCAAATGCGCAAGCGGTCAATGCCATGCACACGCATGGCAAGATCGACCACCGCCATATCATCAACACCCATCTTGCAGGTGCCGACAGGATGATAGGACGAACGCGCACTCGCCCGGCTCATTTCGATATAATCTTGTTTGGTTTTGCAAGCAGGCCCCGGAAAATGTTCGGCGCTCACAAATTTCTGCATCGCACGAGAATGGCCAACTTCCTGCGTAATCTTGATTGCATCAATGTGGCGTTCCAGATCATAAGGCTCTGCAAATGAATTAGGATCGACAATTGGCATATCGGTTGGATTGTTTGACCGAAGCGTTACAGAACCACGAGATTTCGGCCTCGTGTAGTAAGAATTGCAGGTCGCACCATTACCACCGGGAACAGTGCCCACCCCCTCTTCCACACCCGCACCAGCAAGGAAGTGGAATTGCAAATCAGGCGTCTTTTCTTCCTTCTTGTTGCCCCACCAAAACGCACCCGCTTCAACAATGTTCGAAGCTACAGGGCCAGACTTGAACATCAGATATTCAAGGCCAGCGGCAATTTTCCAATGCAGCTTTTTATATTTGTCATAAGAATGTGGCCCGTTCAGAACCCATGTCACATCAGTTGAAAAGTGGTCATGCAGATTTTGGCCAACGCCTTTTAAATCATGCTGAACGGAAATTCCAATATCGCGCAGATGTTGAGAAGGCCCAATGCCAGAGAGCATCATCAAACGCGGCGAACCAATAGCGCCCGCTGTTAGGATCACTTCAGTTGATGCGGTCAAAACCTTTTTAGAGCCGCCCTCAATAATTTCAACGCCCGTCGCTTTGCCGTTTTCAATCACAATGCGTGAAACAAAAACACCTGTGCGCAATTCAAGGTTTGGTCGCTTCAATGCGGGGCGCAAATATCCGACGGCCGCACTGCAGCGCTTTCCGCCGCGCGTTGTGGTTTGATAGAATCCGGTGCCTTCCTGTTTTCCAGAATTGAAGTCAGGATTGAATGGCATGCCGATATCCATGCAACCTTGAACATAAGCGGCAGAAACGCGGTTCGGCACATTGTCAGAAACACCCAATGGCCCGTCAATGCCGTGATTGGCTCCGCCCAATTTTGTGTTACCTTCGGATTTAATGAAATAGGGCTGAAGGTCTTTGGCACTCCAACCTTTGCACCCCATTTCATTCGCCCATCCATCATAGTCTTCTGGGCAACCCCTCGTATAAACTTCCGCGTTGATCGAACTACCTCCGCCTAATACGCGTGCCTGCGGATATACTGTCTCGCGATTATTGGCATGGCGCAGAGGGGCCGTTTTGAAACCCCAAGTGAGTGGGCCGCTGGTCATTTTAAAAAAGCCGATAGGCATGTGGATGTAAGGATCGGTATCCTTCGGACCCGCTTCCAACAAAAGCACATTCACATCCGACATTTCAGAAAGTCTGGCCGCTAGCACGCAGCCAGATGAACCACCCCCTATAATGATATAATCATACATGCTCTTGCCTTCAAAATGATCTTGTCCTAATCATAAATAACTATCTAGTTATTTCAAGAGGCATTTGGTGGTCGCCAAAAAGCAAACGAGAGACCCTGAAGAAACCAAGCGGCGCATCATGGCGGCAGCGAAGGTGGAATTTGCCAAGTCTGGCCTTGGGGGCGCGCGGGTAGATGTGATTGCAGTGCGCGCAAAATCTAATAAGCGTATGATGTATCATTATTTTGGTAACAAAGAGACTCTGTTCAAGCTGGCGATTGAAGATGCCTATGCCGATTTTCGCGAAGCTGAAAAGGCCTTGGAACTTGACCATGAAGAACCGATCTCTGCGTTGCGAAAGCTGGTGAATTTCAACTGGAATTATTTTCTGGAAAACCCAGAATTTATTACTCTCGTGAATTCTGAAAATTTGCACAAAGCAAAACACATCAAGAATTCAAAGCGCATGCAAGAGATGAGCCGGAACTTCGTGGGCCGCATGCAAACGCTGCTTGATCGCGGCGCGGCGGCTGGATTATTTCATAAACACATTGACGCCGTGCAAATGAATATTTCGGTTGCTGCAATCGCCTATCATTATCTCACCAATCGCTACACAGGCTCGATTGTCTTTGAGCGCGATCTTATGTCGGCCAGAGCTTTGAAAGAACGATTGGCATTTAATATTCAAACGGTGCTGCGCATGGCATGCACTCCGGAAACACTTCGCAAATTGGAAACTGACAAATGAGAGGAACTGCTTTCGTCACAGGTGCGAGACGCGGCATAGGCAAGGCGATTGCTTTAACATTGGCACAAGATGGTTTTGATGTTGCTGTTAATGATGTTAATGATGTCGAAGGTTCGAGTGATTTAGATTCAGTTGTATCGCAAATCAAAGCCTTGGGCCGCAAATCGATTGCGGTAATCGGCGATATTTCGAAAACAGAAATACATCAGGCGATGCTTGATCAGGCAGAATCAATTGGCAGTCTAACAACACTTGTAAACAATGCAGGTGTGGGCGTGATGAGCCGCGGCGATCTTCTGGACGTTTCGCAGGCGAGTTATGATCGTTGTCTTAACACGAATACGCGAGGGACTTTTTTTCTTACGCAAGCTTTTGCAAAACGCGTTTTGAAACAGAAGCGGAACGGCGCTCACAATTCGATCATCACAATTTCATCATCCAACGTTTCGGCAATTTCAATCGCACGCGGAGAATATTGCATTTCAAAGGCGGCCGTCTCCATGGCCACAAAACTTTTTGCGGCGCGACTTTCAAACGAAGGTATTGGTGTTTATGAAATTCAACCCGGCTTTATTGAAACCGACATGACAGCACTCGTTCTCGAAAAATATAACAAGCTGATTGATGACGGCTTGACGGTGATCAAGCGTTTTGGCCAACCCGATGATGTGGCGCGGGTGGCGTCGACAATGGCGCAAGGTTTGCTGCCCTATACTGTCGGACAGGCCATTCAAGTGGATGGCGGATTGTTGTCGGTGAGGTATTGAACATGAAAATTTCGCTGCCGAATACTGCGGGCAAACTTCAACCTTATAAATTGATTGGTGAGCCACTTGCCTCGCGCAAGCCAACAAAGCCTTTCAACCGCGTGGCCTTTGCGGCCGCGCATGTTGTTGCTGATCCCATTAGAGGCGGCATTGATTGGAAAGGCTCGATTGCTTATCGCCGTTATCTTTTGAATCTGGGTTTTGGCATTGCTGAAGCCATGGATACATCGCAGCGAGGCATGGGGCTGGGTTGGCCTGATGCATTGGAACTCATCGGTCGTTCGATTGATGATGCTGGTTCCGAAAAAGCAAAACTGATTTATTCGGGTTGCGGAACAGATCATTTGGATTTGGCAGACGCTCATTCGTTAGATGATGTGATCCAAGCTTATTTGATGCAGCTTCATGCGATTCAAAAAATTGGTGGGCGGATCATCGTGATGGCCAGCAGAGCCTTGGTGCGCGCTGCCAAATCGCCTGATGACTACATCAAAGTCTACTCTGCGGTTTTGAAAGAAGCTGACCATCATGTTATTTTACATTGGCTTGGGCCAATGTTTGACCCGGCTTTGCGGGGTTATTGGGGTGCTGATGATTTTACGGTCACGATGCGAACTTGCTTGGCTGTCATCAACCAAAATATTAAAAAAGTTGATGGCATAAAAATTTCACTGCTTGATGCTGAGAAAGAAATCATCATGCGTCGGCAGCTTCCAACATCGGTTAAAATGTACACCGGTGATGATTTCAATTACGCTGATTTAATAGCTGGCGATGCGAATGGCTTCTCGCATGCGTTGCTCGGCATATTTGATGCGATTGCGCCCGCGGCATCGATTGCCTTAAGTGCACTAGCGGAAAATGATGTCACCAAATTTCATTCGTTTCTTGCCCCAACGGTTCCACTGTCGCGGATGATTTTCAGCGCCCCAACACAATATTACAAAGTCGGCATCGTGTTTCTGGCTTGGTTGAATGGTCATCAGGATCATTTCATCATGGTGAATGGAGCGCAATCAGCCAGATCGCTTCCGTATTTTGTGGATGTCTTCAAACTGGCTGATGCTGCAGGGCTGCTGCGCAAGCCTGAATTGGCTGTGCAGCGCATGAAGCACCTTTTTGCACTTTATGGTGTATGATGCGGATTCTTGAAACGAAAGATTGCGCCATCAACACCGCCACGCTGGGCTTTCAAGCGCCGATTGGTAGAGTGATTGACGCCATTGCGCAGCATGGTTTTGCGGGCATTGCGCCATGGCGACGCGAGATGGAAGGGCAGAACTTAAAAGCCGTTGCACAGCAGATTCGTGATTCCGGTTTGGAAGTCACTGGCTATTGCCGCAGCACTTATATTCCAGCAAACACTCGCGCTGAGTTTGCAGCAAACATCGAAGACAACAAGTTGGCACTCAATGATGCGGCAGAACTTGGCGCTCAGTCATTTGTGATGGTTGTGGGGACTCTGCGCGATCTTTCATCGGCCCGCCAACAAGTGCGCGAAGGTGTGGCGATGCTGTTGGAGCATGCTCGGACTTTAAATGTCAAATTGGCATTGGAGCCATTGCACCCCGTTTATGCAGCAGACCGGAGTTGCATCACGCTTGCCGAAGAAGCGCTTGATATGTGCGATGTGATTGAGGGATTAGTTGTTGATCCTCAACTTGGAATTTTTGTTGATGCTTATCATCTGTGGTGGAGTGCGAATTTGGAGCACGATATTAAACGGGCGGGAAAGGCAAAACGTATTTTTGGATTTCATGTTTCGGATTGGCTTAATCCAACAACAGATATCTTAAATGATCGCGGCATGATGGGCGACGGCGTAATTGATCTGAAGTCAATCCGCGAAATGGTCGAAGCCGCTGGCTATCAAGGTTTGATCGAAACCGAAATCTTCTCCACCCATAATTGGTGGAAGCGGCCAATGGAAGAAACTTTGGGCGTGATTAGAGAGCGGATCAAAACTTCAGTGTGAGGCTTTGATCATGTCTGCTGCTTTCTCAGCGATCATGATTGCTGCGGCATTAGTATTTCCCGTCACAACGGTTGGCATGATTGAAGCATCGCAAATACGCAAGCCACCAAGGCCGCGCAATTTTAAATCTGGTGTGACCACCGACATCGCATCATGGCCCATTTTGCATGTGCCAACGGGGTGATGGTCGGTCTTGGCATTGGCGCAGGCGTAATTGAAAAGTTGTCCGTCAGTTTTTAAATCTGCGCCAGGCAGATGTTCGGATTTGATAAAGGGCTTCAACGCGTCTTGATTCATAATCTCGCGCGCCAACCTCAATCCCTTGATCGACATTTCTTTGTCATAAGGATCAGCCCAATAATTGGGATCGATCAATGGTGCAGCATTCGGATCGTTCGAAGTAAGGCGCACGGTGCCACGCGAACGCGGGCGCATGTAAGCGGAGTTTAATGTTGCGCCCGCATTTTTCATCTTGGCAACACCTGCTTCAATGCCTGAACCCAAGCCGAAATGAAATTGGATATCGGCTGATCTGGCATTCTCATCGACATACCAAAAGCCGCCTTGGCTGAACAGGCTAGAGGCAGCGGGGCCGGTTCGGTTAAGAATATATTGTAAGCCAGCAAGTGCGGCCCAATGTGGTTTTCCATATTTGTCGTAAGTGTGATCGCCCGTGCATTCACTGATGATGAAGAGGTCGAGGTGGTCTTGCAAGTTGGATCCGACACCGGGGAGACTGTGAAGAACCTCAATACCGACTGATTGCAGATGATCTGCCGGGCCGATGCCTGATTGCATCAAAAGTTTTGGTGAGCCGATTGCGCCAGATGTTAAAATGACTTCGCGATTTGCACGGAAGACTTGGCTATCCATCAATTCAACACCGGCCACGCATTGCTTCTCGATCATCAGCCTACGGACGATTGAATTTTTTCTGATCGTTAAGTTGGAGCGTCTGTGTGCTTTATTCAGATAGCCCGTCACTGTCGATGATCGGCGTGCGTTCTTTTGTGTGAGTTGATAATAGCCAATGCCATCTTGCGATGCGCCGTTGAAATCATAGTTGCGTGGGATGCCGAGTTGGCCTGCCGCGCTAAAAAACGCTTCACATATCGGCAATGATGAGCGCGGATCTGAAACGCCTAAAGGGCCGCCTTTGGAATGGTAGTCATCAGCGGGTCGTTCAAAGTCTTCGGAGCGTTTAAAATATGGCAGCACGTCTTCGTAGCTCCAGCCTTCACAGCCGAGCTGGCGCCATTCATTAAAATCCAGCGCATTGCCACGATTGTAAAGTTGTGCATTGATCGAAGAACCGCCACCGATCACTTTGGCTTGCGTAAAACGCAGCACGCGGTTCTGCATGTGCTTTTGGGGCACTGTTGACCAACCCCAAGAGGCAATTCCCTTGGTCATCGTGGCAAAGCCTGCTGGCCAATGGAACAGAAAGTTACGATCTGAGCCGCCAGCCTCAAGTAACAGAACAGTTACATTTTGGTGCTCACTAAGCCTTCCCGCCAGTACGCAGCCCGCTGAGCCGCCACCGACGATGATATAATCATAATTCATTTGGATTCCTCGTCAGGATTAGACTAAATCCGCCCTAAAGATTGGTCAACAGCAAAAGCTGCTCTTGAACCACTTGGTGAAGCTGCCTAAAGATTCCACTCATATCAGGAATGCCAAAATGAATATCGAATTGCACGGATTGAAAATTGATTTGACGCTGGTGGATTTTATTGGCCAGCACGCCCTTCCCGGAACCAACATTTCCGAGGATCAATTTTGGTCGGCATTTGCAAAGATCATTCATGATCTCGCGCCTGAAAATAGAGCGTTGCTGAGGGTCCGAGATGAATTGCAGGGCAAGATTGATGCCTGGAACATAGAGCATGCTTCGCAGTTTGACCTGCCCGCCTATAAAGCATTTCTCAACTCGATCGGCTATCTGCGCGATGAGGGCCCGGATTTTGCAATCACCACGCAGAATGTGGATGAGGAAATCGCCCTCATGGCTGGACCGCAATTGGTGGTGCCGGTTAACAATGCGCGCTTTGCTTTGAATGCCGCCAATGCGCGCTGGGGTTCGCTGTTTGATGCGCTTTATGGAACTGATGCAATTTCAGTGGGAAGCAATAAGGGCGCTTATGATGAAGCGCGCGGTGCGGCTGTTGTTGCGTGGGCTGTTGCGTTTTTGGATCACGCTACTCCGTTGAAGAATGGCCGTTGGGCCACCGTGAATGCGCGTTCGATTGCATTAGCCGATGATAAACAGTTCGTTGGATATACAGGTGAGCAAGATCAACCTCGATCCATTTTGTTAAATCACAATGGACTGCACATTGAAGTGAAATTCAATGCCACTGGCATTGCTGATGTGATTTTGGAATCGGCACTCACCACAATTATGGACTGCGAAGATTCTGTTGCGGCGGTTGATGCCGAGGATAAGGTTCTGGTCTATCGCAATTGGCTTGGGCTGATGAAAGGTGATTTGGCCGAGGCCATTACCAAGAATGGAAAGACATTTGAGCGCAAGCTAAATCCCGACCGCGAATATATTGGCCGCGATGGCAAAGTGTTTTCGTTGCATGGCAGATCCTTGATGCTGGTGCGCAATGTTGGGCATTTGATGACGAATCCGGCGATTGTAGACTCGCAAGGCAACGAGGTGCCCGAAGGCATCATGGATGCGATGATCACTGGGCTCATCGCGCTCCATGATAAAGGCATGAATTCTCGCACCGGTTCGGTTTACATCGTGAAGCCAAAAATGCATGGGCCAGATGAAGTGGCTTTCGCTTGCAAGATATTTGGTCGTGTTGAAGAAGCGCTCCACATGAAGCCGAACACCCTTAAAATTGGCATTATGGATGAAGAGCGGCGTACCACGATTAATCTCAAAGAATGTATCCGCGCTGCAAAAGATCGTGTTGTGTTTATCAATACGGGGTTCTTGGATCGCACCGGAGATGAAATTCACACTTCAATGAATCTGGGCCCGATGTTGCGCAAGGGCGATATGAAATCGGCCCCTTGGATACAGGCTTATGAGAATTGGAATGTTGATATCGGCCTGGCCTGTCATCTGCCGGGCAAAGCGCAAATCGGCAAGGGCATGTTTGCGATGCCAGATAAAATGGCGATGATGCTGGAACAGAAAATTGCGCACCCCAAGGCTGGCGCAAACACCGCATGGGTGCCCTCGCCCACGGCGGCCACTTTGCACGCCACGCATTATCATCAAGTGCTTGTCAGCTTAATTCAGGAGAAATTAAAATCTCGTACGCGCGCGAAACTCGACGATATTCTTTCAGTTCCTGTTGTCCAGCGTCCGAATTGGAGCGCTGATGATATTCAGAAAGAGCTCGATAATAACGCGCAGGGCTTGCTGGGTTATGTGGTGCGTTGGGTTGACCAGGGGGTCGGCTGTTCCAAAGTGCCAGACATTAACAATATTGGTTTGATGGAAGATCGTGCGACGCTTCGTATTTCATCGCAGCACATTGCCAATTGGTTGAAACATGGCGTTTGCACTCGGCCCCAAGTGCTGGAAACTTTGAAGCGCATGGCCAAAGTTGTGGATCAACAAAATGCGGGTGATGCGCTTTATTGTCCGATGGCTGATAATTTTGAAAACTCACTGGCGTTTCAAGCGGCTTGCGATTTA
>JAYWEV010000105.1:0-14708 GCA_043779145.1 Aestuariivirga sp. | reverse complement strand
CAATATGGCGTTGAAACAATCTTCGGCATTCCCGGCGTGCACAATATCGAAATGTACCGCGCCCTGCCACGCTCAAAAATTAAACACATCCTGCCACGCCATGAACAGGGCGCTGGTTTTATGGCGGATGGTTATGCACGCGCCACTGGAAAGCCCGGTGTGTGCTTTACAATTTCGGGGCCGGGTGTGACCAACATCCTCACGCCATTGGGCCAAGCGTGGAGTGACTCGTCCAATGTGTTGGTGATTTCAACAGCCCTTGACGTGGCTTATGCCGCACAAGGCCGTGGCCGTTTGCATGAAATGATCAGTCAGTTTGATGCGGCCAAAGCCACAACACAGTATGCTTCCCGCGCCTATACGGCCCAAGATGTGCAGAATGTATTTGCTGCAAGTTTTGCCCATTTTGCATCAGCAAGGCCGCGCCCTGCCTATGTTGAAATTCCCCTTGATGTTTTGAGCCAGCCTGCGGGTGGCGGGTGGAACGCTGCCGGGCTGCCTTCGCGCGCCCAAGCAAATGATATGGCCGTAAATGCCGCAATCGCAAAGCTCAATGCTGCAAAAAACCCTTGCATCATTCTGGGTGGCGGGGCCCAAGCCGCAGGTGCTGCCGCCTTGTACATCGCAGAGAAGTGCCATGCGCCGATCTTAACAACGGTTGCTGGCAAAGGCATTGTAGCAACCACTCATCCGCTTGTTTGGGGTTCGCACTTAGCACAACCGGACATTCAGAAATTTGTGTTAGAATCAGACTGTGTTTTGGTCGTGGGCTCTGAACTTTCAGAAACAGACTTCTGGAATTTAGATTTTGCAATTTCACAAAATTTGATCCGCATCGATATTGATCCATCATCGTTGGCACGCCCACATGCGGCCGAAATCGCAATACTGGGTGATGCAGCACCAACGCTTGCAAAGATTGCAGCAGGTGTAAAATCGCGCACCGCCACTGCGCCTTCAGCACCAATTACACAAGACAACGCACTTCGCATCACACTCAGCAAAATGCTGCATGTCATCCGCGAAGCGCTGCCGCCTGAAACTGTCGTGGCTTCGGACATGACGCAAATTGCCTATGCCGCTAATGAAATATTCCCCATGTATAACCCGCGCACATGGATTCATCCTTCAGGCTTTGGCACACTTGGCTTTGCTCTTCCTGCGGCGATTGGTGCAAAATTTGGTGTGGGTGACAAACCCGTTGTGGCACTCGCGGGTGATTATGGCTTGCAATATACGCTCAATGAATTGGGCACCGCTGTTGAGCATAAATTGCCATTGCCAATCTTATTGTGGAACAATGATGCGCTGGGCCAAATCCGCGACAACATGGTGGATGCAGGTATTCAGCCCAATGCCGTAACCTTACTAAATCCCGATTTCCAGATGTTGGCAAAAGCCTATAACGCCCGCGCCGAACGACCTGAAAATTTAAAAGCCTTGAGTGTAGCCATCAAAGCCGCATTAAAAGCCGATGGCCCGACACTGATTGAAATGACACCACGGATGGTGCATGGCTAAATGGGCCATCATATTTGATGTTGACGGTGTGCTGCTGGAACTGACGCCCGCCGAAGAAGAATTATTCTTTATGCCCTTTGCCTCGCGCTGCGATGCCAGCAAGCTTTCGCGCGATTGGAACTCTTATCGCATCAGAAATGATGAAGAGATTGTAGCTGAGATTGTCGAACGCCTCGGATTACCCGAAGCTGAAAAGCAAAACATTCAAACCGAATATCTGAGTTTACTAAGAGAACAACTCGCCAAAAAATTGATGTCTTCATCACCGATCAAAGACGCAAACGCAACCCTTAACGCCTGCGGTAACGTCGCCAAGCTTGGCATAGCCACTGCAAATTTCAGAGAGGCTGCTAAACTGCGCCTCGAAAACGCCGAACTTTGGCACCATGTTTCCGGCCATGCTTTTGGTGCCGATGGCGGAGGGCACAAGCATGAAATCTTGGGCCGAGCCTTGCAATCAATAGACCTGCCCAAATCCAACATCATCTATGTGGGTGATAATATTAACGATGTTGAAGCAGGGTTAATGAGTGGTGTACGATTCATTGGATTCAGTGAAAATGCAGATCGATTGAAAACCTTGCAAACTCACGGCGCGCAATATCTCGCCCAAAACCACACACAAACCTGGGCGCTCATCACTTCGTTTCTCCAATCTTAAGATTCCTGAATCAAAACTGATTTTCATATTTAAATTTTACCGGGGTTAGATCGATGAGCGGCCATAGCCAATTTTCACTATTGACAACAAGACGCTTTTTGCCGCTATTCATCGCGCAGGCAATCGGCGCATTTAATGACAACGCGTTTCGCTCCGCACTCTCGATGCTGTTCATCTATGGCATGACCCGCGAACAATTGCCCAATCCCGAAACCACCAACAGTCTTTCGGCTGCTTTTCTGATAGTCCCATTTTTCTTGTTTTCCGCATTCGCAGGTCAACTGGCCGATAAATACGACAAGGCCCTTATTGCGCGACGCATTAAGCTTGCTGAAATCGGATTGATCACCATTGCCAGCTATTCGCTATATTCCGGCAATGTGGTGTTGCAACTGTTCTGTATATTTTTGGGTGGCACGCAATCAGCCTTTTTCGGCCCAATCAAATACTCCATCCTGCCGCAATATCTGAAAAAGGAAGAGTTGCTCGGCGGCGTCGGCATGGTTGAGTTGGGAACGTTTGTTTCAGTTTTGCTCGGCACAATTTTCGGCAGCTTCTTTATCCTCAGTGGCAAAGGCTTTGCTGGTTTGAGCGGCCGCGAAATCGTTTCAGCTGTAATGATCGGTTTAGCCGTGGTTGCCTACATCGCGGCATGGTTCATGCCCAAGGCGCCTTCCGCTCAACCCGACATGAAGATCAACTATAACTTCATCACCGAAACCTGGACTGTGGTCAAACAAGCCATGGTGAAACGCGATGTGTTTTTATGTATCCTTGGCATCAGCTGGTTTTGGTTTATGGGTGTTGTGTTCCTCACCCAAATTTTGCCCTTCACTAAGAATGATCTTCACGCCACTGAAAACGCTGCCACCACAATTATGGCCGTGTTCAGCGTGGCAACTGGCATAGGCTCGGCCTATTGCAATGCGTTGCTGAAAGGCAAAATCACGCTTCGATATGTGCCGATAGCAGCACTTATGATGAGCGTGTTTACTTTCGATCTTTATTTTGCGGCGGGTTCGTTTGGCACCATTGGCACAGCCACAGCACCTTCAGGCCCAATGGCGCTTTTCACGACATTCTCTGGGCTACGCACCATGTTTGACCTATTCATGATTGCGTTTTTCTCTGGCCTGTTTGTCGTGCCACTTTTTGCTGTCACACAAACCCGAACGCCGTTCTATCGCCGTGCGCGCGTGATTGGGGCAAACAACATCATCAACGCGATCTTCATGGTTGCGGCCACTCTGATTTCAGGTGTGATGCTGGCCCAAGGCATCAACGTCAAAACCATATATGTGCTGATGGGCGTCGTCAATTTGGGCGTCGTTGCATACCTCATCATGCTATTGCCTCAAACCATCTTTGCTTCTGTTGTGCGTGGGCTGTTCCGTTTCTTCTACCAAGTCGAACTCAAAGGCATGGAGAATTATCATGCCGCTGGCAAAAAAGTTTTGATTGTTCCCAACCATACATCATTCTTAGACGGCCCAATGCTTTCGGCGTTTTTGCCAGAACGCGTGGCATTCGCAATTAATACTTATGTCAGCCAAGCGTGGTGGGTGAAACCTGCATTTGCATTGTCAGACATGTGCCCCATCGATCCAACAAATCCGCTGGCGCTGCGCACTTTGGTAGACCGTTTGAAGCACAGGCAGAAAGTGGTGATCTTCCCCGAAGGCCGCATCACCACAACAGGCGGTCTGATGAAAATCTACGAAGGCCCATCAGCCATTGCCCAAATGGCGGGTGCGCGGGTGTTG
Source organism: Aestuariivirga sp. (assembly GCA_043779145.1). Classification (GTDB taxonomy): domain Bacteria; phylum Pseudomonadota; class Alphaproteobacteria; order Rhizobiales; family Aestuariivirgaceae; genus Aestuariivirga. The sequence continues at coordinate 10,763 of JAYWEV010000105.1, read as the reverse complement.
CCTGTGCGTATTGATGGCGCGATCTATTCGCCCTTCTCATACATGCGCGGCAAACTGCGCCTGCAAATGTTCCCAAAAATCACCATCACCTTTTTGCCACCGGTAAAATTTGAAGCACCCACAACCCTTAGAGGTTCAGCGCTGCGGCAACACCAAGCCGAAAAACTTTATGATGTGATGTCCAACATGATGTTCAAAACATCAAACATTGATCGCACACTGTGGCAAGCCTTGCTGGATGCCCGTGCCGTGCATGGCGGCAAGCGCGAGATCCTCGAAGATATTCAACGCAAACCAATAAGCTATGACCGTATCGTCATGGGCTCGATGGTGCTTGGTCGCAAACTGGCATTACTTACGCCAAGCGAGAAAAACGTTGCTGTGTTGATGCCAAACTCAACTGCAGTCGTGCTCGCCATGTTTGGCCTGTTCTCAACAGGCCGCAGACCAGCCATGCTTAACTTCTCGACAGGTGCAATCAATATGTCTGCCGCCTGCACGGCTGCGGAAGTGCGCACTATCATCACCTCGCGCAAATTTATCGAAGTCGGAGAGATGCAGCCTGATATTGATCTGCTGTCGAAGACTTGCAAAATTATCTATCTCGAGGATGTGCGAAGTCAGATTGGCCTGAGTGATAAAATCTACGGCCTCTATTGCAAATACTTCGCAGGTTCCGCTTCGCGCAGAGCAGGCGTGGAAAGTGATTCCAACCAACCAGCAGTCATGCTCTTCACCTCTGGCTCAGAAGGTGTTCCAAAAGGCGTCGTGCTTTCGCATCGCAATCTTCTCGCCAACTGGCAGCAAGCCGCAGCTCGTATTGCCTTCACACCGGAAGATAAAGTATTCAATACCATGCCAGTGTTCCACTCTTTCGGATTATTGGCAGGCATGTTGTTGCCCGTTCTCGGCGGTGTAAACTCTTTCCAATATCCATCGCCCTTGCATTACAAAATCGTGCCCGAACTTTGCTATGATACAAACGCCACCGTTCTCTTCGGCACGGACACATTCCTCACCGGCTATCACAAAAACGCCCATCCTTATGACTTCTACAAAATGCGCCTGATCGTGGCTGGTGCTGAGCGCGTGAAACAAGAAACCCGCGAAGCTTGGATGGAAAAATTTGGCCTGCGCATTCTAGAAGGCTATGGCGCCACTGAATGCTCACCGGCTATTTCATTCAACACACCAATGCATTTCCGCTCTGGTTCCGTTGGTCGCATATTTGACGGCATTGAATATCGCTTGGAAGCAGTTCCCGGAATTGAAAATGGCGGCAGACTTTTTGTCAAAGGACCGAACGTGATGCTCGGCTATCTGCGTGCGGATAATCCTGGCGTGATCGAATCTCAACCCGATGGTTGGTATGATACCGGCGACATTGTGAATGTGGATGAACACAAATACATCACCATTCTGGGCCGCGCCAAGCGCTTCTCAAAAATCGCTGGTGAAATGGTGTCACTCACTGCGGTCGAAGCCAAGCTGCAACAGCTCTACCCTGAGTTGGCCCATGCCGTCGTTGCCGTGCCCGATAAGAAAAAGGGCGAGCAACTGGTGATGTTCACGAACCTTGAAAAGCCAGACCGCAAAAAGATTGCTGATGGCATGAAATCTTTGGGTGCAAATGACTTGATGGTTCCTAAAAACATTTTCCAAGTTGAAAAATTGCCTCAGCTTGGCTCTGGCAAGACAGACTATGTCGCTCTTGGCCGCATGGCGCGAGAGAAAGTGCCCGAATAAAAGGCCCTTCAATAAAGTGGTGAAATATGCGGTTTTCAAAAATAGGTGATCGTCTTGCAGGCCTTGGTTCTGAAAAATGGGCCGTCCATGCGGAAGGTCGCCAGCGCGAAGCACTAGGCCACGACATGATTTTTCTATCGATTGGTGAGCCTGATGCGGCCCCCCCAAAAGCCATATTGGACGAAGCTTACAAACAAATGCTGGCGCGCCGCCTGCGCTATTCTCCGGGCAATGGTGAACCAACGGTTCTGGGCGCCTTAGCGCGCCATTACACCAAACAAACCGGCCGTGAAATCACACCGCAGCAATTCTTGTTTTTGCCCGGAACCCAAACAGCTCTCTACATGGCGTTCATTTCTATTCTGGATGAAGGCGATGAGGTGTTGCTGCTTGATCCTTATTACGCCACTTATGAAGGTGTGATTTGTGGTCCCGGGGGCAAGCCCGTTGCGGTGCCGCTTGATCCTGATAATGGCTTTCACCCAAATATAGAAGCGATCGAAGCGGCCATTACGCCCCGCACCAAAGCGTTTCTGTTGAACTCTCCAAGTAACCCAACGGGCGCCGTGTTCACCGCCGCCGAAATCACAGCCATTGGCGCATTGTGCAAGAAGAATGATCTCTGGATCGTGTCCGATGAAGTGTATGCCACTTTGATTTACGGCAACAACATTTTTACCTCGCCATTTTTTGACAAAGATTTGGAAGAGCGCACCATCGTTACATCATCAATCTCCAAGTCCCACGCCCTGCCCGGCTTCCGCTGCGGTTGGATTGCAGCATCGGAAGAATTTGTGACAAGCGCCCTTTCAATTACTGAAACAATGCTGTTTGGCAGCCAGGCCTTTTTGCAAGATGCAACGGCTTTAGCGCTCGATGGCCACTTCCCCGAAATCGACACCATGCGCCATTCCTATGAAGCCCGCGCGCGTGTGCTTGTTGATGGATTGAAGAATTGCAAATCCGTTTCCGCCCGCATGCCCCAAGGCGGCATGTTTGTGATGGTCGATGTACGAAAGACCGGGCTTTCCGGCGAGGTGTTTGCGCGCAGACTTTTAAATGAACACAATGTTGTTTGCATGCCGGGTGAAAGTTTTGGCGTTTGCGGTGCGGGGCATTTGCGCGTGGCACTGACGGTGGATGAAAAGCAGATTGCTGAAGCGGCGCGGCGGATTGCGACGCTGGCCCAATCGATCATCTAGTCCCCCTCAAACGCCGTCACCCCGGCGAAGGCCGCTATTAGATTCACACATCTTTTTTGTTTAGAAAAACGATTCCAGTTCAAGTACTTACGAATCTGGATTTCCGTTATTCCAAGCAAAGTCGTATCTTCGGACTTACAAAAAAAGCCCTATTTTACTGGTTTTTTTCGCAGGCGGAAACGCTCTGCACAGAGATGTGTGAATATGATAGCGGCCTTTGCCGGGATGACGGGTCATGGTGGTATTGATTCAACTAAACAGCATATTGATCTATTGAACCGCATCCACCAAACCAGATTGGCAACCCGTATCGGTCGTCTCCGAAGCCGCAATCAATTCAGCTAAACCCTTGCCGGAAGGAATATCACCCTTCAAACCAATAGTCAGTTCCGAGAACCGCCCGGCCTTATCACAAGACACGCGTACACGGTTGCCCGCACCTGCACCAAATGCTTCATCAAACTTGGCACGCAGATCAGACATCTGAATCGTCTTGCCAATATTCGCCGCCATGAATTTCTGCACGACTGAATTATTCACCTCTTCAGTCAAACGAATTTCATCCTTAAAATATTGCTCGGCATTGCCTGCCGGATAACACGTCCCGTGCTTGATATATTCATGGCGTTGCAAAACTGATTGCGTGCCGGGCATCACTTTATCGAGTGCAGCCTTCGTCGCCGGTGTGAGTTGCGGTTCAGGCAATTGCTCCCATTGATGTTGATCATCAAGCGCTGCGGTGGCGCGGTCTACGCCACAAAACACATTGGCGCGCGGCTGCGGCCAAAGGCCGTGCAACGAGAAATGCGTGGCTTCATACGAAGCAGCGGTTTCATTTCTGCATTCTGCCTTGCCCTTCATCGCTTCGCAAAATGCAGGCTCCCAGCTCAAAGCCAAAACATAAAACGGAATACCGTCCTTCGGGCCCTTTGGCTTTTTCTTAGGCTTCACAGTGCCCATATTTGTGTTGACCGCAGCACCGCCACCAGCAGCGGGCGCGGTGGCAGCTTGGGCACCATCAGCCGATCCACAATCAATCGCCACCCAGCGCTGCGCTGGATTAGCGCCCGGCACATTCAGCCAATAATGTGTGGCTTGATCTTTGTTCTTGCCGAGCAGCGCATATGATTTTCCCGCTTCAAGTGCTGCGTTATCGGGGTTTGTACCCTTCTTGATTGAGACAACCGCAGGGCAAGCCTGAGAAGCCACAAATTGCCCATCCATTTTCACCTGCGCAAAAGCCGCAGCTGAGAACGCCGCAAGCGACAATCCGATTAGAGTCAGACGAGAAATCATAAATGCACCCCTGTTCAATTCAGCCCTGCATAAAGCACAATTGCGGCATTGGCATTGCTTAAACTTCCGCAACACTCATAATAGGTTTTAACCTTTTTAAGCCTCGACATGCCGAATTAAATAGGATAAATCCTATTTATGGACAATTCAACAAGCGCATTTCTCGCCGAAGTCGAAGCATATCTTGCAATATCAGCCCTCGATCCCACCGCGCTTGGGAAAAATGCGCTGGGCGACCCTTCTTTCGTTTTCGATCTCCGCAAAGGCCGCTCAGCCTCCACCCGCACAATCGATAAAATCCGCAGCTGGATCGCCGCCCAAGGAACACTCGAAATGCCCAAGCCCATGATCGCCGCTCACAAACTGACCCACCTCGAAAAGTTGGAAGCTGAATCCATCCACATCATCCGCGAAGTCGCCGCCGAATGCGAAAAACCGGTGATGCTCTATTCCGTAGGCAAGGATTCCGCAGTCATGTTGCATCTGGCGATGAAAGCTTTTTATCCCGCAAAGCCACCCTTCCCCTTGATGCATGTCGATACGCGCTGGAAATTCCGCGACATGATTAGGATGCGCGATGAAACAGCAAAGCGCTTGGGCCTCGACCTCATCGTGCACATCAACCCCGAAGGTGTGGCCAAGGATGTGAACCCCTTCACCCATGGCTCGGCTCTGCACACGCAAATCATGAAAACCGAGGGTCTGAAACAAGCCCTCGATAAATATGGCTTTGATGCCGCCTTTGGTGGCGCACGCCGCGACGAAGAAAAATCGCGCGCCAAGGAACGCATCTTCTCATTCCGCGACACCCGCCATCGCTGGGACCCGAAGCAGCAACGCCCCGAATTATGGAACACCTATAACGCCCGCAAAAACAAGGGCGAGTCCATCCGCGTATTTCCGCTGTCGAATTGGACGGAACTTGACATCTGGCAATATATCCACCGCGAGAACATCCCCATCGTGCCATTATATTTTGCCGCCGAACGCCCCGTGGTAGAGCGCGATGGCCAGCTCATCATGGTTGATGATGACCGCATGAAAATGCGGCCCGGCGAAACCCCGATGATGAAGAAAATCCGCTTCCGCACACTGGGGTGTTACCCACTGACCGGAGCCATCGAATCCAACGCCACAACACTTCTCGACATCATTGAAGAAATGCTGGTGGCCACCTCGTCTGAACGCCAAGGCCGCGTGATCGATAAAGATCAATCGGCTTCGATGGAAAAGAAGAAACAGGAGGGGTATTTCTGATGACACGCTTCGTTGAATTCCAAGGCGGCGATGTGGATGCCTATCTCGCCGAACAAGAAAACAAAGACCTGCTGCGCTTCATCACTTGCGGCTCAGTCGATGACGGCAAGTCCACACTCATTGGCCGCTTGCTTTACGAATCGAAAATGCTGTTTGAAGATCAACTATCAGCATTGGAAGCTGACTCGAAAAAACTCGGCACCCAAGGTGGCAATCTCGATTTCGCATTGCTGGTTGACGGCCTCGCCGCCGAGCGCGAACAGGGCATCACCATTGACGTAGCCTATCGAGCCTTTGCCACATCCAAACGTAAGTTCATCGTGGCTGATACGCCAGGCCATGAACAATATACCCGCAATATGGCCACTGGCGCTTCAACCGCAGAACTCGCCATTATCTTGATTGACGCACGAAAAGGCGTTCTCACTCAAACCCGCCGCCACACTTTTATCGCCACTTTGCTCGGCATTAAAAATCTTGTTGTGTGCATTAACAAGATGGATCTCGTGGGCTATTCGAGCGAAACTTTCGAAAAGATTGAAGAAGATTACCGCGCTTTTGCCAAAGAACTGGGCGCTGAAAACATCACTTGCATTCCCGCCTCGGCTTTGGTCGGCGACAACATCATTGATCGCTCGCCCAACATGCCGTGGTATCAAGGCCCAACACTCATGGGCCATTTGGAAACCGTGCCTGTCGGTGATGATCAATCATCAAAACCCTTCCGCATGCCTGTGCAGTGGGTCAACCGCCCCAACCAGAATTTCCGAGGCTTTGCCGGAACCATTGCGTCGGGCACATTAAAACCTGGTGATGCCATTAAAGTTTTGCCCTCTGGCAAAACCTCTAAAGTCGCACGCGTCGTTACTTATGATGGTGATCTTGCCGAGGCCTTAACCGATCAAGCCGTGACGATCACCCTCGCCGACGAAGTCGATGTGAGCCGTGGCGATGTGCTGTGTGCCGCGCAAGCCCCGGTCGAAGTCTCTGATCAGTTTGAAGTTGAAGTGCTTTGGATGGGCGATGAAGCCATGCTGCCAGGCCGCCCCTATATTATCAAAGCTGGCACCAAAACCCTGCCCGGCACGCTTGATAAACTGAAGCACAAAGTGAATGTGAACACGCTCGAGAAAATGGCGGCGGAAACTTTGACATTGAACGAGATCGGCATTTGCAATCTCGAACTCGATAGCCCGCTGGCCTTTGCCCCTTATAAAGAAAACCGCGCACTCGGCTCCTTCATCATCATTGATCGCTTCACCAACAATACAATCGGTTTAGGCCTGATCAAATTTGCTCTGCGCCGTGCTGCCAATATTCATTGGCAAGCCATGGATGTGAACAAATCATCGCGCGCCAAACTCATCAAACAAAAACCGACTGTGCTTTGGTTCACGGGTCTTTCAGGCGCGGGCAAATCCACCATTGCCAATCTGGTTGAAAAGAAACTCCACGCCCAAGGCCACCTCACCTATCTGCTCGATGGCGATAATGTGCGCCATGGCCTGAACCGTGATCTCGGCTTTACTGATCAGGACCGCGTGGAAAACATCCGCCGCGTCGCTGAAGTGGCAAAGCTGATGACAGATGCTGGATTGATCACACTTGTCTCCTTCATCTCGCCCTTCCGTTCCGAGCGCCTCATGGCGCGCGAAGCTGTGGCCAAAGATGAGTTCGTGGAAATCCATATCGACACATCTTTGAACGAAGCCGAAAAGCGCGATGTCAAAGGTCTTTACGCCAAGGCAAGGCGCGGTGAGCTGAAAAACTTCACCGGCATTTCTTCGCCCTATGAAGCCCCAGAAAATCCCGAATTGCGGATTGATACGACTGCAATGAGTGCTGAAGAATCAGCAACTGAGATTGTGAAATTCTTGCAGCGGAATGGCAGATTGGCGGCAAGTTAATAATCGGCCCTCTCCTGACTTGCTCCGCAAGTCTGTCTCTCCGGCAAGCGGAGAGACTCAAGTAAGGCAAGATGTCTTACTTTCATAAGTCTCTCCGCTTGCCGGAGAGACAGCCTGCCCTTGCAGGCAGGAGAGGGCCGCCTTAACCTAATAACCCACTCACAAACCCATCATACGCCCCATCTTCAATCTGCGCCGCCACGGCTTCAATTTCATCACTAAAACCACGATCCTCGGGACGTGGATGAGCAACCTTCCGCACCAACGCGTGTACTTCTTCTAAAATCGCCGATGACTTCAGCGGCCTTCGAAAATCAATGCCCTCCACCGCCGCCATCATTTCAATGGCCACAATCCGCGCCAGATTGGCATTCATCAAAATCAAACGCCTTGCGCCATGAGTGGCCATCGAAACATGATCTTCTTGGTTGGCTGAAGTTGGTGCGGAATCAATTGAAGCCGGATGTGCAAGTTGCTTATTCTCACTCATCAAAGCAGCCGTCGTGCATTGTGGAATCATGAAGCCCGAATTGAGGCCCGGGTTGCGAATGAGAAACGGCGGCAACAATGAGATAGTTGAATCAATCAAGGCCGCCATCCGCCGCTCTGAAAGCGAACCTACTTCGGCAATTGCCATGGCAATCATATCAGCCGCAAAGGCCACCGGCTCAGCATGAAAATTACCGCCCGATAACACCGCGCCATCCTCTGCAAACACAAGTGGATTATCCGAAACACCATTGGCCTCCACCAGCAACATGCGCATCGCCTGTGCCAGCATATCCAAGCAGGCACCCATCACCTGCGGTTGACAGCGGAAGGAATATGGGTCTTGCACCCGGTCATCATTTTTCAAATGTGATAAACGAATTTCGCTGCCCGCCATCAAACGCCGATAATGTGACGCCGCCAAAATCTGCCCCGCATGGGGGCGCAGCAAGTGAATGCGCGCATCAAATGGCGTATCCGAACCCATAATCGCATCAAGTGAAAGCGTACCTGCTAATATCGCTGCAGCTGCGTTACGTTCCGCATTCACAAGCCCAAGCAATGCCAATGCCGTCGAAACCTGCGTGCCATTGAGCAGCGCCAAACCTTCCTTCGGCCCCAGAGTCAGTGGCGTAATTCCAGCAGCTTTCAATGCAACCGCGCCAGAAACTTTATTGCCTTTCACAATCGCATCGCCTTCACCAATCAACACCAAACTCATATGCGCGAGCGGAGCAAGATCACCTGAAGCGCCAACCGAGCCTTGCCCTGGAATGACAGGCAACACATCTGCATTGATCAGCGCGACCAATGCTTCCATGGTGGCAACCGAAATGCCTGATGCGCCTTGCGCCAATGAGCGAAGCTTCAACATCATGATCAAGCGCACAACATGATTGGGTAGCCGCGCACCGACACCCGCTGCATGCGAACGCACTATATTGATCTGCAGTTTTTCAAGGTCAACATTGGCAATGCGGGTCTTGGCCAATTTTCCAAAACCAGTATTGATCCCATAAAGCGCATCACCTGATTGCAATAAACGCTGAATAGTGACCGCACTTTTTTCAATCTTCCGACGCGCCTCAACTGTCAACGCCACTTGGACTGGTCCCGCTAAAATCTTTTTAATAACATCAAGATCAAAATGTTCGTCACCAATCTGAATTGTCATGTCAGTCTCGCCATTGTCTTTTTGAAGTTGTTGGTGATTGAAGCGGCATTAACGTGCACGCCGTCTTTCACTTGAAGTTTGCCGCCCGCATAAACATCGCGCACGCACTGATTGCCGCCAGAAAATATCCACGCATCAAGAGCTACGTCTTCAGTGCGGCCCAGCAGTGCGTGATGATCATCATTCAACACTACAAAATCTGCGCGTCTACCAATTTCTATCGAGCCCATATTTTGTTGCAGCGCCTGTGCCCCGCCTTTCAGCGCACGGTCAAATATGCTCCGGCCATTGGACAGCCCCGCACCATCCGCCAGCGCATTGCGCGTATGATGTTTCAATCGTTGTGAATATTCCAAGAGGCGCAAATCTTCAGCTGGCGAAATTGTGATGTGGCTATCTGAGCCAATGCCAAATTTTCCACCAACTTTCGTAAACTCAACTGCTGAAAAAATTCCGTCGCCCAAATTGGCTTCGGTAGTGGGACATAAACCCGCCACAGCACCGGAAGCAGCGAGAACCCGCAACTCATGATCCACCATGTGAGTTGCATGGATCGCGCACCAATTTTGGTTCACATCAAAATGCGAAAGCAAATATTCAACGGGCCGCTGCTTGCTCCACGCCAAGCAATCTTCAACTTCTTTAATCTGCTCGGCTACATGGATGTGAACAGGTTGCCCTGGCGGGGTCGATTCCAACACAGCGTCAAGCCCAGCCTTTGTCACCGCGCGCAAACTATGCGGCGCAAGACCTAACTGGTGATGACCATGCATTGCGTCGTTGAGAATTTCATAGATATCCAAGAAGCCATCAACGTCATTGATAAACCGGCGCTGGCCTGCATTTGGTGCGGCCCCGCCAAAACCGCCATGCGAATAGAGCACCGGCAGCATGGTCGTAGAGATACCTGTGGCGTCTGCTGCCACCAAACAACGCAAACTCATCTCGGCGCGGTTGGCATAGGGCGAACCATCGGGCTGATGATGCAAATATTGAAACTCGCCAACACTTGTGAAACCTGCGCACAACATCTCCGCATAAGACTGCGCCGCCACAGCCTCCATATCCTCAGGCGTCAGCTTTAAGGCAAACCCATACATCACCTCACGCCACGTCCAGAAGCTGTCAGAACCGGGCCCCGCCCGCTCGGCCAAGCCTTGCATCAACCGCTGATGCGCATGGGAGTGGAGATTGGCCATTCCCGGAATCGCGATGCCGGACATGCGCTCGCCTTCCTGAGAGGAGGTCTCGATATTCGAAATTAATCCATCAGCATCAACCGAGACACAAACATCCCGCGCCCAACCTGTAGGCAGCAGTACGGAGTCAAATCTCAGCTTGCGTTGTTTCACGATGCGCACTATACTGTATATACAACCTTATACAAGATGGCTTTTGCACCATGCTGTTAAAAAATCTCAATCTGGCTTCAATGACAGGCGGTTACGGGCTGATGCAGAACGCTGCGATTTTAATAGATAATGGTCAGATCAAATGGTTTGGGCCGGAAGCGGATGCTCCCTCAGGCAACGCCATCAACTGCCACGGCACCCTCGTCACCCCCGGTCTGATCGACTGCCACACCCACCTCGTTTATAGTGGAAACCGCGCCAATGAGTTCGAACAACGCCTTAACGGTGCCGATTATGCTGCAATTGCGAAGGCGGGAGGCGGCATCATGTCGACGGTGCG
>JAYWEV010000104.1:0-5582 GCA_043779145.1 Aestuariivirga sp. | reverse complement strand
GTCTTGCATAAAGCCAACCAGAATGCCTTTTTCAATCAATGTTGTGCAATTGGGCGACGTGCCTTCGTCATCAATGCTGATGGAGCCACGGCGATCTGGTATGGTGCCGTCATCAACCACAGTCACATCTTCTGAAGCAATGCGCTGGCCCATAAGGCCTGCAAAAGCTGATGTGCCCTTGCGATTGAAATCACCTTCAAGCCCGTGACCAATGGCTTCGTGCAGCAAAATGCCGGGCCAGCCTGGGCCAAGCAACACATCCATTTCACCAGCGGGAGCAGGGGCAGAATCCAAACCCACCAAAGCCTGCCGCACGGCTTCGCGCGCCGCATCCTGCCAGTTTTCTTCAGTGATGTAAGAGAGCGGCGCGCCGCGCCCACCAAAGCCATGGCTGCCTTGGCCAGACGTCGTATTGTTTTCAGTCACTGCCGAAACACCAAAGCGCACAAGCGGCCGAATGTCGTTGTAAATCTGCCCATCAGCGCGAACAATGGTAACTTTCTGCCAGCTCGAGCCAATTGAAACCGAAACCTGCTTCACGCGAGGGTCGAGTCCGCGCGTAAATTTATCAACCGTCTCAAGCAGATTGACCTTGGCCGCAAAACTCTGCGCCTCAACAGGATTGGTATCACCATAAAGCTTCGTCTTGGTGTGTGTGGGTGAAACATCGATATGCGCAGGCTTGCCAGCGGTCATCGCGGTGGTCACAGTAGCTGCTGCACGCTTCAACGCCTCAATCGATAAATCCGACGAATGTGCATAAGCCGCCATTTCGCCCGAAACCGCGCGAAGACCAAAACCTTCCGATTCATCAAAGCTTGCAGATCGTAAGCGCCCATCATCAAAGGCCAAGCTTTCACTTTGCTGGCGTTCAATGAATATTTCACCATCATCAGCATGCGCTAATGCGTTGGAGATGATTGATTGCGCAGCATCTGCGCCAAATACAGAAAGATCAGATTGTTTGTTCATGACCCCTACATAAGCAAAAGGCGCGCAACCTTCCAGTGCGCGCCATGTTTTATTTTCGGATCAGGTAAGCGTTTTGACTTTTCATGGAAAAGTCAAAATCGCTCTAAATTCAGGTGGGTCTAAAATTACATTTTATCTAAATCAGCAATTCCCTGGGCAAAGCCTTCAAGGTTAACCTTCAGCGGATAGCCATTGCCGGGGCGGTCATAAATATAGAACGTGGCCGCTTGGCCCTTCATGAATTTCTTCATCGTGGTGTCGGAAGCTTCACCGAACCCTTCACAAGCACGTGGGTTGCAGCGGGTAAAGCTCATGCGACCTTCAAGGGCTGCACCATCAATCTCCATGGCAACGCCAGTTGGCAGATAAACCCCAATCGGAACCAGAGCGCGCATCATGGTTATCCTTTTCCCATTCTGTTTAACGCGGTTGATAATCAGAGACATGCCGATATTCTCGCTCTTGTCGCTTTTTACAACCTGCGTCATGCCACATGATTTGCCGGGAGAAGGCTGACCTGCAGCAGCAGGGGGCGCTTCTGAACATTGAATTTGCCATTGCCCGTGAGTGGCGACAGTTTCCACTTGGGGCCCAGCTTGCGCCGCTCCATCAGGCGCAGGTTGCGGCTTACCGTCTTTGCGCGGCCCTAAGCCTTTGGGAGGCACTGGCGGCTGAGCCGCATCTTGGGCCAAAGCCGAAGCCGCCAAAAAGCCCGATAAAATTGCAACCAATGCCAATTGGCAAACCGAAGAAAGTTTCACGATTCGCTTTTTCCTTAATGTTAAATTCGATGTGGCTCATAAACCTCGATAAAACCGAAAACAACCGTATTTTTTCGATGGGCCCAAACCATATGCAAGTCGCCAATTCCCAGCGAAATAAGGCGAAATTCAGGTTGGGGCAGACCAGTTATGGCCCAGTTATCGCAATGACGTTTTGCCGCGCCGCTTCTTGTTGCGACTGCGGCTAGAATGTGGTGAAGCAGCGCCCAATACGAGTCCCCTGTTAATGGGATAACGAGCGTTAGGGTTGGGCCAGCGCTTGAATTGAGGAAAATGGATCAATGACGAGCAAGATCAAGAACATATTTGGCGGTTTAGCTGCAATTATCGCCTGCATTACACCTTCATTGGCCTTTGCCGAAGCAGGCCAGGCCAGAGACTGGCAATTGGGAATGCAAGATTCAGTTACTCCGGTGATGGACGACATCATCTCGTTCCATAATATGTTGTTGGTTATCATTACTCTGATCACCGTTTTTGTGCTGGCACTTTTGCTTGCTGTCATTTTTAAATTTAATGCGAAGGCAAATCCAATCCCTTCAAAAACCACGCACAACACATTGATTGAAGTGCTTTGGACAGTGATCCCGGTTCTTGTTCTGGTGATTATTGCCGTTCCGTCTTTCCGCTTGCTCTACAAGCAACGCGATATTCCAGCGGCTGATATGACGATTAAAGTGATCGGCAATCCCAATTGGAATTGGACATATGAATATCCTGATTTGGGTTTGAACGACGATAAGTCACCAAAGGTAACCTTCACATCTTATCTCAAGTCGAAAGAACAAGCCGATTTGGATGGTCAACCATACCTGTTGTCAACCGACGTCCCAGTTTTGGTTCCCGTTAACAAAGTGGTGAAACTGATCGTCACGGCTGACCCTGAAGGCATTATCCACGGGTGGGCCGTTCCATCCTTTGGCATGCAAATGGATGCCATTCCCGGGCGTTTGAATGAAGATTGGTTTAAAGTTACAAAAGCCGGCATTTATTACGGTGAATGCTACACGCTCTGCGGCAAAGACCATTCGCAAATGCCAATCGAAGTCTGGGCGGTCGACGACGCAACACTGGCAAAATGGGCTGATATGATAAAAACTGGCCCGCAGCCTGAAGATATGCAGAAATTTTTGAAAACCATTAAGCCGGCCGCTCAAGCCGTCGCTTCAAACTAATTTAAGAGGCTCAACGATCATGGCAATGGCTTACGCTGCAAAAGACGAACACTCCCACGACGATCATTCACATGATCCGACAGGTTGGCGTCGTTATGTTTATTCAACCAACCATAAAGACATTGGCACCATGTATCTTTGGTTTGCCATCATGGCTGGTGTGCTTGGCGGTTTCTTGTCCGTTTTGATGCGCATGGAATTGCAACAGCCTGGTATTCAGATTTTCCACGGTCTCGCCCAGATGGTTTATGGCGTGTCCGCTGATGCTGCTGTTGATAACGGTAAGCAGATGTATAACGTGTTCGTGACCGCACACGGCCTCATCATGATCTTTTTCATGGTCATGCCCGCAATGATTGGCGGTTTTGGCAACTGGTTCGTGCCGCTGATGATCGGCGCGCCAGATATGGCGTTCCCGCGCATGAACAATATTTCGTTCTGGCTGTTAATCCCCGCCTTCTTGCTGCTGATGATTTCAATGTTCGTTGAAGGTCCATCAGGCATGTTTGGTGTGGGTGGTGGCTGGACCATTTATCCGCCGCTGTCATCAAATGCTGGCCAACCTGGCCCGGCCATGGATTTTGCGATTTTGGCTCTCCATCTAGCGGGTGCTTCATCGATCCTCGGCGCGATCAACTTCATCACCACGATTTTCAATATGCGCGCTCCCGGCATGACATTGCATAAGATGCCGCTCTTCGTGTGGTCGGTTTTGGTGACAGTGTTCCTGCTGTTGTTGTCGCTGCCAGTTCTGGCTGGTGCGATCACCATGCTGTTGACAGACCGTAACTTCGGCACCTCATTCTTCGTCCCTTCAAAGGGCGGCGATCCATTGCTGTTCCAACATCTCTTCTGGTTCTTCGGTCACCCTGAAGTTTACATTTTGATTTTACCAGGCTTTGGCATCATCAGCCAAGTGATCTCAACCTTCTCGAAAAAGCCCGTGTTTGGTTATCTCGGCATGGCCTATGCCATGGTGGCAATCGGCGTGGTTGGCTTCGTGGTTTGGGCGCATCACATGTATACCGTAGGCCTTGATGCTGATACGCAAGCCTACTTCGTGGCCGCAACCATGATCATCGCGGTTCCGACGGGCGTCAAGATTTTCTCTTGGATTGCCACCATGTGGGGCGGCTCAATTGATTTCCGCGCACCCATGTATTGGGCCATCGGCTTCATCTTCTTGTTCACCGTCGGTGGTGTAACAGGCGTAGTTTTGGCCAATGCTGGTGTTGATCGCACCTTGCACCACACATACTATGTGGTAGCTCACTTCCATTACGTGCTCTCACTCGGTGCCGTGTTCGCTATCTTTGCAGGCTGGTATTATTGGTTCCCAAAAATCACTGGCTATATGTATTCAGAGCGCATTGCCAAGCTGCATTTCTGGGTCACTTTCATCGGCGTGAACATCGTGTTCTTCCCGCAGCATTTCTTAGGCCTCGCTGGCATGCCACGTCGCTATATCGACTATCCTGCAGCCTATGAAGGTTGGAACCGCGTGTCGTCTTATGGTTCATACATCTCATTCGTAGGTGTGTTGATATTCCTGTACGGAATGGCCTCAGCCTATTTGAAGAAGGTAAAAGCACCAGACAATCCTTGGGGCGTTGGTGCCACAACTTTGGAATGGACACTCTCCTCCCCACCACCGTTCCATCAGTTCAACACTCTGCCTGTGATTAAGTAATGACCATTGAGCAAACAGATTTCAGCAACCGAACCTTGGCCCTAGGCGGCCAAGGGACGGCTGGTGATTATTTTGCTTTGCTCAAGCCTCGCGTGATGTCGCTGGTTATCTTCACGGCTTTCGTTGGCCTGCTGGCAGCACCTGGCCACATCCACCCATGGATTGGTTTTATTACCATCCTCTGCATCGCAATCGGTGCAGGTGCATCAGGCGCGCTTAATATGTGGTATGAGGCTGATATTGATGCGGTGATGAAACGCACTTCAAAGCGCCCCATTCCATCCGGCGCAATATTGCCGGGCGAAGCTTTAGGCTTTGGCCTAACGCTTGCTGTGGCATCTGTGTTGATGCTCGAACTTTTCGTGAATTGGCAAGCCGCCGCTTTGCTGGCCTTTACGATTTTCTTTTATGTGGTGGTCTACACCATGGGCCTCAAGCGCTGGACGGCGCAGAACATTGTGATCGGGGGTGCTGCTGGTGCTTTCCCACCCATGGTCGCCTGGGCAGCAGTAACGCACACCATCGACATCGGTTCAATTAGCCTGTTCCTGTTGATCTTCATGTGGACGCCGCCACACTTCTGGGCGCTCGCACTATTCCGTGAAGGTGACTATGAAAAGGCGGGCATTCCCATGTTGCCAAATGTTGCTGGCCGCCCTGAAACGCGCAAGCAAATCTTGATCTACACTTTGCTGCTGGTTCCAACAGTTGCCTTGCCGTGCCTCACAGGCACCGCCGGAGTACTCTATGCTCTTGGCGCTGGCTTGCTCACCATTTGGTTTGTTAAATGCGCAATTGATGTTTATCGTTTGGCCGAAGGCCCGTTGAACGATAAAGCCTGCAAAGCCCTTTTCAAATTTTCAATCTACTGGCTCTTTGCGGTGTTCGCTTTGATCATGGTGGAACGCATGACCAACCTGCCAACATTTCCAGCGGTGCTGTGATGGAAGATAAAAAACCAGT
>JAYWEV010000103.1:0-14793 GCA_043779145.1 Aestuariivirga sp. | reverse complement strand
ACCGCTATCCGCATATGTTTTCAGGCGGCCAACGCCAACGCATCGCCATTGCGCGGGCTTTGATGTTAAATCCCGAAATATTGGTTCTTGATGAACCTGTTTCTGCCCTGGATGTTTCCATCCAAGCGCAAGTTTTAAATCTGCTTGCGGGTCTTCAGGAAAAATTCAATCTTGCCTATCTGTTTATCTCGCATGATCTGGCGGTCATAAAACACATCGCTGATACGGCGATGGTGATGTATCTGGGCCATGTTGTTGAACAGGGCCTCGCACGTAATCTTTTTTCATCGCCTTCACACCCTTACACTCAGGCATTGTTGTCGGCGACACCTCAAGCTGATCCCTTATTAAAGAAAGAACGCATTATTTTGCAAGGTGAGTTACCCTCACCGTTAAATCCACCATCGGGATGTACCTTCCGCACACGTTGCCCATTTGCTTTCGATAAGTGCAGTCAAATCGTACCACTATTGATAGATATTGGGGACCGACACGTTGCATGCCATCTTCGACAATAAATGGATTGGTACTGCTAAAGCGTTTCACCTGCAAAGCGATATCCTACGCCCGCCTCAGTTAACAGAATTTCGGGATCAGACGGATTAGGTCACGTTAGCAGACGATGTAAACTGGAAAAAATGCAGTTGCCATTACTGGTGGGATACAGAGCGTTTGAAGCTCTTCATATAATCTTTGGAATTAGTCGCCAACAATGTACTGCAGCGGATGAAATCTATTTATCCCATTTGGATAAAATAAGGGCAGCCGATAAGCGATTGTGAACTTGCAACTTTTCCATAATGTTAGTCATGTGATGTTTAACAGTTTTTTCACTTAGCAATAACTCTTCTGCAATAACTCTGTTCGTTTTTCCAGCTGACAGTAATTGAATGACGTCGATCTCCCGGCTCGTAAAATCTTTTTTCGAAAGTTTGGGCGGACCATCCTGTGTATCAATCATTTTCTTATCAGCCGACTCCGGCGTTAATATTTTCATTGCCAGCTCTGGCGTGATGTAGCGCTTCCCGCTGCACACTATCCTTATGCTATCACATAGCTCGCGACTGCTCGCACCCTTCAACACATATCCCATAACGCCAGCGGCTAAAGCTGCGTTGACATGGTCTGGCCTGTCGGACGCCGTAAACATCATCAATTTTATATCGCGTTCAGTGTTAGCGATTTGGCGGGCGGCTTCAATTCCACCGCCTGGAATTCCAATATCTAAAAGCATAATTTCGGGTTTAACGCGAAGTGCCAGTGCAATTGCATCCGACATTGTCTCTCCCGTTCCAACAACCTCAAAGCCAGGGTTACTTCTCAAAACGTGAACTAGACCATCCAATAACAATGGGTGATCATCAATAATGCCAATTCTAATTATTTGGCTCATGCGCTCACAGCCTCAATACTCTTGTGGTGAAATTGTGCGGCAAAACTCTCGATGGGAATCTCGGCTCTCAATATTGTGCCTTTGCCTTCGCCTGAAATGATAGCGAATTCGCCACCAATAGCGATAATGCGGTTTCGCATTCCTGAAAGGCCAAGGTGCAATGGCAAGCTCGGCGCTTTTCCAACAATGAAACCCTTGCCTGAATCTGCTACCTCAATAATCAAAACGTTATTTTTAATTTTGGCTGTAACCCTTTGCCCGTGCCCGGCAGCATGGCGATAAGAGTTGTTGAGGCCTTCTTGAACAAATCTGTAAATGTTGTCGTTCAGGATGGAAGAATGAAGTTTTGGCAGCGATTTGCATTCAAGTTCAACCGTGCTTCTGGTGCGCATAATATGAGCATCGACCACGAGCCGCAAAGTATCTTCCAAGCTGAAAGTTGCAAGCTCTGGCAGTACTAGTCCGGTAGCCAGTAGTCTCACCTCTCGCAAAGCATCATTGATCGTTGATTGGACAAGCTTAATGTTGTCTTCATCTTGCTTTTGCGCTTTGGATGCGCGCGATTTTCGCGTTCCCAGACTATCCAACCACAGAACCGCAACAGCCAGCATTTGTACCGGCCCATCGTGCAAATCTGCGCCGAGTCTGTTCAAGAAGCGTTCATTTACATTTGCCGATTCACGATTGGCCTGCTCTACTTTTGAATTTAACTCACGATTTTCAGCTAGCAAACTCGTAAGTTCGGCCATGCGGTTTCTAATTGCCACATCTTGTGAATTGATTGTCTTATCTCCACGCCTTACAATAAAAAATAGTGGAATCAGCATGGCCAGTGTAATTAAGCCAACCACAATCCAACTGTTGAAAAATCGCTTTTGCAAATCACCAGGTAAAGTGTCGGCATCCACATAAAGTTCTGATACGGCAAACATCTTGCCATTGCTGAGATCAAACATCGGGACGTATATTTCGATGAGCTTTTTGTTTAGTGTCCGCTCATATTTATTTTCTGCGGAATGTAACTCCCCGTACTCAATTCCGATTTCACCATTCACCGCTGTTTTAAGAGCATCTTCAACTTCAAATTTTTGCCCAATAATTTTACGATCCGTGCTGAACACAACCGTTCCATCAGGCTTCCAAATTTTGATCGACAACAATTGTTTTGCAATGAGCCCCTGTTTGACTTGCTTATCCAGATTTTCAATCGCGTCATCTGAAAATCGATCTTTGGTACGCAACTCAACAATAAGCGGTTGCATGTATCGTTCAATGAAAACAGCTGTGGACAGCATGGTGTGATGAATGACGCCGTCTTGAATTTGATTGGTCAGCCAAGCGCCAGTGATTGTCATGCCAACTAGAATCATAAAAGATGCCGCAATAGCAAATTGCCGCAATAGCCCCTTGGCTCCGATGAACTTATTTAGAAATACAAATTTTAAAAAATCTGTTGCCATCGTCAAAACTCAAAGTCCTGCCGCCCACCACCGCGTTTAACTTAATTGTTTACCTTATTCAAGCGAACATCAGACTAAAGGCCCGTAAATAAACATTAAATAAAATTCAAAGTCAGCCTTTAGGCCCTATTGCCGATCGTTAAAAAAGAGTTACTTCAAATTGCGGATACCAAAATGAAATTGCGCTGGGCGAGAAGAGGAAAATTTCTTCTCCAGTGCAATGAATAGGAACAAGTCAAACGAGGGGGCAACTCGTAGATTAAGTTCAGGAGTATGAATGCATGAACAGGGCAGCTTTTTTTAACAGAGCAACATATCAAATTGGATTTCAAGCACCGGGTTAATCGAACCTTCGATTTACTCGCTCACCGATTTGGCAGACAGAAAATTCATTTAATTTGACTAGCTAAATTTAGATTTGCGGGCTTTCATACTTATGGAAGTTTATTCGCATCTCAGTTTTTCATTGGTCAAGTAATACGTAATCATTTGCGTGTGCAAACTGACTCGTCATTTTGATGATCAGTAGCTGGATTTTCACTGTCAGATCCCATCGATTTCAGAGTGAAGTTGTCTTGAGTGACAATTTCGCCGCAACCCAAATTTTACAAATTTTTCGGGAGACCTATCATGGCATCAAGTTTCACAATTAATCTCGCAGATCTCAACAAGATCCTTACCCAAATCAAAATTGCTGAACAAAATGCAGGCAATCAGGATCTCAACCCAGGAGCAGTAAATGCTGCAGGCATCGATCTTGTGACGATCATCGGCCAGGATGCAGCACTGTTACCTCAAGGTTTGCGCACCGTGAGCGGTGTTTTCAATCATCTTCTGCCAGGTCAGTCCACTGTCGGCGCTGCTGATCAACCCTTCCCGCGCCTGCTACCACAAGAACTTCGTACAGGGACGGCCGCTGGAGTGGATTTCAACGGCGATGGAGTTCCCGATTTCTTCGGTGCGGCAGCTAATGCTGGTGCAGTTTATAACGCCGCTGGGAGTGTGGTCGATAGCCAGCCCCGTACTATTTCAAATCTGATTGTTGATCAATCAATACATAATCCTGCAGCAGTAGAAGCGTGGTTCAGCAATCCTCTCACAGCAGCTGCCTTCGAACTAGCGCATCCGGGATTTACAGCCGTCCGACCAGGGGTCACTCCTGGCACCCACGAGATGGTTATCACGAATACCGATCTCTCGCTTATTCCCAACCAATCACCGGACATTGGTTTGTCACCCCAGTTCAACGGCTTTATGACATTCTTTGGCCAATTCTTCGATCATGGCCTTGACCTTGTGCCAAAGGGCGGCAACGGCACTGTGTACATTCCTTTACTGCCGGATGATCCGTTATACGTGGCTGGTTCTTCGACCAATTTCATGGTCATCAAGCGCATTGTTCCCAATGCCATCAATATCACCACACCTTTCGTTGACCAAAACCAAACCTATACGTCGCATGCGTCACACCAAGTATTCCTGCGTGAGTATGTGATGGATGCTGGCGTGCCGATTACCACAGGTCATCTCTTAGGTGGCACCGATGGTGGCTTGCCAAAATGGGCAGACGTGAAAGCACAAGCTCAGTCAATGCTCGGAATTCAACTCGTCGACATGGACATTCATAAAGTGCCATTGTTGGCAACCGATGAATATGGCCGCTTCATTCGCGGCGCGCATGGTTTCGTTCAAATCGTGACGGCAACGGGTCTTGTGGAAGCTGATCCAGCCGCCAATGGCGGCCTTGGCACATTGATTCCGGCAAACGTTGTGTTAGCAGGCACAGCTTTCCTTGACGATATTGCCCACAATGCTGCACCCAAAGCTGGACTTGTGGCAGATAGCGACGTTCTTGTCGGCTCATCAACAGGCCCGCAGGCTGCAGGAACTTACGACAATGAACTGCTTGATCAACATTTCATCACCGGCGATGGCCGTGGCAATGAGAACATAGGCCTCACCACAGTTCACACTGTTTTCCACAATGAGCATGACCGGCTCGTTGAAAACTACAAGGGTACAATTCTGGCCACAGGCGATCTCGCGCTCATCAATCAATGGCTTGATCCGCACCACCAACTCGCCGCGTTGCCATCACTAGGCGATGCTTTGACATGGAATGGTGAACGTCTGTTCCAGGCAGGTCGGTTTGTCACTGAGATGCAATACCAGCATTTGGTTTTTGAAGAATTCGCTCGCAAGGTGCAACCGAATGTGGATGCTTTCGTGTTCACCAACAGTGCAACACTTGATCCATCCATCGTTGCTGAATTTGCTCACACCGTTTATCGTTTTGGCCACTCCATGTTGAACGACACGGTCGATCGTTTGGATAATGATCTGACACTTGTTGACGGCACAACTTCGCAGATCGGATTAATTGGAGCTTTCCTCAATCCGGTCGCCTTCAGTATGAACGACAACGGAACTGCTGGTCTCACGGCGGCTCAGATCACCGCAGGCGGAGTTGACGCTGCTGTAACAGGGGGTGCAATCCTCCGCGGCATGACTCGTCAGGCTGGCAATGAGATTGACGAATTCGTGGTCAATGCGTTGCGCAATAACCTCGTCGGGTTGCCTCTGGATCTTGCGGCCATCAACATGGCCCGCGGTCGTGACGCTGGTATTCCAACGCTCAATCACGCTCGCTCCGAACTGTATGCCATGACTAGCGATGCGCAACTTAAACCTTATACAAGCTGGTATGATTTCGCCCAGAATATCAAACACCCGGAATCCATCATAAACTTCATCGCAGCTTATGGCACGCATGCTTTGATAACCGCAGAAACAACTGTTGAGGGAAAACGCGCTGCTGCGATGCATATTGTGTTTGGGGCGCCAGGCGATACAGCAGCAAACACTGCTGACTTCAAAGACTTCCTGAACGGAACTGGGATTTATGCGGCTGACGGTGTCGGTCCTAATGACGATAGTCTCGGCGGCCTGAACAAGGTTGATTTGTGGGTTGGCGGTCTTGCTGAAGAGCTGATGCAATTCGGTGGCATGCTGGGCTCCACCTTTGGTGCCGTCTTTGAGTATCAGATGGAGCACCTCCAGAACGGAGACCGCTTCTATTACCTCAGCCGTACGCAAGGCATGAATCTGCTCAATCAAATGGAGCCTTCGACTTTCGCAGATCTTGTGATGCGCAACACCGACCTTGGTGCTCTGCACTCAACGCATATTTCAGGGCGCGCATTTGGCACGGCGGATCTCATTCTTGAGCTCGATCCTCTGGTTGCTCAAAACAATGTGGGGTTGGGTTCTGTGGATCCAGTTTGGGCAAGCGCTTTCCAACAACAATTTGACCCCAAAGTCGTACATATCAATGGAACTGTCGATATCGACGGCGACGGACAAATCGATGGAAACATCTTGAAGTTTTCTGGTGGCGAACATGTTGTACTTGGCGGCACTGAGGGCAATGACACACTAATCGGCGACAAGGGCATTGATACGCTTTGGGGCGATGGTGGTGATGATTATCTGAATGCCGGCACGGAATCTGACCAAGTCTTCGGTGGTGAAGGTGATGACATCATCGAAGATCCGTTTGGTGATAACTTCCTGCGCGGTAACCAAGGCAATGACGTCATTAGTAGTGGACATGGTTTAAGCCTCTTATTTGGTGATCAGGGACAGGATGCCATTCTGGCAACAACTGACACTGTTGAAGTCTTTGCCGGTGAAGGGAATGACTTCATACTCGGTGGCAGTGCTGCCGATGTCTTGTTAGGGAATGAAGGTGATGACTGGATTGAAGGCGGTGAAGGCTTTGACAATCTTTCCGGCGAAAATTCAGAACTCTTCTTCAACTCACCTATCGTTGGCCACGACATTTTAAATGGTCAGGGCAACGATACTGATTATGACGGCGAAAATGGCGACGATATTATGGTGCAAGGTGCTGGCATCCAGCGCAATAACGGTATGCAAGGTTTTGATTGGGCAATCCACAAGGGCGACGGGGTTGCTGCGGACTCTGATCTATCAATCGGTATTGGCGTTGCTACGGTAACACCGGCATTCATACTCCGTGATCGCTTCGATTCTGTTGAAGGTCTCTCAGGTTGGAAAATGAATGATGTGCTCACAGGTTCATCCAGGCTTTTAGTTGCCGGTGGTGGTTTTGACTCATCTCTCAACCAAGCAGGTGTTGACCGTATTCATGGCCTTGGGGCGGTTATCGGCAGTGTCGGCGCTGCTAATCCTCTCAACGATCCCAATGCGATTATTTTAAGCAGTGCACGGGCCTTCGCTGGTGGCGAAATTCTTTTGGGCGGTGCTGGCAGTGATGTGATCAGAGGCAACCTTGGCGATGACATCATTGATGGGGATGCTTGGCTGAACGTCAAGATTGATGTGCACAGCACAAAGATCAATCCCGTCACTGGAAAGTTTGACACAGCGGGTGACCATGTTCTGTTCTCTGTTGACAGCTTGACGGAAATTCAGGCGCGGTTGTTGTCGCGTGGTGTTGATCATATCAATCCTGGCCAACTTGAAGCCGTTCGTGAAATTATCAACGACAGCAAGCTGGCTGATGGCGTTACAAACGCGCAAGACGTTGCAGTGTTTGCTGATGCGCGTGCGAATTATACCATCACTAACAATACCAATGGCACAATAACGGTGTCACACACTGGCTTTGTGCGTTCGGCAACTTTGTTGAACTCAGATGGCGTTGACACTTTGCGCAACATTGAAATCTTGCGCTTTGCGGATGGCGATATCGCGGTTGGAGGCGGTGGATCAGGTGTGGTCAATAGGCCCGCTACAGGCCTTGCTCTGTTGAGCGATACATCACCAACTGAAACTGTGGCACTCACCGTAAACACATCGGCGATTGCTGATGCCAACGGGTTGCCTTCTCCGCTTGGCCTAACATTCCAGTGGCAGGCTGCTCCTGATACAGGTGCAGGCGTTCCCGGTGCATGGACACCAATTGCTGGTGCCACCGCCGCGAGCTTCACGCCAGCACAAGCGCAAGTAGGCCAATTGCTGCGTGCGGTTGTCTCATTCACAGATACTCTCGGCAATCCTGAATCCATCGCAACAGCTGCCAGCACCCGAATCGTGGGTGACTTCATCCGCAACGGTGGTGGCGGCGCTACACTTACAGGAACAACTGGCGATGATATTTTCGATGCGCGCGGTGGAGCTGACACAGTCAACGCCAATGCGGGCGATGACATCATCTCGGGTGGCAGAGACAACGACATTATCAATGCCGGAGCTGACAATGACACGGTAATTTGGAATGCGGGCGATGGTCGCGACGTGATTGATGGTGGCACTGAATCTTTGCCAGGCATCGGTGATACATTCACCATCAACGGTGATGCCACAGCCGAAAATTACCGCGTCTATGCTCGGGCAGATTGGTTGGCCGTTGCAGGTAACACTGCGGCACAACTTAATGCAGGCACAGAAATCGTTGTAACACGCAACGGCACCAACAACGTTTCAGTTGTTGCTGAACTAAAAGACATCGAAGAAATTGTGATCAACACTGCCGCTGGTGCAGACACCGTAACAGCAATTGGCAATTTCACGCCGACCAGCTTGGCGTTTAATACAATCACCATCAATGCTGGTGAAGGTAATGATACTGTCGATGTTACAAAGCTGACCTCAGCACATCACGTGGTTCTCAACACAGGTGGTGGCACAGACACCTTCACCGGCAAGCGCTCACAGGATGTGATGAATGTTACATCGGTAACCTCTACCGGCGGCAGTGTGGTTGGTGGAAATTCTGGCGCAGTCTTCACACTGTCTCAGTCTGATCTCGCAGGCCTCAAAAACCTCGTCAGTGGAACGCCGAGCGCAGAGAATGAAATCCCGATTGGCGCACGTGATCCTTCCGGTCATAACAATAATCTTGCGCATCCTAACTATGGTGCGGCTGATGAACCGTTTATACGCCTTACAACGGCCCACTATGGTGCGCCGGATGCAAATGGCAATCGCGCCATCAATCCCATTTTTGCAGAACTAGATGCAAGACACATCTCCAACATACTTGGAGCGCAAGAAGTGGATCTGCCCAAAAATGCAGCCGGTGCCAATATCTTCTTTATGTCTTTTGGACAGTACTTTGATCATGGCCTCGATTTCCTAGATAAAGGTGGCAATGGCACCATAGCAATTGGCGGTCCCGGCATGTCAGTTGCAGGCGATAATCCCGCAGATCTAACGCGCGGGAAGGTTGTTGGCTTTGAAGCTGATGGCACTCCGATTTTGATTAATAAGACGTCACCGTTCGTCGATCAAAATCAGGCATATGGTTCAAATGTTTTGGTGGAGCAGTTCCTCCGCGAAGGTGATGGCCATGGCGGATTGACAAGTCACTTGCTTGCTGGTGCGCCTGATCCAACAGCGCCACAGTTCAACTTGTTGCCAACCTTCCGTGAAGCAATCTTACATCACTGGGCAAACAATACTGTGTTCCACATGCTTGATGGATCCACAGTTGCCTTCCAAACCTACTTCCCTGGTCTGGTTGTAAATGGTGCTGTTAACGAAACAGCAGTGAGTGGTCTGACCTCAAACTTCATGGGCTCTGGTCAGAACCTGTTGATTGACTCGAACCCATACATCAGTGCACTTGATCACTACTTGGCTGGTGATGGCCGGGCGAATGAAAACGTATCGCTCACCGCTATGCACACTATTTGGGCTCGCAATCACAACTTCCAAGTTGATAACCTAAAAGACGCTGGCTTTCATGGCACTGAAGAAGAGTTGTTCCAAGCTGCTCGCATGGTAAACGAATCTGAATATCAGCGCGTTGTCTTCACTGAGTTCGCAGACAGTCTGATTGGTGGAATCAAAGGCACCGGTGACCATGGCTTCAAAGAATACCATCCTGAAACAGACTCTCGCATCAGCCACGAATTTGCGGCAGCAGTTTACAGGGTGGGTCATTCACTGGTTGCCGATACGTTGACGGTGATGGGCGCTGACGGCCAACCCATGCAGGTGAAGCTGGTTGATGCTTTCCTCAATCCAACCAACGCAACGCTGTTGGGCAATACTCATTTGCCACCAGGTTATGTTCCACAACCAGGCTATGCGCAGCTTGGTGTTGGCAATATCCTGGGCGGCATTGCAACTCAGCAAGCTGAAGAAGTTGACTTCAACATAGTTGATGCTGTGCGTAATGATCTCGTGCGCATCCGCGCTGATCTCTTTGCATTCAACGTGGCCCGGAGCTGGGATGTTGGCCTCGGCACCATGAACCAAGTGCGTGCCGATCTCAAAGCTTCGTCAGACTCTTACATTCACGAAGCTGTCGGCTACGCAGGTGATCTCAGTCCTTACGCATCTTGGGCTGATTTCCAACAACGCAATGGCCTGAGCAATGCCGTCATTGCGCAGTTCAAAGAAGCCTATCCAGATTTGGTTTTGGACACGCCTGCAAAAATAGTCGCGTTCAAGGCCGCCAATCCAAACATTGAGTTGATCAATGGCAATACTGTGAAAGGCATCGACCGCGTGGATTTGTGGGTTGGTGGTTTAGCCGAAAAACACATCAACGGCGGCCAGGTTGGTCAAACATTCTGGGTGGTCTTGCAGGAACAATTTGATCGTCTGCAAGAAGGTGACAGGTTCTATTACCTCAACCGCATGGAAAACTTTGACATCTATAAAAATACCATCGAGGAACAAGGCCTTTCGGCCATTATCGGTCGCAATACTGGTATCACCAATTTACCTGATGATATCTTCCACATCGCAGCGGCTCAAAATGGTGGCGACGGGGTGGGTGGTGGCACTGGCGACCATGGTGGTGGCACTGGCGATCACGGCGGTGGCACTGTTGACCATGGTGGTGGCACTGGCGGTGGCACAGGTGATCACAGCGGAAGCACAGGTGGAACCGGAAGCACCGGAGGCGGAACAGGCAGTGGCACGCCACCTGCAGCTGTAACACCTCTCACCTTAATTGGAGATGCGACAGATAATCTTCTGGTTGGTCAAGGCGGCGATGATGTTGCCGTTGGAAATGGTGGCAGCGACATGCTCAGCACAGCAGACGGCAATGACATGCTGTTCGGCGGAGCTGGCGACGACACACTGCTTGCAGGATCTGGCGACGACATGGTGTACGGTGAAGAAGGAAATGATCGTATCTTTGCTGGCAACGGCAATGACATGATCAAAGGCGGAGCTGGTGATGACATTGCGATGGGCGGTGCAGGTGATGACATGTTCATCACTTCACCTAGCGATGGCAACGACACCTATTATGGCGATGCCGGAATTGACACTCTCGACATGTCGTCAATCATTGACAGGATTGAAGCCAATCTTGGAACCGGGTTCAACCACAATGGCTATGCGCATACTTCGACCAGCCATGATGTGTTGTGGAATGTTGAAAACATTGTGACAGGCGCTGGGAACGACAGAATCACAGCATCTGATGCAACAAATGTGATTGATACGGGTGCAGGCCATGACACTGTCGTGTTCCGCTCTGCCTCTGACGCCAATCATGACACAATCCTGAATTTCGAAGCAGGCGACAAAATCGACGTCACAGGTTTCATGAGTTCAGTGACCTTGGTCAACGGCTCATCAGCCGCCGCGGGCCAAATAGCCATAAGTTTCGAAAATATCAACGGCGAGAATTTCACAGTTCTGCACGGCCAAGATGCAAATCACAACAGCTTCGAGGTGGACATAAAAGGCCACCACCAGCTGACTGTAACAGATTTTGCATCTTAGGACGATGCGGAGGGCAAAGCGGGATTAGTCCACCCACTCGGCCTTAAAGGAGAAGAGCGAAGCAGGAATAGTCCACCTGCTTCGCTCTAACTTCGACGTAGACAACGAACAAAAACACCCAAATTGAAGTCTGCTGTTGTCGCTCAAGCAGAAGTTGCCACTACAATGGCTTGTTGCCGCGCCAATCCCAGAGCGGAAGTGGCCGAAGGGCATCTGCACATAATCGGTCGTTGGTCAGCCTCAATGTGTCAGCGTTTTTTTGCGCTTTTCTTAGCTGGCGTTTTTTTGGATGCAGGTTTCTTAGCAACTGGCTTTTTAGTCGAGATTTTTTTAACGCCTACTCTCTTCGCCGCAGTCTTCTTTTTAATTACCTTCGGCTTTGCCACAGCTTTCTTTGCACCCGCTTTTGGCTTTGACGCTGGAGCAGCGGATCCTTGTGCTTTCATTAAGTCTGCAAATTTTGTGAAGAACTGTCCTGCCAAAGATTGTGCTGTTGCATCGATGAGGCGCGATCCCAGCATGGCGAGCTTGCCACCAATTTGAGCATCAACTGTATAATCCATCTGGGTCTGCGTTGGAGAAAGGGCTGTGAGTTTCACCGTGGCTTCGCCTTCGGCAAAACCAGCAAAGCCGCCTTGGCCCTTGCCAGAAATGCGGTAGCTTTCTGGGGCGTTTAAATCAGACAATGTGACCTCCCCGGCAAAAGAGGCTTTAACAGGGCCAACTTTTACAACCACGGTGGCTTTCATCTGGGTGGGAGAAGACGATTCAATTTTGTCACAACCCGGAATGCAGGCTTGTAAAATCTTGGGGTCGTTCAAACCTTTCCATACGGTTTCGCGTGGAGCATCGATAACTTGGCTTCCGTTCATATTCATGGTCGTATTCCTGAATTAAGGTCTGATTTTTTAGCGGCACTTTGCTGTGATTTCCGCGAATATTGATAAAGCAATTTCTTCTGGCGATATAGCACCAATATCAAGTCCGGCAGGCGCATTAATAGCGTCAAAGTTTTTCAACCGAAGCTCCAGTTCCAACAAGCTTCTTCCGGATCGACGCCGTTTTGCGGCGACTGCCGACGAAGGCTTTGTAGTCGGCATCAATATCAATGATGGCGCGCAAGGCGGCTTCATAACCTTTGCTTTGAGTTGCAATGACGACAAATCGTTGCGCGATATCTGACACAGGCAAGGCATAGCCTTCGATGCGAGTGTCTACGTTTTCAAATGCGCTTTGTTCGACCTGCGGTGCGCATGTTGTTGTGGTGTATCCAATTACGGAACCAAGCCGTGGCAAGTCCAAACCTCAGATCATCTACGGTTAGAGTTTTCGGCATTTTTGCGAACGGTTACAGTTAGTTTTTGGCTTGGTTGACCTGCTTCCCATCTTTAGGACACGCGGAACTGGAATCTTCCGGGTTTTGGGGGCATTCGGGCGCTGTTGCACGCGGTTTCAAAGGTGCTCGCTGCATTTCTGGATCAGAGCCGTTCTATTTCAAACGGTTTCATTCCATTGCAAACAACTGTGACACCCAAAACCACACCCAGCGCAAAAATCATAGATTTTCGCACAAAGCTTAATCCGTCATAATCTCATGATGTCATTATAAATGAAAAATGGTGCCCGAGACCGGAATTGAACCAGTGACACGCGGATTTTCAATCCGCTGCTCTACCAACTGAGCTACTCGGGCACTCTATTCAAAACACGAATTCTTTTCGAAAAAGTCTGCAACTTTAACTGAATGCGCGTTTGATCGGGGCTGTATAGTTGATCAATTCGACCGTTGCAACCAACTTTCATATAAAAATAAACCCCGCTGAAAAGCGGGGTTTCGGTTGGCGTTTTAATTAGTTTTTGGCGATATCCACGTCTTTGGTTTCTTTCAGGAACAAGAAACCGAACACTGCGGTGATGGCCGCAAAGACGACGGGATACCAAAGACCGGCCTAAATATTGCCAGTGTAGGCCATATAAGCCGTGGCGAACAATGGGAACATTTCCACCAAGAATGCAGCAATCGGGCCGTAGACCACGGTCGTGAAAATCATCATCACAAACACAATCAAGATGGACTGCACATATTGGGCAAAGCTCAATGCCTTAACGGTGGCGGTTTTGATTTCGCCCACATGCAGTGTTGCCGTGCCATCGGCAGCCACCACAGGAGCAGCAATCGAATTGACCGCCCCAATTGGCTTGGCAGCTGGATCTGCCGCTTTGCGCAAGTCGTTGACAGCTGTCTCGATCGCCGTGGCGGCGGTCTTGGTTGCAGCAGCATCCTTAGCGTCGGGTACTGCTTTTTTATCAGCTTGCGCTTTAACCGAAGACAGTTCCTGTGGATGATTCCAAGATGATGAATTTCTCGTTCTTGGTCATGCCTTTTGAAGGCATCGGGGATACATTATAAAGCCTCCTCCCTGAATCGTATGTGATTTTTCGGACGAAGTTTAGCTCTTGCGTGGGCTATTTTTCCATCCGCTAAAATCAAGCTCATAGATTAATAACAACTACAAGTCGACCGACTTCTCAGTGTTGTGAAAACGAAATTAGGCCAATCCGTCTTGACCGTCTTCGTCTTCATCTTCCACTACAGGAATTGAATATTTCCCGCCCAACCAAGAATTCAAATCTTCATTGGCGCAGCGGTTGGAACAGAACGGATGGAATTTTTGCGAAGATGGTTTCTTGCAAATTGGGCAAGGTTTTCGTGGGCGCAACGGAATAACTTCAGCCATCATAAATCACTAATAGGCTGCGTCATCCATTTATGTTGCACCGGAAAGCCCGCACCTTGCAAAAGCAAAACGGTTTCATAAAGCGGAAGGCCAATTACACCAGAATGAGAACCCGCCATATAGCGCACAAAAGATTCAGCCCGGCCCTGAATGGCATAGCCACCCGCTTTGCCGCGCCATTCTTCTGATTTCAAATAGCTTTCGATGTCATCGCGAGAGAAGCGCTTAAAACGGATTTTGGTTTCAACGCAGCGCGAAGATTTCTTTCCACCGGGCGCGATAACGCTAATCGAAGAGTAAACCCAATGTGAACGGCCCGACAACAAGTTCAAACAATCTTTGGCTTCCTGATATGTTTCCGCCTTAGGCAAAATGCGGCGGCCCAGGCCCACCACTGTATCAGCGGCCAGAATATAAACATTATCGCCTAAACCTCTCACCAACGGCATATCTTTGGCTTTGT
>JAYWEV010000102.1:0-5592 GCA_043779145.1 Aestuariivirga sp. | reverse complement strand
TGGGGCCGCAGACATACATGCGCACATTATTCGGATCGATGGGGGAAAACTCCTCCTTCGTTCTCGTCAGCGTGTTGTAAAGGCGCAAAGTCATAAGTCTTCCTCTTGGCTTGCCGCCTGGGAGATGCGCTATTCAGATTTTGAGTAAGCGGTGCCCAGCCAGCGATATGTCGCTAGATGCAAATAATAATGCTGCAAATGGCAGCGTGTGGGCGGGCGTTAGGCATTTGTGCAAAATGCTTGAATAATGGTGTTTCGTCAAGCCTTGTCCCGAAGCAGGGTTGCTATGCCGTTTACGACATCGCTCTGCCGTCAGTTGGCTGATAGTTTATGCCCATGAATCAGCAACAACATCGCTTGGGCCTTTTGATCTGCTGCATGGCCCCATTGGCATGGTCGCTGTCTGGATTGTTCACCCGTGCGATTTCGACTGACTTAATGGCGCTGCTGTTCTGGCGCGGGCTGTTTTCGGGAACGGCGGTGTTTATCGCATTCCTCATTCTTGAGCGCGGCCAAGCTTGGAACTCACTGCAAAAATTGCGCTGGCCTGCAATTGCGGTGGCGGTATTATCGGCCGCCGGCATGATCACCGGCATTGGTTCAATGCGCTATGGATCGGTGGCCGATGCCATGGTGATTTACGCGACCGTGCCATTCATCACAGCGGGCCTCGCTTATGTGACCATCGGCGAAAGACCGTCGCGCTCAACTTTGATTGCTGCCGTTGTAGCTATGGCTGGCGTGCTGATCATGCTGGTTGGTTCGGGCTTTGGCGGCGGTACGCTGTTTGGAAAAATGTTGGCATTTGCGATGACATGTTGCATGGCTAGCTTTTCGGTTTTGCTGAGGCGAAACCGCGATGTTCCCATGCTGCCTGCTATGGCGGCCTCGGCATATTTGGCTGCTTTCTTCTGCTTCTGGTTTGCAGATTCGTTGAAGGTGTCGACACAAGATATTGTGTTGATTGGGTTATTCGGTGTTGTACAGAATGCGGCGGGATTGATTTTCTATACACTCGGCTCGCGGCTTGTGCCGGCAGCGGAGGCCACTTTGATCGCCGCTCTCGAAGTTCCGCTTACGCCACTTTGGGTTTGGATGTTTATGGCCGAAGTTCCCAAAGGCCCCACCTTGCTAGGCGGGGCCGTTGTGATGGTGGCTTTATTTGGGCATATTTATAACGAGCTGCGCGGGCGAACCCCGGCAGAGCCCGAAGGGTTTGAAGTGGGTGTTTAGGGCCGCGCCGTTTGGTTGAACAACACCTTCTTTTCCTCGTCTGTCATTGGCTTTGCATAAGACGGCCCTGCAGCAGCATAAGCCTTCACCACAGCAGGACGCGCTTTGATGGCGTTAAACCAGCGATGCAGATGCGGGAAGTCTTCCAATTTCTGCTTGTGATTTTCGTAAGGCACGATCCACGGATAGCTGGCCATATCGGCAATTGAATACTCGCCTGCAACATATTCACGGTCTGCCAGACGTTTGTTCAACACGCCATAAAGGCGGTTGGTTTCTTTGGTGTAGCGATCAATGGCGTAGGGAATTTTCTCTGGGGCATAAACGTTAAAGTGCCCGTTTTGGCCAGCCATTGGGCCAAGGCCGCCCATTTGCCAGAACAACCATTGCAGCGTTTCCACCCGGGCGCGAATGTCCGGCGAGATGAACTTGGCTGTTTTTTCGGCGAGGTAGAGAAGGATGGCACCCGATTCAAAGACGCTGATAGGCTTGCCGCCATCTTTGGGCGAGTGGTCGACAATGGCGGGCATGCGGTTATTCGGAGCAATCGCCAGGAATTCTGGTTTGAACTGGTCGCCTTTGCCAATATCCACTTCGTGAATGGTATAAGGCAGGCCTGCCTCTTCGAGAAAAATCGTAATTTTATGGCCATTTGGAGTGGGCCAATAGTGAAGGTCAATCATCGGGGGAGCCTTTTTGTAATTATTCAGATTACAGATATAGGGTTTCTCGAAATGGTTTCAAGCGTTCTTAATTGCAGCCATTGTTTCCAATGTTTCAACGCAAGCGGCGGCGGCTTCACGGCCCTTGTTGTGTGCGTCATCGCGGCTGCGGGCGATGGCTTGTTCGTCAGTATAAGTGGTGATGATGCCGAAGGTAATTGGCATTTCCATTTTCAGCGTCGTTTGCATCAGGCCGTATGTGGCGCCCAAGCTGATGAATTCAAAATGCGCGGTGTCGCCTTTGATCACGCAGCCCAAGCACACCACGCCATCATATTGTTTGGATTTGGCCAGTGTTTGCGCAATCAACGGAATTTCGAATGCACCGGGCGCTGGATAGATATCGCCCTCTGCTACTTTAATGCTTTGTTCGGCCAGATAAGCCAATGCGCCGCGCTTGAGGCCAGAGGTGACGGGTTCGTTGAAACGGCTGACGACGACGGCGATGCGGAAATTTGATTTTGACATTTTAGTTTCTCACTTTCAGTTCGAAGGAATGGCCCAGCTTTTCGCGTTTGGTGGCCAGATAATTTGCGTTGAAGGGATTGGCTTCGATCGCCAGTGGGCGCTGCTCTACCACGTTCAGGCCCAGCTCTTGAAGGGCATGGGTTTTATCCGGGTTGTTGGTGAGCAGCGTGAGTTCGGATACGCCGAGCGCCTTCAGCATGTGTGCTGCGGCCGCATAATCTCTTAAGTCATTGGCAAAGCCCAAGGCGGTGTTGGCTTCAACAGTGTCGTGGCCTTGATCCTGCAACGCATAGGCTTTGATTTTGTTGGCAAGGCCAATGCCGCGGCCTTCTTGATTGCGCATGTAAAGCAGCACGCCACCCTCGCTTTCTGAAATCATGCGAATGGCGGTTTGGAGTTGCGGGCCGCAATCGCAGCGCAGCGAACCCAACGCTTCGCCCGTGAGGCATTCGGAATGGACACGCACCAGCGGGGTTTTCGGCAACGGATGTTTGACGATGGCCAGATGCTCCGTGCCATCGATGCGGCTGCGGAAGGCGTGAATTTTCAGTGGCTCATCGGCATAGGCTGTGGGCAGTTTTGAGTTGGCCACTTCATCGATCAGCACTTCGGTTTGCAGGCGGTGCTTGATCAATTCGGCAATGGTGAGGATTGGAAGATTGTGCGTTTTCGCGAAAACTTCAAGCGCTGGACGCCTCGACATTTCACCATCGTCGCCCATGATTTCGCAGATCACACCAGCTGGTTGGAGGCCTGCGAGTATCATCAAATCGATTGCACCTTCGGTGTGGCCGGCACGCTTTAACACGCCGCCTTCAGCTGCGCGCAGCGGGAACACATGGCCCGGTGATACGATGTCCTCTGGCTTGGTGTTGGGGTTGATGGCTGTGGCAATCGTGTGAGCACGATCAAAGGCCGAGATACCGGTTGTGATGCCATCGCGGGCTTCGATTGAAATGGTGAAAGCGGTGGAACGGCGTGCACGATTGACTGGGGCCATTTGCGACAGGTTGAATTTTTCGAGCTGTGCTGCCGTCATCGGCAAACAAATGAGGCCACGGCCGAAACGAGCCATGAAATTAACAGCTTCAGGCGTAGCAAATTCAGCGGCCATGACGAGATCGCCTTCGTTCTCACGGTCTTCATCATCGGTTAAAATGATCATTCCACCACTGCGCAGTTGGTCTAGAGCTTTTGATAAGGCTGACATAGTCTCTCCACATATTTGGCCATTACATCAACTTCGACATTGATAGCGTCACCGATTTTCGCGGCAGAAAGATTGGTGTGTTCCCAGGTATGCGGGATGATCGTAATGGCGACTTGAGTGTCGCCATTTTTTAATTCGGTTAGACCATTGATGGTAAGGCTTATGCCATTGAGGCAGATCGAACCTTTTTCCACGCAGTACCTTGAGAGGGTTTGCGGAAGATCAAAAGCCAAACGATATGCGCCATCTTCGAGCATGATTGAACTGAGTATTGCTTTGCCGTCGACATGGCCTTGCACCATGTGGCCGGAAAGGCGGGTATTCAAACTCACAGCCCGTTCGAGATTGACGTGGCTGCCGATCATGATTTTATCCAAGTTCGTTCGCGCCAGTGTCTCAGCACTGGCAAAGAAATCTGCAGCCCCATCGCTGGTGAAGGAAGCAACCGTCAGGCATACGCCATTCACGGCGATGCTTTCGCCGAGGCTAAGACCTCCCATGCCTGTAGCGACTGTGCATTGCAGTGCGCCATTTTTGTGGGCAGCCTTGGCGACCTGCGCCACGCGTTCAATGATTCCGGAAAACATGCGGATCCTTATTTTGAATGATTTGGATTTGGTCTGGCACGCCTTGGGTGATCAGAACATGTTCATCCCAAAGATTGCTGTTTAAGAATGAACGAGTGAGCAACGGGCCTGCTTCGACGAGCACTTCAAGTGCGCCCTGCTCTGCCAGATGTTTCAGCGCTTGGTTGAGATTATCAGCGAATAAAATTTGGAAACCTCGTGCTTGTGCGGCATCCAGATAGATTTGCGGAACGCGGCGGCGGCGATCGAACAAAACGAGATGACGCTGTTTGTCGCCCAAGTCTTCAACCAACCGCACGGTGAAATGCGGGTCATCGGCCAGCACTGTGCCAGAGCCTGTGATGATTGCGTCAGCACGGCGGCGCAATTGGTGGGCGAGGATCAAAGATGATTGCGATGTGAAAGTTTTTTGGCCAGCAGGTGGAATCATGCTGCTTTGCGCGTTGATGGCTTGCTTCACGGTCACCCAAGGCAAACCGTGCAAGGCGCGTTTGGCGAAGGGGGCGATCAGACGGTGCAAATCTGATTTCAATTTTGGTGCGTCGGCTTGGTTCAAGAACTGTACATTTAAACCAGCATCACGCAAGCGATCAGCACCGCCGCCTGTAACATGCGGATTTGGGTCAGCTATGCCGATCCAAACATTTTTTGCGGCGGTTGAAAGAATGGCTTCAGTGCAAGGCCCGGTGCGGCCAGTGTGGTTGCACGGTTCGAGCGTTACCACGACGGTGTGAATAAGATCTCGTTCGCCACATTGCGTTATGGCCAAAGCTTCAGCGTGAAGTGTGCCAGCTTTTTGGTGGGCCGCCACTGATAGTGTGTTGCCATTTTTATCCAGAAGCACGCAGCCCACAGGGGGATTTGGCGCGGTGGCTCCTTCAAATTTCCGGGCTTCGGCCAAGGCAAGCTTCATAGCCGGCAGAATATTCGCCGCCGATTCCAAACTTGCTCTCTCTTTTGTAAGCTCCATGCCCTCGTCTCGTCACAACACTGACGTCAACAGGGCAAATGACACCACGCGTGCACCGCTTTCCAAATAGAAAGCAGATTCCGCGCGTCATCATTGTTCTCTTCCATCCGGACTATACCGTCGGCCTCGGAATTTAACCGAGTCTGCTGACCTTATGCAAAACAAGAGTTTCACTTAAGCGCTCGCGGGCTGATGAAGTTTCCTTCAAACACCGCCGGTGGGGAATTACACCCCGCCCTGAGAACGTATTAGGTTCCATATATAAGCGTTCCCAGGATTTGTTCAAGCTTCACGTTGGAAGGGGCAGGGCGTCGAACTCAAGTTAACGGGGTTTGGAGTTTGCATTTAGTGTGATTCCATGAGCCTCCCTGATTCGGAGGTTTGCCATGGACATGATGTTGG
>JAYWEV010000101.1:0-14813 GCA_043779145.1 Aestuariivirga sp. | reverse complement strand
GACCGCCCAAGACTTATTCTTGGTGCTTGCCTGTGTTGGCTCTACGTCATAATTGGAGTTGGACCAATCGGCAATTGTTTTTTGTATGACAATTGCTGATATCAAAAACGAACACTATGGCAAACGCAAAAACGAAAACCAAAAGCAATCTCCACGTCAAATTTGCCCGAAATATAGGCGAACGTATTTTGCTGGGCGAATTTGCACCCGGAAGCTTGCTGCCTAATGAGGCGGCCTGGGGCAAGACTTTCGGCGCCAGCCGAACGGTGGTGCGCGAGGCGCTCAAAACCCTTATGGCCAAAGGCCTCATTGAATCCCGTCCTAAAATTGGCTCCCGCGTTTTGCCGCGCACCATGTGGAATATTTTGGACCGCGATGTTTTGCAGTGGCACCATGCAGCGGTTGATCGCCATGCCTTTATCCAGTCCACGCAGGAGGTGCGTAGATTGGTCGAACCTGGCGTCGCTTTATTGGCCGCCCAGAAAAGAACGCCTGCGCAATTGGCCAGATTGCAAGATGCTTTGACCGCCATGAAAAGGGCCAAAAACACCGCTGAGGCCGTGGAAGCAGACGTCGAGTTTCACGAGGCCTTGATGGCCGCGGCGAACAACGAACTCTTGCTACCCTTTGGCATCATCATCGAAAAAGCTTTGGGCAATCTTTTCGATTTCACCACAAACCTAAACCCCAACCCGAAAGCCGCAATTAAACTGCACGAACGGATTTTACTGTCAGTCATTGCGTCCGATGGCGCGGCCGCTAGCAAGGCAATGCAGTTGCTGCTCAATGACACCGACGAATTGATATCCAAACCTATTCGCAAAACAAAAAGATAATTTAAACCTACAGTAGGCGTTTAAAGAGATTCTAAAGGCTGCCAGAGGGGATTCCTGGGGTGGGGCGCTATGGGGGTAGCTTGGAAGTGCCAATTTCGCCGTAGCACCAAATTCACCCAGTAGAAATTGAATTCACGTTATAGGAGTATTTAGTCAATGATTCAACCTAAGCGTTTGGATTGACTGCGGCGGCCCTTGAGCAACAATCTTGCCGCTGTCGATATGAACCACATCCCCCGCCAGCCTCATCACTTCCTCAACAGAGTGGCTGATGTAGATAATCGGAATCTTAATCTCATCGCGCAAAATTTCGATGTAAGGCAAAATCTCAGCCTTTCGCGCCTCATCGAGCGATGCCATGGGCTCATCCATCAACAACAAACTGGGGTTCGACATCAGCGCGCGCCCAATAGCAACGCGCTGCTTTTCACCACCGGAGAGATTGATTGGTTTACGATTCAACAAAGCATCCAATCCCAGCAATGAAATGATGTTGGAAGGCGCAGATACCGGTCCATTAAACCTGCGACCATAATCTAAATTCTGCTCGACGGTGAAATGCGGAAATAACAATCCCTCTTGAAACACATAACCAATGCGCCGTTTGTGAGTGGGAACATTCAGGCGCAATTCTGAATCAAAAAGCACATGGCCTTCAAACACAATGCGCCCCTGCGAGGGTTTGACCAAACCAGCAATCATATTGGTTATTGATGATTTGCCCGAACCAGATTTTCCAAACAGCGCTGTCAATCTGCTGTTCGTCTGAAAGTCCACATCAATCAACGTTTCGCCCAGCGGATGTTTGACGCGAACTTCGAGGCTCATGAAAAATCAATCCGGTGATCAATGCGCTTTGCAAGATGTTCAGAAACCATAAGCGCTGCCAGCGAAATTAAAATTGAAATCACCGTCAACCTTGCCGCACCAAAGTCACCGTCGGGCACTTGCAGAAAATTATGAATCAGCGAAGGCAATGTTTGCGTTTCGCCTGGAATGTTTGAAACAAAAGTAATCGTCGCCCCAAATTCCCCCATGGCCTTGGCGAACGATAAAATCATCCCTGCCAAAATGCCGGGCAAAGCCAGCGGCAATGTGATTGTCATCAAAACCCAAAACCGATTAGCACCCAAAGTGCTGGCTGCTGTTTCCAGCTTTCGGTCAACAGCATCAATCGAAAGCTTGATGGCCCGCACCATCAGAGGAAAACCCATCACACCACAAGCGAGTGCCGCACCCGTCCAGCGGAAAGAAAACGTGAACCCCAAATACGTATCAAGAAATTTGCCAATGGCCCCCTGTTTTCCGAATGATAAAAGCAACAAATAACCTGTCACCACAGGTGGCATGACCAAAGGCAAATGCACGATGCCATTCAACAATGATTTGCCCCAGAATTTCCCCCGCGCCAAAACCAACGCAGTCAAGATGCCAAGCGGCAAGCTGAACACCATGGCCCAGAATGCAACCTTAAGCGAAAGCGCAACAGCCGTCCATTCTTCAGCGCTGAGTGAAAGCCAATCCGTCAAAATCTAAAGCTTCAATACCACGAAACCTTGCGCTTCAAAAATCGCCTTGGCTTTGTCTGACCGCAGATATTTCAAAAACTCAGCCGCATCGGCATTCTTCGATGCTGTAACAATTCCAGCCGGATAAATGATCGGCGCATGTGAATCTGTCGGGAATGTGCCCACCACTTTCACCGCCGCATCTGCTTTTGCATCCGTGGCATAAACAATGCCCAAAGGAGCTTCACCCAGATCAACAAGTTTCAACGCTGCGCGAACGTTTTCAGATTGCGCCACTTTGCTTTCAACTGAAGTCCAAACACCCAGCTTTTCCAAAGCGGCTTTGCCATATTTGCCGGCTGGAACTGAATCCACATTAGCCATGGCCAGTTTTCCAGTGCCTACTGCATCGGCAAGTTTAAATCCATTTTCGATCTTCAAATCGACTTTGGAATCTTTCGGCGCAACGAGAACGATCTCATTGCCCAGCAATTGAACATCGCTACCTTTGGCAATCAAATCTTTATCGGTGAGATATTTCATCCAAGTCAAATCAGCCGAAACAAAAACGTCCGCAGGTGCGCCAGCCTCAATTTGCTTAGCCAGGGCATTGCTAGCCGCATAGGTGAGAGTGGTTTCTTTTGCCGAGTCAGCCTTCCAAGAAGCACTCACCGCATCCAATGCATTTTTCAAACTTGCAGCCGCAAAGACGTTTATCTTTTCGGCGGCAAAACTTGAGCTGTTCATCAATAAGGTGAGGGCGGCTGCGAGAACATTACGGCGCGTGAACAAGTTCGAACTCCTGAGACTAGCGCTATATACACACGAATATAGCGATTGAGCAAGTTCAAACAATCCCCGAACTCGCCCCCGCAACAGCTGGCCGTTCCTTGGCTTTTTCTTTGCGGTACCCGCTGGCACGGTAAGTTGCGAAGGGATGCAGCGCACCGCCTTTACGCAGCCGGGCCTCACACAAAATCGGCGTGACATCGGTGTTAAAAGCCTGCTTCACCAACCGGTGCGCGGCCATCACATCGCTTTGATCTTGCATTCCAGCAAGTTCTAATCGGTTGATCAGCGATGCCTTGATGTAAGAGCGCTGAATTTCCATTGCCGACGAAATGAGACTTTCAATCGGGTCAGTCACATTATGAGATTGATCAATCATATAAGCGGGGTTGAACCCTTGGGCCTTGCTCAACTCAGCATCGACCAATTCGTTGAACACTAGGAATAACCGAAATGGATCAATCGAACCGGCATCCAAATCATCATCACCATATTTGGAATCATTAAAATGAAAGCCCGCCAGTTTTTGTACGCGGATCAAACGCGATACGATCTGTTCGATGTTCGTGTTTGGCGCATGATGCCCAAGATCAACAAGGCATTTGGCCTTATCGCCAAGCTCAGTCGCCGCCATCAAGCTGGAACCCCAATCAGAAATCACTGTTGAATAAAAAGCGGGCTCATACATTTTATGTTCGAGAAACACATTCCAATTTTTTGGTAACTTGTCATAGATCGCCTGCAGCGATTGCATATAGTGATCGAATACTTTGCCTAAGTTTGATTGACCCGGAAAATTGCTGCCATCGGCAATCCAAACCGTCAGCGCGTTGGAACCAAGCTGCTGACCGATTTCGATACACTCAATATTATGTTCAACGGCCTGTTGGCGCGTTGATTTATCGGCGTGCGTGAGCGATCCATACTTGTAAGATTTGGCCTGTCCAGTTTGATCTTGAAACGTGTTCGAATTCATACAATCAAAACCCAACTCATAAGATGCCGCCTCTTGGCGAAGTGCGCGGTAGTCCGAAACCCTGTCCCAGGGGATATGTGGCGAAACGGTTGGCGTGGTACGAGCGAGCAGGTGGATCACGCCACAATCTTCCAACTTCTCATGAATGCCACGCGGTTCTCCCGGGCCCGGAAAGCGTGCAAACCGCGTGCCGCCTGTGCCCACACCCCAAGTGGGAACGGCCACAGCATAAGCCATGGCACGCGTGGTTATCGCTTCAATATCAATGCCGCGTCGCTCAAGCTGGCGGGCGAGTGCCGCATAATCTTCCTGATGCGCAGCCATCGTTTTTGCGTTTTGAGTGGCGATGAAGTCTGTTGAGATTGCAAAGGTCATGATTTTATCTCGTGAATGAAGCTAAGTGGCCAGCATCAACATTGATGATGTTGCCAGTTGATTTGTTTGATGCATCGCAAGCAAACCAATAAACTGCTTCTGCGATGTCCTCAGGATAAACACTGCGCTGCAAAAGCGAACGCTTCCGGTAATGGTCTTCCAATTCTTCAGGCTTAATGCCTAAACTGTTGGCGCGACTGGCGCGGTATCCTTCCGACATAATTTTCGACCCGCGGAGAACTGCATCGGGGTTCACGGTGTTCACGCGAATGCCGAACGGTGCGCCTTCAGCTGCTAACACGCGCGCCAAATGGATTTCAGCTGCTTTCATCGCGCCATAAGCGGATGTGCCAGGAGAGGCCACCATACCGTTTTTCGATGCAATATAGATCATAGAGCCGCTGCAATTCTGCCGCTTCAAAATCCGGAAGCCCTCGCGGCCCACGAGAAAATAGCCCGTGCCCAAAATCGCCATCTGCTTATTCCAAGTTTCAAGCGATGTTTCATCAGCGGGCGAGGGGATGGCGATGCCAGCGTTGTTCACCACAATATCAAGCCCACCAAAACACGCCACAGTATCGGTGAAACCTTTGATCACCGCTTCTTCCTTGGTCACATCCATATGAACAGATGTGACATTGTCTTTGCCATATTTTTTTCCGAAATCCGCAACCACTTCGGCCATGCCATCAGTGTTGATATCGGCAATGGCAACGCATGCACCCTGTTGCGCCAGCTTTTCTGCAATCGCCAAGCCAATGCCTGAAGCACCGCCCGTGACCAACGCAATACGGCCCTGCAACGGTTTGGGCTTTGGCATGCGCGACAGCTTGGCTTCCTCAAGCAACCAATATTCAATGTTGAAAGCTTCTTGTTCGGGCAGGCCAATATAAGTGGAAACACCTGACGCGCCACGCATGACGTTAATGGCGTTAACGTAGAATTCCGATGCAATGCGCGCTGTGGCTTTATCCTTGGCAAACGAAATCATACCGATGCCGGGCACCAGATAAATGACAGCATTCGGATCTCGCATCGCTGGTGTATTTGCATGTTTGCAACGCTTATAATATGCCGCATAATCATCTGCATACTGATCAATTAATATCTTCAATCCCTCTCCCACTTCGCCATTGGCGGGCAAAACCAGCGGACGAATTTTAGTGCGTAAGAAATGATCAGGGCATGAGGTGCCTAGAGGTGCGAGTGAATCTAGTGCATTCGAATTCACAAATTCTAAAACCTCTGGTGCATCGGTAAAATGCCCGGCCTTGCTTTCATGCGTTGAAATGAGACCCCGAATGGTGGGCATCAGTTTTTGCGCGATAGCGGCGCGATCTGTGGCGTCAAGCGACTTTACTTTCTCGCCCCCAAAGACCGGCGTCTTCACATGTTCTTCGAGCCACCCGGCCGCATGATTGATTATGCGCAACGTGGTTTCATAGCAGCCCTTGGCAGTATCACCCCACGTGAAAAGCCCATGCGCACCTAAAACCACACCAACCATTTTTGGCTTGCTGGCAGCCATAGCGCCAAGCTTCAACCCCAAATCAAAACCAGGACGCTGCCACGGCAAATAACCAATCTCGCCACCGAAAACTTTTGCAGTGAGTTCTTCAGAGTTCTTTGCCGCCGCAATCGCAATCACTGCATCAGCATGAACATGATCAACATGGGCGTAAGGCACAAAGCCATGCAGCGCCGTGTCGATCGATGTGGCGCGCGGATTGAGATTGAAAGTGCAATGGTTGAACATGCCCACCATTTCATCCTCTTGTGAAATATCCTTATAGATATTTTTCAAACTATTCAGCTTGTCCATGTAAAGCGTGGAAAAACCGTCAAGCTTCATTGAGCCAATATCGCCGCCAGAACCCTTCACCCACAGCACTTCAACATCAGCACCAGAAAGCGGATCCTTCATCATCACTTTCGCAGATGTATTGCCGCCGCCAAAATTTGTGATGCGCAAATCACTGCCCAATAAATTGGAGCGATAGAGCAGGAGGCCGGATTCGTCCTTGCCCTTTACCACATCATCGCGCCATAAATTTGGGATCAAGCTTGCCATCCTAAGAACTCCTATTTCGCTTTCAACTTAAAAACCAAAGCGATCAAGGTCAATCACATTCGAGCATATTGCATCGCAATATTTTGGTGCATTGCGAATTTTGAATTTCCAGAGTCATTTTTATTGACTCGCATGATTGAACTTGATTAGTTTTGCGCGAATTGGAGGTTAAGATGCACGAGCGCGAAAGGTGGCAGGTGATACAAAACATGTTGCGCGCCAAGGGGCTTGTGCAAGTGGCTGACATTAGCGCTGTCACAGGTGCATCCGCCGCATCGATCCGCCGTGATTTTGCAAAGCTTTCGGATTTAGGTTTGGCAAGGCGCGTTCATGGCGCATTAGAAAGTTTAGAAAACACTTCAAGCCAATCAGATACCCCAAGCCTTGCCACACGTTCATTCGATGTTTCACAAACGCTGAACGTTTCTGCAAAGCGCGCCATTGCTAAAGCCGCAGTCGACCTGTGTGAGGATGGCGAAGCAATCATTATCAATGGCGGCACGACCACTTTTCAGATGGGCGAGTTCCTGCGTGATCGCAAATTGAAAATTCTCACCAATTCATATCCATTGGCAGAGACTTTAATCCACGACAGCAAGTGCCGCGTTGCCTTGCCCGGTGGCGAAGTTTACCGCGAGCAGAAATTAATCGTCTCGCCTTTTGATGATGATGCCATCCAACATTATTCCGCTTCGCGCATGTTTATGAGCGCCATCTCGGTTGGCCCTCTTGGCGTCGTTGAAGGTGATCCATTGATCGCCCGCGCTGAAGCCAAACTTTTAAAACGCGCCGAGAAATTATGCGTGTTGGTCGATGGGTCAAAATTTGCCAGTCGCGGCTCACTCGTTGTGTGCCCGCTGTCGCGTATCGACACACTAATTACCGACGAATCTGCCTCCGAAACTTCGCTCGAAATGTTGCGAAGTGCCGGGGTGAATGTGGTTGTCGTCAAAAAAGAATTC
Organism: Aestuariivirga sp.; assembly: GCA_043779145.1. GTDB lineage: Bacteria > Pseudomonadota > Alphaproteobacteria > Rhizobiales > Aestuariivirgaceae > Aestuariivirga. The sequence continues at coordinate 7,296 of JAYWEV010000101.1, read as the reverse complement.
GTGCAGGTGACATCGGCGGCATGATGCTGCGAACATCTGATAACGATAATATCTCGCAATCAAGCGAGCAAATTGGGAGGAAGTTATGAAGCATATTTCACGTCGTTCCGTATTAACTTTAATGGGCGCATCTGCAGCATCCATGGCCGTTGCAACACCAATCTTTGCCGCTGATAAAGTGCGCATCGCGCTTGTGGTTAAAGCCTTAGGCATTGGCTTTTTTGACGCTTGCCGTGATGGTGGCATGGAAGCCGCAAAAGAATTAGGCAACATCGATCTGATCTACACTGGCCCAACCAAGACCACAGCTGAAGAGCAGATTGCCGTGATCGATTCATTGATTGCACAAAAAGTTGATGCAATCGCTATTTCAGCCAACGACCAAGATGCTCTGGTGCCTGTGTGCAAAAAAGCCATGGAACGCGGCATCAAGGTGATCTCGTTTGACTCAGGCGTGGGCAAAGACGGCCGCATCATGCATCTCAATCCATCAAACAATGCTTTGATCGGTTCGAAGTGCGTGCAAATGATGGCAAAGACTTTGAAGAATGAAGGCGAAGTTGCCATTCTTTCAGCCACTGCCCAAGCCACCAACCAGAACATCTGGATTGAAGAAATGAAGAAGGAATGGGCCAAACCAGAATACGCCAAAATGAAATTGGTGGCCACGGTTTATGGTGATGACCAAGCCGATAAATCTTACCGCGAAACCCAAGGCTTGTTGAAAGCCAATCCAAACCTGAAGGGCATCATCGCGCCAACATCAGTGGGCATTGTTGCTGCAGCTAAAGCTGTGGTTGATGCGGGCTTGGTTGGTAAAGTGTTTGTATCAGGCCTCGGCCTTCCTTCAGAAATGAAGGGTGCTGTGCTTGCAGGTGTAACAGATACATTCGCTATCTGGAACCCAATTGATCTGGGCTATTCAGCAGTCATGATCGCCGCCATGATTCAATCTGGCAAAGCAACAGGAGCACCTGGCACATCCGTTATGGCTGGTCGCATGGGCGAAATCAAAATCGGTGATGATGGCCAAGCCGCCATGGCTGATCCATTCACCTTTGACAAATCGAACATCGAACAATTCTCTAAAATATTCTAAGACAAATGGCGGCCCTCATTTTCCTCCTGAAATGAGGGTCGCTTTTTATCATGACCCCACAACCTCCCATTCTTGAGCTTTCCGGCGTCTCGAAAAGCTTCCCCGGCGTGCTCGCTTTGCATGAAGCAAAGCTCACTTTGCGCAGCGGAGAAGTGACAGCCTTGCTTGGCGAGAACGGTGCCGGGAAATCGACTCTCGTTAAAATCCTGACAGGTATTTACAAGCCCGATGCTGGCGAAATTTTGATCGATGGCAAGCCGGTGACGTTTGCAAAGCCGACCGACTCTTGGGCCGCTGGCATCGCTGCAATCCACCAAGAAACTGTGATGTTTGATGAGCTCTCGGTGGCTGAAAACATTTTCATGGGCCACATGCCGCGCAAAAAATTGGGCCTGGTTGATTGGACAGTCTTACATTCCAAATCAGAGGAACTGCTGAAACGTATTGAAGCTGAATTTTCCAGCGACACGATTTTGAAAACCTTAGGCGTGGCGCAAAAGCACATGGTGGAAATTGCACGGGCGCTCAGCCACAACGCCCGCATCATTATTATGGATGAACCAACTGCAGCATTATCAGGCCGTGAGATTGATGATCTGTTTGACATCATCAATCAGTTGAAATCACAAGGTTGTGCGATCATTTTTATCAGCCACAAATTCGATGAGATTTTCAAAATTGCTGATCGGTGGACGTGCCTGCGTGATGGCGAATGTGTGGGCGAGGGTGCCATTAAGGATGTGACCCAAGCGCAGCTTGTGAAACTTATGGTTGGCCGTTCGATCGATCAGGTTTTCCCGAAGCGCAATGTAACAATCGGTAAAACCATTCTCGAAGTTGATGATTTGTCCAACGCCACAGAATTTGATGGCGCATCGTTTGATCTGCGCCAAAGCGAGATTTTGGGCTTTTACGGTTTGGTCGGCGCTGGGCGATCTGAGTTGATGCAAGCCTTGTTTGGTATCAGTCAGGCGACACGCGGCTCCGTAAAAGTCGCCGGCGATGTGGTAAAAATTGAAAGCCCGTCGGATGCAATTGCCGCTGGCATCGCCTATGTTCCCGAAGACCGCCAAGTGCAGGGCACATTCCAACCCTTCGGCATCCGCGAAAACATCACACTGCCAAGCATTGCTCATCACGCGAAACGCAACGTGATCTCTTATATTGATGAACTGGCCACAACGCGCAAATTTGGCGCGCGCCTATCAGTCAAAGCTTCCAGTTGGGAGCAGCGCTTGAATGAACTCTCAGGCGGCAATCAACAAAAAGTAGTCATTGCGAAATGGCTGGCAACGAAGCCAAAGATTCTCATCCTCGATGAACCCACTAAAGGCATCGACATCGGCTCCAAAGCCGCAGTGCATGAATTTATCGGTGAGCTTGCAAGCGAGGGCTTGGCCATTATTTTAGTATCAAGCGAACTGCCCGAAGTCATCGGCATGTCAGATTCCATTCAAGTGATGCACGAAGGAAAATTTATCAAACGCTTCTCGGGCGCAGAAATTTCGCCCGAAGCGATTGTGAATGCGGCTTCTGGAGGTGTGCATTGAAAGCACTCGCCAAGAATCGCGAAGTTCTTCTCGCCCTCATCGTCGCCGCAATCGTATTGGCGGTTGGCATCCGCGCACCCGTGTTTCTCACAGGTGCAAGTTTGGTGAATGTGGTGACTGACACATGTTTCCTGTTCATGCTCACACTGGCGCAAATGGCCATAATCCTCACAAGAGGCATTGATCTTTCGCTCGCAGCAAATCTTGCGCTCACCGGAATGGTCGTTGCTTTGGTTTCACGCGCCATGCCCGGCGTTCCCCTAGGCTTTATCATTCTTCTCGCTATAGTCATCGGCGCAGCACTTGGCAACGTCAATGGTGCATTGGTTGCATTTGTTGGCATTCCTCCAATTGTCGTCACACTTGGCACGCTCGCGATCTTCCGTGGACTGATCTTTTTGCTCGCAGGTGGCGAATGGCTCACGTCTAAAGACATGAGCGAGGCTTTCTTATCTTTCCCTCACGCGAATTTACTTGGCGTTCCAAGTTTGATTTGGATTGCAAGTTTAGTGATCGCCGCATTCTGGATCCTCTACCGTCAAACCCAATTTGGTCGCGGGCTTTATGCCATCGGTGGAAACCCAGTTGCAGCGCGCTATTGCGGCATCAACATTCCGCGCCAGCAATTTATTGTCTATACCATTGCAGGCGCAGTCTCCGGCCTCTGTGGTTATCTCTGGGTGGCGCGCTATGGAATTGCTTTCGTAGACAATGCGCAAGGCTACGAACTCACCATCATCGCAGCTTGCGTGATTGGTGGCGTTTCGATTGCTGGTGGCATCGGAACAGTGTCGGGCGCATTACTCGGCGCATTATTTTTAGGGGTGATCGTGAATGCATTACCAGTCATTAATGTATCGCCCTTCTGGCAAATGTTGATTTCAGGCTTCGTCATCTTGGCTGCAGTGATCGTCAATGCGCGCTCCGAACGCCCTATCGGTAAATTGATATTGGCCAGCGCCAGAAAACTGGAGCGGCAATCATGAGTGACACGCAGCGCTACCACGTTCTAGACCGCACACCCTTTAACCTCGCATCATATCTGTTGCGCTGGGAAAGCATTTTGGTGATGTTGTTGGCAGCCGTGATCGTCATCAACACCGCAATCTCTCCCTATTTTCTCGACATCTATAATCTGTCTGATGCGACATTTAATTTCTCCGAAAAAGCCATCATCGCTTTATCAATGGCGCTGCTCATTATCACCCGGGAAATTGATTTGTCGGTCGCAGCAACAATCGCTGTCTGTTCGCTGGTGATGGGGCTTCTGGCTCAGGGGGGCTTTGGCACACCAATATTGGTGTTCGCCGGCCTCGCTGTTGGTGCACTTGCGGGTGCAGTGAACGGCGCACTTGTCACATGGTTTAGGCTTCCATCAATCGTTGTGACGATCGGCACCATGTCGCTGTTTCGTGGCATTGCTCAAGTGGTGTTAGGCGATCAAGCGCTCACCAAATATCCAACTGCGCTCACCTCATTTGGACAGGGATATATCTGGCCTCATGTTCCTATTCCAAATTCCTTCGCGCTGTTTCTTCTGCTGGCTAGCATTTTCGGCTTCGTTCTGCACCGCACAGTCATCGGCAGGCAAATATTTGCAATCGGCCATAACCCCACGGCTGCGCGCTTTTCCGGAATCAAAGTCGAAAAAATCCGCTGCTGGCTTTTTGTATTAAATGGAACAATGGCTGGTCTTGCGGCAGTTTTGCTCACCGGCCGCATTGGTTCTACACGCCCAAATATTGCACTTGGCTGGGAACTTGAAATCATCACGATGGTCATCCTTGGCGGCATTTCGATTGCAGGCGGAACCGGAACCATATTGGGCCTCGTGCTATCGGTTTTCATATTAGGCCTCACTATTTTCGGCCTCTCGCTTGTCAACATCCCCGGAATTGAAATTGCCGTCCTCATCGGTTTGTTGTTGATCATCTCGATTGCAATTCCTATCATGACTGCAAAATGGCGCGGACGAACTTGATAAGATGAACACTGCAGTTCTCGATGTCGGCAAGACAAACCTGAAGTTTGTAGTGTTTGATGATGCGGGCGCGCTTTTGTTCGAACGCCAAATGCCGAATGCCTCTTTGCCAGGCCCTCCATACCCACATGTGGATGTCGAAAAGATTTGGAATTTTCTGGGCGCTTCGCTGAGGGATGCGACGAAAAAATTTAAAATCGAAACACTCATCCCCACAACGCACGGTGCATCGGGCGCAGTGATGAATGAAGATGGCCTGGTTTTACCGATCATGGACTATGAGTTCAAAAACGCCGAGGACATCAACCCACGGTATGAACCGTTGCGCGATCCATTCAACAAAACCTATTCGCCCAGCATGCCAGCAGGTTTGAACGTTGGCAGACAACTGGCGTGGCAAAAATGGAATTTGAGCGAAGATTTTGCGCGTGTCACGAAAATCGTCGGTTATCCGCAATATTGGGTCTGGCGGCTTTGCGGTCAATTTGCCTTTGATATTTGCTCGATGGGTGCACATACTGATTTATGGTTGCCTGCCCAAGGCAAACCTACGAAACTTGCAGAAGCACTGGGTTTTAACAAACTTATTGCGCCTATAACTTCCCCTTGGACTGAAATGGGTATGATCAGCGCGAAAGCCGCAAAAGATCTGGGCGTTGAACCGAACATAAAAATACTTTGCGGCATTCACGATTCAAATGCGGCCTTGTTGCCCTACCTTGCATCACGCAAGGCACCCTTCACTGTTTTATCGACTGGAACCTGGGTGGTCGTCATGGCCGTTGGACATTCGTTGACAAGTCTGAAACCAGACATGGATATGTTGGCAAATATAGATGCTAAGGGCCGGCCTACCGCGACGGCAAAATTTATGGGCGGACGCGAGTTTGCAACGATTGCTGGTGATTGCACATTTGCTGAAAGGGTAGATGACATAAGGCATTTCATTGCTTCGAAAATTTTTGCTTTGCCATCGTTCAGCCTGAATGGCGGCCCCTTTGCAGCGCGCAAGGGCGAGATTATCGGGAATGTTAGACCTGAGCAACGCACGAGCTTGGCAACGCTTTATGCAGCTTTGATGTGCACTGTAACGCTTGATAATTTGGAAATTGAGCAGGGCGATTTAATAGTCGATGGCAGTTTCGCGCAAAATCATTTGCTGTGTGAAATTATTGCGGCCCTGCGCCCAAAGCAAAATCTTTACGTTGCCAAGGATCAGGCAGGAACTGCGCGTGGCGCTGCCATGCTCGCCACGTGGCACCACCCACATGCGGCCCCCGAGGCAAGCTTGGTAACACCCGCAGAATTATCTGGCCTCAAATCTTACTATGAAAATTGGAAAGCTTTGACTGTGTGATCAGAATGGAAACCAGCAAAATGAAATCAAATACGATGATCAATCTGAACGCCGTTGAATTCAATCGCGCAGAAACACCTTTGGCCGAACATGGTGCGATTAAAATTTCGACTCTAAGATACGCCAGTGGTGTTGCGGCACTGCGCATCACCAACAAAGTGGGCGAGATCATTTTTCTGCCTTACCACGGGCAACAAATATGGGATGCTAATTTCTATGGCCGACGCCTGACCATGCGTTCCATGTTTGATGAACCGGTGAACTCTGGCGATTACTTAAGCAATTACGGAGGCTTCCTGCTTCACTGCGGAGCAACAGCCATGGGCAATCCGGGCGTGGGTGACACGCACCCGCTGCACGGCGAATTGCCTAATGCGATTTATCAGCATGCTGAGTTGACGTTCGGCGAAGATGAGCAGGGCGCTTTTGTTGAAGTGAGTGGCCGCTATTGTCACACGGTCGCATTCACCCACAATTATGTGGCCGAGCCACGAATCCGCGTGAATGAAAATAACGGCCGCATCGCCATGCATCTCGAAGTGAAAAATCTCAAAGCCACACCAATGGATGTAATGTATCTGGCCCATGTCAATTTCAAACCCGTCGATGGCGCAAAACTGATCGACACGGCTTCTGACGATCCATCGAAAGTAAACGTCCGGGATAAGTTTCCAGAATTTTTTAAGCCCACAGCGGAATATTTGACTTTCATTAAATCACTTCAGAAAAGGCCAGAGCTGCACCGTGAAATGACCAAGGGCAAAACGTTTGATCCTGAATTGGTGATGGGTCTCAACTTTAAAACCGACAAGCAAGGCTGGGCGCATTCAATGCAAGCCTTGCCAGATGACACCGCTGATTTTATTAGCCACCGCCCAAGCGAATTGCCGCGTGGTGTGCGCTGGATCACCCGCACGGCCAACCAAGATGCAATTGGAATTTATCTGCCAGCAACAGCGGAGGCCAATGGCTACACCGCAGAAAAGGCCAAGGGCAATGTGCTAAGTATTGACGCGGGAAAGTGCTTTACATGCGCGCTGGAGTTTGGAGCTTTGGATGCGAAAGATGCGGCGAAGATGAAGAGTGTGATTGCGAAGATTTAAAACGGTTTGAGTTCTGACGTACTCATTTCCCGCTTCTCCCTTATGGGCAGGGCTTTCGCATATGGCAGGCTCCCCCTCCGCCCTTCGGGCACCTCCCCCAGCAGAGCTGGCTATCCGATTCACACAATTCCACTTGCCATCTGCGCTCCATACTTGATGGCGTGGTATTTCTGGAGTCCTCTGGCTAAAGTTGCTGGGCCTGGCTT
>JAYWEV010000100.1:0-14836 GCA_043779145.1 Aestuariivirga sp. | reverse complement strand
ATTCAAAAACTTTGAGACCCAGATCAAAGGTTTTGCAAATCTGATTAACGGCCGCTCCGCCATTTTGAAAATTAGCCACCATCTGCGCTGTAACGGCTTGCGGATAAGCGGCCACACCTTGTGCCACCACACCGTGATTGCCTGCAAAAACGGCGACGACCGTGCGTTCGACGCGCGGTGGGTGGCGGCCTTGCCATGTGCTGATCCACTCTGAAATATTTTCAAGCTGGCCCAATGCGCCCGGAGGTTTCGTCAATTGGGCCTCATGCGCTTTGGCCTGTGCAGCAGATTCTGCATCCGCTTGCGGCATATTCTTGATCAAAGCACGGATATCGTCAAACGGAAGCCCGGTCGTCATTAGTGTCGTTTCCTCTGAGTGTCAGCTCTGCAAGGATTTATCACGCAGGTGTGGAACCGCTTGCAAATTAACGAATTTGTGTCTCTATCACTCCATAATGCCAAGTCACATTGATTATTCGTCATGAGCGACACTTTATCTAATAGCCCCGAAAGCCGTCGCGGAATTCGGCCATTTGCTGAAATATTGGTCAGCTTACGTTTCTTAACCCGGATCCCGGTTCCATTCATATCTACGATTGATCCGCCCAGCTTGGCGCGGTCTATGCGATTCTTTGGAGTGGCCGGGGCTGTCATTGGCGCGATTAATGGTTTGATCTTGGTGGCGCTCAATTGGCTGCATTTGCCAGCCATGATGGTGGCTATTTTAGCATGCGGATTTGGCCTCGCTTTAACAGGCGCACTGCATGAAGACGGTTTGGCTGATAGTGCAGACGGATTATTTGGCGGGCGTGATCAAGAACGCCGGCTGTTGATCATGAAAGACAGCCGCATCGGCACATATGGTGCTTCAGCTTCAATGGTTTCCTTGTTGCTGCGGATTTCCGCTTATATCACCATTTTAGTTTTGCCCGGCTATATCGTCATCATGCTTTTGGCTGCAACGGGTGCGTTCTCACGCGCCATGGTGGTTGATATGATGTGGGCTACAAAGTCAGCTCGCAGTGATGGTCTTTCATCGTCTGCAGGCCGGCCCAGTCGCAACAGCGCATTATTTGCTATTTTAACCTCTGGAATTTTTACACTTTATGCATGCGCTTTCATTTCCGCTGACGTCGGGATATTGGCTGTGGCAGCAGCCAGCTTGATGACGGCATTGGTAAGGCGGACGGCAATTCGCTTAATCGGCGGACAAACGGGTGATATTTGTGGAGCAGTCCAAGTCATAGCCGAACTCGGTATGCTCGTGGCGATCGCAGCAAGGATTGGTTAACCCTGGTTACAAGTTTAAATAATTCGTCAACCATTCTTGATGCTCCTTGCCCTTAAACTCCATCGCATCTGGAGTGTTTGTCATGCGTTTTTCTGGTCCTTTGCCGAGTTTGCTTTTGTCATTGTTGTTTATTGGCAGTGCGGGTCTTCCAGCTTCAGCGAAAATGCGCCATCTCAACCGCACTATAAGTTAATGGCACTAGCCGAGCTGAAGGCTGGCTCCATGGGCCACTATTCGGCGCGCGCGACGATCAATAAAGCCGACATCGATGTGATGGTCGATACGGGTGCCAGCGTAGTAGCGCTCAGCTACGAAGATGCACAAGACGCGGGCCTTCGCCCCAACACATTGGATTTCACGGTGCCTGTTTCCACCGCCAACGGCTCGGTCAAAGCTGCACGTGTAAAACTCGACCGCGTTGAAATTGATACGGTTCGGGTTGACGATGTTGACGCGTTGGTTCTGCCGCAAGGTGCACTTAATGGCACATTGCTGGGCATGAGTTTTTTGTCGAAACTTTCCAGCTTCAAATCCGAAAATGGCGTTTTGACCTTGAAGAACTGACGTTTGCTGGTCATAAGGCGGCGCTCATTCCGCACTGCAAACAGGACAATGCCTTAAATTTCTAACCATGGATGATTTTCGCTCTCCAGATATTGAAACGCCGTGCGTAAAAGTATGCGTTGTCGATCCCGAAACCCAATTCTGCATTGGCTGCGGCCGTACGCGCGGTGAGATTGCAGGCTGGATCGGCATGACACCTGCATCCCGCCATGAGATTATCGAAACATTGCCTGAGCGAATGGCGACACTAACTTTGCGCAAACGCCGCAAGGGCGGACGGCAAGGTCGGATTGCTGGGTTAAGTTAGTGACGGCTGAACTCAGTGTAATTCGATGACAATCCAGTACCGCTCCCCCTGATTCACTCTAGGCGCCTGGCAAATACTTATGACGACGTCTAAATGAGGATACCAATATCAACACCGCAAGCACGCCCACGCCCGCGTCACCCGTTACGTCGCTCTGACATTCAGCGCTCCGCTGGGTCAAATTTGGCTCGGGCTGGAACAGATTAAATGGAGAGACCCAAATGAACATTCGTACCCTTGCGCTTGCCGCAGCTTGTTTCCTGTCGTTAACAGCAGCCGCTGAAGCTGCTTGCGTCATTCACTACAACCGCACCGCATGCCCAGGAAAAGAAGCTGAATCTTATTCCAAGTGCAATGGCACCAAGGAATGCGACAAAGAAGATACATCGGCGACTTCGGTGGCTGCATGTGAACAAGTTGTGGCGGCAGCATGCGCAAATACTCGCCTCACAATCACTAAATCAAAGGTTGTCACCGGCAAGTTCAACGGTAAGGCGCTTCGCGGCGGTTCAAATTTCTGTGCGTCTAACCGCCCAGACTTCAATCAGTGCGCAAAGTAATTTCGTAATTCTGCAAAGCCAGCGGCGGTTGGATCATGGTTGTCCGATCGTCGCTGATATTGTTTCAGTCCTTAAATTATTCTGGTGTTCATCTGGAACTTCATGACCTTTGACGTGTTAATCACCGAGGGTAATCAGATGAACAAGATCACAATTTGTCTGTGGTACGAGCAAGACGCCGAAGCAGCGGCAAGATTCTATGCAGATACATTCCCCAATTCTTCAATAGGTGCGGTGCAACACGCCCCGTCTGACTTTCCAGGCGGGAAAATGGGCGATGTTTTGACTGTAGAATTTACAGTGTGTGGCGTTGTGTGCTTGGGGATTAATGGTGGCACTGCGTTCAAGCAGAGTGAGGCCTTCTCATTCCAGATTGCAACTGAAGACCAGCAAGAAACAGACAAATATTGGGACGCGATTGTCAGAAATGGCGGCGTCGAAAGTTACTGTGGTTGGTGCAAGGATAAATGGGGCCTGTCATGGCAAATTACCCCACGCGCCTTAACCGACGCCATGTGCCAAGGGGGAGACGTGGCCAAACGAGCATTCGATGCGATGATGGAAATGGGGAAGATCGATGTGGCAAAAATTGAAGCTGCTGTGAGGGGGTAAATAGTCAAGTGCACTTGCACCGGAACCATCCTATTCAAATCCAAGGCCCCTCACCCTCCCATGCTTCGCATGGGCCCCATCCCTCTCCCCAACGGGGCGAGGGAAATAAATCCGGCTGCACTTTCCCTCTCCTCGTTGAGCAGAGGGTTGGGGCCCGTTCACCGGAGCGTCTTCGCGTAGGTGAATGGGAGGGTGAGGGGCCTTAACGCAGGCTCAGCACTGTCACCGAATTGCACGCCGATGCAAAGTTCACTTTGCTATCTTCCCCCGCTTTACCTTAACCTTGGCCGCAGCTTCCAGCGGGGCCACCAGTTTTTCATAAAGGCCAAACAAATGCTCCACCCGCTCGCGCTCGGAGGCAAAGGGGGCTTTGCGGTAAAGACGGTCAACCGCCAAATCCAGCGCTTGGTGGGCCTTGCGCAAATTGGGCGGCATCAAATCCGGGTCATAAAGGTCAGCCAAAGTGGAATTCGGCCAAGCCGCGCGCGCATCCAAAACGGCCTGCGCCAACACAGCAATCCTGCCCTCCTGCTCCACCGACATCTCCGGCCATGGGAAGGTGTTGTAAACCAGACCAATCCCGTATTGGTAATCGCTCTTAAGACGACCAGTCACACTTCGCATCCATGCCATGTGCATGGCGGAAGTGAGCAGACCAAAATGTTGTAGCGTCGCACTTTCGATCACTCTTACTTTGTTGCTGGGAATTGCAGGCGGTGACAGCCAACCAATCGGTAAATAATATCTTCGTTCAGAACTGACTTCTGGGATTACTAGAAAGGGCTTCGACGGAATCAATGTGCCTTCTATCTGCGTCGGAAACTCAGCCAAACGTCTCGTAGCTTCCTTTTGACTTTTTAGTCGAAACTGGCGAGCCAAGTAAATTCGCTCTCGTACAAATGGCAGCGCTGCCATCCGTTCAGGCGCAATATTGTGAAGGTATAATATCCATCGAGGAATGCTGTTTAAAAATTCTACCGAACCTACGAAAGGGCGCAGCAAGTTCTCAGCGTTGGCTTCTAACGTCAAAAATTTTGTTTTTTCTTCGGTGTCAAAAATATAGTTGCCACCATCTGTCGGCTGGTTTCCCCGCACCATTGGCGGAGAGGCCATAATTGATTTCTTTGTATCTTGAACAACCAAATGTCGATTTTTTAAATTAGACGCATCAATCAAATATGCCGTCAGTCCTCCATGCTGGCTCTCAATCGGATCGCCTTTGATATTTTCATAGGAAAAAAGCCGCTTCAGCGCTGGTTCCATATCGGCTCGCGTCAAGCCTATAATCACCACGTGAACATGGGCCACGCCTCGCGCTTCTGATCCCCATGCGAATGTGCGATGGGCAAAGGCAATTTCCATTTTATATCGATCAAACAATAATGGCCAAAGCTGCGCCACCTGCTCACCTTGGGTAATCGAATTGGTCGCCACAAAAGCGATCTTGGCGCGGCCCTCATTGGCATAAGCCCCCGCCTTCAAAAACCAAGCTCCCACATAATCCAACGAACCAGCCCTGCCCGATTTATGGCCGATCACTTTTGCCATCTGCAAGCGCTGAGTTGGCGATTGATAGCTCTGGCCAATAAAAGGCGGATTGCCCAGCACATATGAACATTGCGCAGCAGGCAGCAGGCTGTTCCAATCCGTCTCCAAGGCATCAGCATGTTTGATATGCGGTGATTTTTTGAGCGGAATGCGGATGAAGGTTTGGCCAAACTCCAGGCTGAGTTGGTTGTTCATAATATGATCCATCATCCACATGGCCACTTCAGCAATGCGGGCGGGAAATTCTTCAAACTCAATCCCGTAAAACTGATCCACATCCAGCGCCGAAATCTGCTCCACACCAATGTCGCGCTGGCCTTGTGGGTTCAACTCACGCAGAACGGATAATTCAAGCTCGCGCAATTCACGGTATGCAATGATCAAAAAATTGCCGCACCCACAGGCCGGATCGAGAAATGTAAGTTTGCCCAAGGCTTGGCGAAATGCCTCCAAACTTTGCGTCCGCCCACGCTTTAAATCTTTTAGCCGTGCAAACTCCGCCTTCAACTCATCCAGAAACAAAGGCCCGATCACCTTCATGATGTTTTTCTCGGTGGTGTAATGCGCACCCTTTTTGCGGCGTTCCTTGGCACCCATCACCGATTGAAACAGCGATCCAAATATTGCAGGCGAAACTTTGGCCCAATTAAAGTTGCAAGCCTCAATCAGCGTTTCACGCATTTGCGCCGTGAAGCTGGCAAATGGCAATTGTTCAGCAAACAGATCACCATTCACATAGGGAAACTTGTTCAAATCTTCATCAAGGTTTTTGTTGCGCACACTTTCAAGGGTGTTCAACACTTGAAAAAGCTCTGCCAGTTTCGAACCCGTGTCCGATCCATCGGGCTGGGTGCGGTTTTGAATATAATCGAGCAGCATATCACGCGGTTCAAAAATGCCAGTGTCATCGGCAAACAACATGAACACCAGCCGCACCAGAAAGCGCTCTAAATCATGGCCCTTATACCCTGATGCTTCCAACTCATCATGGATGGTGCCCATAAGTTCCGAGGCTTGAATGTTAACCGGGTCTTGATCCTTGAAGATGCGCTGCTCGCGGCCAGAGATAAAATTAAACAGCTCAATCTTGTTTGGAAGTTCGGCTAATTTGAAATAGTCAGTCTTGCGCGTATCACGGTCGAGCAATTCAAAATTCTGAAAATCACACACCAATTGAAAGCGTGGCTTTTCCGAATCTTTCAAAGCATCGAAATATTCACCCGCTTGTTCCGCAGCTTTAACCAAATCACGGCCAGCGCTTTTTTGCTCAATCAAAAGAACCTTGGGCCAGAACAAATCAATGAAGCCCGATTTATTGTTCAGCTTTTTGACATGTTCTTCATAGCGCGCCACCTGTCTGCGTTCGACACCGAAAATATGGAAGAATTCGTTGTAAAATGTTTGGGTTTCGCCTTTTTCATAGGTTGCGTTTGCATGGGCCTGGGCAAAGGCTGCGGCGCGGTTGCGCAGTTCATTGGTGCTCAATCGCATTCAGCATGTCCTCGAATCGTTAAAAACCAGAATAGGGCCATTTTTAAACAAATGGCACTCTGGCTTTGGTTATAGGAAAGTCGGTTGATGTCTTAAATGAGCTAACAGCAATCCCAACGTCGTCTTCAGTCAGCTTGCAAGACTTGTTGGCAGTGGTTTGAACCCAATTGTGGAGACTACCCATATCTAGCAGGCCGACCGTACGCTGTCAAGTTTTTATTTCAACAAATATGAATTTATTTTTTGTGCGTTCAATTTAAAACGTTTGTTATGCCGCCTGCCTTGCGGCCTGCGCTTCCACAACATCCAAACCGTGCTTCACAACATCCAGCCCTGCCCCCGCCTTACAGCCTTCCGTTGAAAGTACCTGCCGCCACATGCGGCCGCCGGGTTGTGCGTGGTAAAGGCCGAGCATGTGCCGGGTGATGCGGTGCAGCGGCAAACCAAGGGCGAGGTGTTTTGCAATGTAAGGCAGCATCGCTTCAACCGCATCGCGGCGGGTTTTGACAGGCGCCTCACCAGCGCCAAACAGTGGATCAACCTGTGCCAAAATCCATGGATTGTGATACGCCTCGCGCCCCAGCATCAGGCCGTCCAAAGTTTCGAGGTGGTGCATTTCATTTTCGATATTCATCAATCCGCCATTGAGAGAGATATGCAAATGCGGCATGGATTTTTTAAGGCGGTGCACACGGTCATAATTCAGTGGTGGCACTTCGCGGTTTTCTTTTGGGCTTAAACCTTGCAGCCAAGCTTTTCGCGCATGAACGATGAAAGTGTCGCATCCCGTTTTCGCGACAGTCTCAACAAAGCTTTGCAAGCCCAGCTCTTCATCCTGATCATCAATGCCAATACGGCATTTCACCGTGACTGGAATTTGCACGGCGGCGCGCATGGCCGCAATGCAACCCGCCACCAATTGCGGTTCAGCCATCAGACACGCGCCAAAATGCCCGCCCTGAACACGATCAGACGGGCAGCCCACATTCATGTTGATTTCGACATAACCAAAATCTTCGCCAATTTTTGCGGCCTCGGCCAAGCCTTGCGGATTGCTGCCGCCCAGTTGCAACGCCACAGGTTGTTCGCCACCATCAAATCCAAGAAGCTTAATACGATCCCCATGCCGAACCGCCTGCTCTGTGACCATCTCTGTGTAGAGCAAGGCATGGTTCGAGAGTTGGCGGTGGAAGAACCGACAATGCCGATCCGTCCCATCCATCATGGGCGCAACGGCGAATGTTTTATCATTGTAATTCAATAGTTTATCCTTATATACAACCTGAACAAATGCGAACGTGTGCGGTTTTCATCCTTCGATTTACACCCTTTTATACGCGTTTCGTTCGCTTACTGCACACATAGCGCACACGAAATTTTAGTGGAGTGCACACGAATGCCTGTGATCGTCAAGTTGCCTTCTGAAAACTGGCGCGCCCAAGTGCGTCGCAAGGGAAAATATATCAACAACACGTTTCGGCGGCGAGCCGACGCAGACACTTGGGCACATGAAACCGAACGTACAATTGACAAGGGATTTGATCCCAAAGCGATCATCCCGAGTTCAGTCAAAACGTTTGGCGAGATCATCGATCTACATGTTCAGGACATGCTGGAAGTGGGAAAGAAAATCCGGCGTTCCAAAAGCGCGTGGAACTTGAATCACGCTGATTTGAGGCCGCCGGCAAACGCAAGGTGCAATCTGGCCGTCTGGGTAGATTCCGAGGCTGCCGGTATTGCTCCGGCTGTTGTAAACCGACGTTATGAGAGTGGACATCGCATCAAATGTTCGGTTGATGGATTCTCTTGGGCTCCCAACCAAAGGAAAAGACGATGTCACCTGACAGCCAGCTGAGACAATCAATTCTTGATGAATGGTTAGCTTTCAACCTCAAACGCAGCGACGAGGATGTCGCAGCAACGGCAATCAGCCGACTGTCTTTGGATGTGCCAATGCGCAAGGACGCGGTCAACATAAAGCTGGAACAAGGCTGGAAAACACTTATCGGCCAAGTCGTTTGGCACTGAAAGAACAGGGCGTCGAATAGAGGTGCCGTTGAAACCTCATGACTGGAAGTTGCTTTGGGAACTACTTTGCCTGAGGCGCGTTTGGTAACTGACTTTTCAAGAAACGGAGATTGACCATGGAACATGCTATTTCAACTTCTATGACAAGACGAAGCACTGTCGCAGCGCTTGCGCTGGCCATCGCCCCGATGATTGCAGTGGCAGGGGCGGATAGCGCCCAAGCCGCGACTGGGAAAAGTCTGTACGAGCGGCTGGGCGGCGTGTTCGCCATTGCGGCGGTGGTGGATCACTTCAGTGACGCGATAGTGAAGAATCCCATCGTCGGCCAGGAATCGAAAAACCCGCAGCTGCAAGAATGGCACACCAAGAATCTGGGAAGACTGCCCGGACTTAAATTCATGCGGACGTTGTGGGTCTGCAACGTTTCGGGAGGCCCTTTTGAGTACACCGCCACCAAGCCCGGCGCGACGCCGCTCGGCCTTGAGGCAGCCCACCGGGATCTGCGGATTTCCCCTGCCGAATTCGATGAGGTGGCAGCAGAGCTCGGGCGCACGCTCGACTTCTTCAAGGTGCCGCAGGGTGAGAAGGACGAAGTCCTGGCAGCCTTCGCCGCCCACAAAGGCGAGGTTACCGCAGGCAGCAAAGGCTAAGTGTGGCTTTAGGCTGTTGCCAATTGGAGGACTTAATAATGCCTGACGTTTCAACCGCCAGCAGTATCAAGGACGAGCGCCCAAACCAAGTGGGCTTTGAGCCCGCGATTGAACTCGCCGAAAAATCAGCACAGCCCTATCCCAACGACAATGCTGAGTACCGCATAGCGCGCACCTTGCGACCGGGATAGAGCGGCGCGACGATGGCTCGGAAACCGAAGTGCTGGCTAACCCATGAAACAGCGGTCAACGATCATGACCAAAGCAGCCGTAAAACAAAATTCAGAAACTGAAAAAAGAGTCCGAGAAAGGCATCGTGATGTATGGGAGCGCAAGCATCGTGCAGCAGCTGACCAACCTCGGCCTGGTCGACGAATACCAGTTGCTCGTTCACCCGGCATTATTGGGTCAAGGCAAAAAATTGTTTCTGGATGTCAACAAAACAGGTCTGAAACTCGTGGCCTCAAAAGCCTTCAAGTCTGGCGTAGTGGTGCTGACCTATCAGCTTGCAAAGAAATGATGGCCATGGCCTCGCGGAGCGCCAGTGTCGATACCGCTGTTCACCTTCACGTTGGTCGGCGTTTATCTTGGTCTGCTGGTCTGGGGCGGCTTGTGGCTGCGCGACGCTCGACTGCGTGCGCTTTTTTCTTAATTGCGAAGGCCGTCCATTTGGACAGTCTATTCTGATCGTTAAAAAGGAAAATGAAAATGCCACGGAACTTTTTTCTCCGGCGCAGCATTTTAGTTGCTACCGCACATTATCTAAAGGAGCCTCGATTATGCCCGAAGATACCGTAAAAGCCATTCCTGATGGAATGCATTCCGTAACGCCATACTTGACCTGCGCCGGTGCCAGCGATGCCATCACGTTCTACAAAAAAGCCTTCGATGCCGTCGAGGTATCCCGCTTGGAGGCCAAGGACGGCAAGATAGTGAACGCGATGATCAGGATAGGCAATTCGGCGCTCATGCTGATGGACGAAATGCCTGAAATGAAAGCGTTCGGGCCTAAAAAGCTAAAAGGCTCGCCGGTTACCATCCACTTGCAGGTTGAAGATGTGGACGCAGTGTTCAAGAAGGCCGTTGCTGCCGGCGCAACGATTCACATGCCAGTTGCTGACATGTTCTGGGGTGACCGATATGGCACTCTTGAGGATCCCTTCGGCCATCATTGGTCGGTGGCGACCCACATTCGCGATGTAAGCCAAGAGGAGATGAAGCAAGCGTTGGGCAAGATGGGTTATTAGCGGTTCAATGCTAACAGATGCATTCCATGGAGTGGCAACCTGCGAAGTTGGGTCGCCACTCTGCCATCGTCTGCCGGAAACTGGAGATATGACCAAGCACGCACTTTTCCTGCAGCACTGCACCAAGACCGGCGCGTGCGACGCGGCTGAATACGATTGGAAGAATCCGCTATAGGGAAAGTAGGAAGAATGCCTGAAAGGGTTGAAGTCATTGTGAAAAGCGGAAGCTACAGAATTCAGATCTTTTTGTTATTTTATCGGTCGCTATTGGCATGCCGCCGTGCCGCCTATTTTATCACAGTGTCCCGCGAGCGCACAGTGGTCAACGCCACCACCAGAATAATGAAGATACCATAGACCAAGCTCTGTGCTTGGGCGCCGAGGCCCATGGCTTGGATGGCGATTGGCACAAAGCCAACTGTTAAAGCGCCAAACACTACATTCAAGGGATTTGTCTGGCCACCTGAAATCGACGTGCCACCAATCAAAGCTGCCGCAATGCCGGGCAAGAGCAAATCGCTGCCAAGGCCGCTGGCCGATGCTGATCCGGCTTGCGCCACAATGCTGAGGCCGGCGAGGCCGCCCATGAAACCTGATAATGCGTAAGTGATAATGCGAACCCTGCGTGTTGGCACGGCCGAAAGCGTGGCACCCAATTCATTCTTGCCCATCGCAGTCATGTTCTGGCCCAAAACAGTGTAATGCAGCAAAACCCACATTATGGCGGCAACCAAAATGCCGATCCAAAATGTCAGAGGCGCGTTCAATATTTGCTTTTCAAACAACACCGAAATGAGCCCACGATTCTCGCTCACGTAAATCGTGTCTGCGCCACTAACGACCAAAGCAGCCGTCTGCAAAATGGCAAGGGTTCCCAGTGTGAGCGCGAATGATGGCACTTGGGCATAGCTGATCACCGCGCCATTGATTGCCCCGATCATCGTGACTATGAGCAAGACCACAACATAGGCCCCCAACCCCATTGGTGGCAACGCGAGCGCCAACAACAATGCGCTCAAAAGTGCAATCGCCGCGTTCGACAAGTCAATCGACCCAATGTTCAACACCATGGATTGGCCAAGTGCCAAAAACATGATCGGTGCCGCCGTTGCTGTGGCAATCGAAATCCCAAGCGGGCCAAGATAATTCGAGTTTAGAACGCCCACTGCCAGCAACATGGCAACGAAAACCAAAGGTGGTGCAAATGCGCTCCAAGGAATATTCTTTCCAAATCTGACCGCCGCAGCTTCAGCATCGCTCATGCCTGCTGCACTCTCATTTTCGCCAGATTTTTTATTCACTTCGGTCATACCATTTCAGCCACAATGTCTTGAACGTTCAAGCTGTTCTTTGTTCGCATATCATGGCGTGCGGAAATTTCACCATCGCGCATCACAATAATCTCGTCGGCCATTTCAAGTGCCTCTTCGATTGTGTCGGGAATTAAGACAACGGCAGAACCAGCTTCGCAAGCCTTGACAATTTCCGCATTTACCGTTTGGGCAGCACCTACATCAAGGCCGCGAAGGGGATGATCCAGCAACAATACGTCGGTGTAGGGCGAGTTCAACCATTTCGCCAGAACAATTTTTTGCTGGTTACCTCCAGAGAAATTAATCAGGGGTCGCGAAATAGTATTTGGGCGCACCTCCAGCCGATCAAACCATGACTGTGCTGTTTTTGCCAAATTGCTGAGCTTGAGAAACGGTCCTGAAGCAGCGTCACCTTGATACACGAGTGCAATGTTGCGCGTGGCCGACAATCCCGCAATCATGCTTTCGACTTTGCGTTCAGCTGGGAGATAGGCAAGACCAGCCTGAACAGCCTTCCTGATTGACCAGCGCAAAACACGTTTGCTCTTCACTCCGATTGTTCCGGTATCATAGGTCTCCGCACCAAATATGGTACGCACTACGGCTTCGCGGCCCGATGCATTGGAACCCAAAAGAGCGATAATTTCACCAGGTCTTGCGGTGAAGGTGATGTTCTTAAATTTGCCCTTGCGGCCAAGCTCATGGACTTCGATAGCAGGTTTTGCACCTTCGGGAAGACGCTTGCGGGCGGCATGAGCGGTTTGGGAAACGCCGCCAGCCATATCTCGAAACAGCTGATCCTTCGTCACTTCACTGGTTTTTTTATCACTGACAATTTTGCCACTCCGCATCACCACAACGCGGTCGCAAATCCGCATGATTTCATCCAGACGGTGCGAGACAAAAATAACGCTGGCAATTTCTTTGAGCTTTTTGATTTCGCGTTCGAGCACAGCCGTTTCCGTCTGTTCCAACACGGCTGTCGGTTCGTCCAAAATGATCAACGGTGTGCCTGTCATATCAGGATCAATCGACACTGCCCTCGCGATTTCAACCATCTGACGGTCGACAAATGAGAGGTCGCTGATACGTGAAGTCGGATCTAGATCCACACCGATTTTTTTCAGCGCTGCAACGCATTCGCTGTTCACGCGCTTCCAGTTCTTCCATCCAATACGCCCCGAATTGCGCGTGTCGAGGTTTTCGGCGACGGTCAAATTGGTGAACAATGACTGTTCCTGATGCACGACACCGACACCGGCTCGTACAGCGTCATTGGGACTGCGGAAAGACTCGAGCTTGCCATTGATTTCCATCGTGCCCGAGTCAGGTTGTTCAACGCCCGAGAGGATTTTGAGCAGGGTGGATTTGCCCGCACCATTTTCACCCACCAGACCGATGACTTCACCGCGACTGATTTCAAGTGAAATGGATCTGACAGCGCTCACATGGCCAAAAGTCCGGCTGATGTCTTTGAGCTTGAGTACTGTGGGATTGGCCATGGTCATTTCGCAATCTTCAGAATGCCGCGATCAGGACGGGCCACGGCAACAATTGCCGCAATCAGGATCGCACCGAAGACGCCAGATTGCCAAGCGGGATTGACACCAGAGAGCACCAAACCATTGTTCAAAATGATGAGCAGGAAAACGCCAATCGCTGAGCGCATGAGGCCGCCCTCGCCACCACTGAGCGCGGTGCCGCCGATAACTGCGGCTGGTATCACCGTAAACAGCTGTCCTGATCCCAAGTCAGGCGAGCCAGCGCCGATCTGCATGGTAGCAAGAATGCCAGCCAGTGCGCTGAGTGCACCTGCAATGGTGAATGCGAAAATCTTGATGGTGTTCACTGGTATGCCGATGTTGCGGGCAATGGCTTCACTGTTGCCAATGGCGAGAACACCCCTGCCGAAATGTGTGTTGCGACTGATGAAGCCTCCCACGGCAAAGACGATGGCTGCCAGCCAAAACGCGTTTGGCAAACCCAGCGTCAGTTTTGTGGGCCATGCCATGAGGGCATCACTCTTCAAACTGGGCAACATACCATCGCCATAGAGAATGATGCCGATGCCCAAACCAATGTACCATGTCCCCAGCGTGACAACGAAAGAAGGCACTTTGATAATAGAATGAAGCGCACCTGCAAGACAACCAAGTGCAATTCCTATGCCAATGGCAACAACCCATGCCCAGATGCCATAGTCTGTTTCAAGCCGCGTATTCGCGGACATCAAAATCCAGGCCATGCCAGCACCACCCATGACGCCCTGCACTGACAAGTCAATGGAACCCAACTGAATAACAAAGGTCGTTCCCACAATGATAATGAGGGGGACAGCCATCTGAAAGAGAATGTTGCGGAAATTTTCTAGGCTTCCAAATCTCGGATTCAGATAAGCAAATATGATGGCGAGCACAACGATTGCAGCAAGAAGTGAGGCAAGGCTTTTCCAATCTGTCGGCAGTTTCATGTGTGTATCTCGATCTTGGGGCAATGCTTCAGGATTCTAAGTTTTTCGATCCATTTTTGTCAACCCCGCAGCATGCGGGGCTCAGAAAAGATGATCGCGTCTAAAGAGTTTGGCCGGGGTCGATGACCCCGGCCGCGCATATCATCAATTACTTCGGCATAACTTCTGCGCCGCCGCCAACGAGTGGCATTGGCTCAGCGGCCCATGGGCCAACTTTTTCAAGTTGCTCAACGAACGCATCGGCAGCACCTGCTGCGTCGTATTTGAGGTATTCCTTGTAGTTGGCTGGCGTCACGCAGCTGAGCTTGAACAGGCTTTCGCGGTGTTCCAGTGGCTCCTTGCTCGGATCGATCTTGCCAGTAGCCGCGAGATAGGCGGTGTAGAGACCGACAGCCGAGGCCATGTAACCGCGGTGGAAGGTTTCACCAACGATGGCGTTTTTGCCACGGCCAGAGGTAATGTCTTCCAAGGTCTTTGGATAGAGGCCGTCGGAAGCGAACTTCGTTTGATCCAGCAGGTTCGCGTTTTCGAAAGCCTGCATGGCACCGATCTGCATGCCATCGTCAGCGGACCATACGCCTTTGATGTCAGAGCCGAACTTCACGATCAAATCGCGTGCATTCTTGGCACCCAATTGTGGATCCCAGTTCGACGGGCGCATGTCCAGAACCTTGATGTCTGGATACTTCTTCATTTCTTGCAGGAAGCCAGCAACGCGGGTCTGGCTGGTTGTGGAATCTTGCACGCCTGGAAAC
>JAYWEV010000099.1:0-14899 GCA_043779145.1 Aestuariivirga sp. | reverse complement strand
GGCTTTTTCCACGAGAACCGCAAATGCGGCTGCATCATGCACAGCAAGATCGCTCAGAACCTTGCGGTCCACAACAATCCCGGCCTTGTCCAGGCCGTATATAAATCGGCCGTAAGTCAGGCCCAATTCACGCGAAGCCGCGTTGATACGTTGAATCCAAAGCGAGCGGAAATTGCGCTTCTTGGTGCGACGGTCGCGGTAGGCATATTGCCCCGCCTTTTCCACGGCCTGAACGGCAACGCGGAAAATGTTTTTGC
This sequence comes from Aestuariivirga sp., assembly GCA_043779145.1. Taxonomy (GTDB): domain Bacteria; phylum Pseudomonadota; class Alphaproteobacteria; order Rhizobiales; family Aestuariivirgaceae; genus Aestuariivirga. Next base: position 14,642 of record JAYWEV010000099.1, on the reverse strand, counting down.
GGCGGTTGAAATAGCCTTTAGCGGCCTTGATTACTTTTTTGTGGGAACGGCGTGCGACGACGCCACCTTTTGAACGTGACATGGATCAGCCTCCCTTATTTCTTGCGCGCATATGGCATGTGGATTTTGACCAGGCGTCCGTCGCCTGCGGCCAAAATCATGGTGCCACGCTGATTGCGGATGGTTTTGTTGGAGCGCTTGATCATGCCGTGGCGTTTGCCGGCAGCGCCAGCGATTACCAGGCCCGAGGCTGTGAAGCGGAAACGCTTCTTGGCCGCAGATTTAGTCTTCATTTTGGGCATTTTGCTTGGTCCTAAATTTAAGCGTTAATCGAGCCGCCATGGCATGCCCTATACAAGCCAGGCGACGTGAAACCTTCAGTTTTGAGGTGAAGGTGTGGGGGATAAAGCAGATTATGGATTTAAAGGCAAGTCGCTGAATGCTTAATAATTTACACGCTGGCATTTACCATGAAACCAGTCTTTGGGGCCAAACCAATAACTTAGCCAATTTTCGGCTCGGTTTTAACGTTGCGTTAAAGGCGCGCATTTAGAAACTCAGGCCAACTCGAGGTTGTTTATCAGACACGAACCTGAAAACCACGACGGGAAATTTGGAGAATCTTGTGCGTAATTTCATAAACGATCAAACTGGTGCGACCGCCATTGAATATGGGCTTATTGCCGCTGCCATGGCAGCTTGCCTCGTCATCGTTGAGCCTTACATCACAACCGCATTGAACTGGCGCTTCAATAACATTGGTGAATCTTTAAAGTAACATCGTTCAGGTGCGGCTCTTCAATAATTGCCGCCTTTCTATTTCCCAACATATATCGCTGCTTAAAGGCCGCGATAATAGGTACGCTAAATCATCGCGCGCCAAACCAATGTCGCGCAACTGATGGTCGTTAAACTTCTGGATCTGCCTTAGATCGCTGCGCATGCGCCAATTGCCGAACACACGCGCCACCCAAGTCCAGCGGCCATAAGCCATTCTGGAAGACGCTTCGTGCAGGCAAAAGTCGCGCATTTTCTGCTCCTTTTATAAAATGTACCTATTGTATCTATCAATTTCCATATTTTTTAGTTGATTTCCTACAACTAATTGATACAATACCCCGCAATATCAACACAATCGAAACATTGTTACCATGACAATTTGGCTCCCCACCCTTGATCGTTCCAAACCATTGTATCTCGCAATTGCTGATGCAATCGGTGCTGATATTGATGGTGGCGCATTGGCCAAGGGGGATAGGCTTCCGCCGCAGCGTGATTTAGCCTGGAAGCTGGGGGTTACTCTAGGCACTGTCACGCGCGCCTATAAGGAAGCTGAACTGCGCGGGCTGCTATCTGGCGAAGTGGGCCGCGGAAGTTATATTCGGAGCGGCCATCCCGTTTCATCAATCACGGCCATCGCTAAAGAAACCGATGGCATGATTGATCTCACTCACGCCATCCCACCACCGGTTGTCACCACTCAAGAGTTTGATGCAGCACTTCACGCTGTCATGCGCGATCCGCGCAAGCTCGACCTCTTAGACTACGCACCCCCTGATGGCTTTGCTCTCCATAAAGTAATGGCCGCACAGTGGTTAAAACGCAGCGGCATTGATGCCCAGCAGCGCGATATTTTTATTACGGCGGGCGCGCATCTTGGCTTGATCACCGTGCTTGAAGCAATATCAGAGCCTGGTGAAACGGTGATGGCCGAAGGCATAAACTATGCACTTTTGCGCAACACATTTAAAAATGCACATGTCGAACCATTGCCATTGGAAATGGACGCAGAAGGTTTAACGCCAGGCGCGTTTGAGCATGCAGCCCGCACCTCGAAATCCCGCATTCTTTATCTTGTGCCAACTTTGCAAAACCCAACTACCAGTACGATGAGTATGAAACGGCGAGAGGAAATAGTTGCCGTTGCGCGCAAATATAAAGTGACCATTATTGAAGACGATATTTTCAGACTGTTGGATTCGCGCGTGCAGCCGCCAACTTTTTATACCATCGCGCCAGAGCTTACCTATCACATCACAAGCCTCTCAAAAACCTTGGCGCCAGGCCTGCGGATTGGATTTGTCGTCACACCACAAGGCCAAGAGCGATCCTTGCGTGCGCATGTGCGCACGATGGCTTCACGCACAGTTGGTATCACAGGCGAGATCGCGCGCTATTGGATTGAAAGCGATGTTGCCGAGATTATTTTAAATCGTACACGCCGCGAGCTTGCAACGTTGCGTGCATCGTTTATCGATGTTTTCAAGAATTGTAATTTCAGATGCGAACCGGGAGCGCCTTATGCGTGGCTTGAGTTGCCACAGCATTGGAACCCTTCGCGCTTTGCAATAGCATTGAGCGCACAGAACATAAAAATCACACCGGGTTCCGCGTTTTTATTGGTGCCAAACTTAACACCGCGTCACATTCGCATTTGTTTTGGAACAGCTACCGAGAATTTTAAAGTACGCGCAGCTTTTGAAACAATCCGCAAACTCATGCGCGAACAAGACGAGGATGAGTATACGCCGGTTGCTTAAAGCGTTTTGACTTTTCACGGCAAAGTCAAAATCGCCCAAAGTTCAGGTTGAGCTAAGTTTGGCTCTTAAACCATCCAGCATCAAATGAAGATGTTTACGGAATTCCTCAACTTTGTCATGTCCGATAAAGCTGGCAAACTCCGCTTCGATTTGGCCAATCTGTTGGCCTGCGGTTTTACTTGCCATTACGCCACGCGGGGTCACTTTTACGAGTTTGTCGCGCTTATTGTTTGGTATCGACTGCAACTCCAGAAGTTGAAGTTTCAGCAATCGCTGGACAGAGCTTTGAGCAGCCTGTCTGGTGACACGCATCTCCCGTGCAATTTCCGAAATTGTTTGGGATTTACGTAATGCGCGCACAAAAACCCGCACATCGGATGGTCTGACTTTTTCATATGGCGTACCTTGACGCAATTGGGACAATCGGTCGTCAACTGCTAAGCCGAGATAAAACAGCAGGGTTCTAAGGTTATCCTGCGCTAAAGGCTTGTCATTTTCATCAACCATGATTGACAATAAACATATCCATGCAAATTGCGCAAGCGTCCATGCACAACTTATTGTCTAGTTGGGTTGACAATAAAGCAAACGATACCTATGTCACCGTCGTCAATCTTGATTGACAAAGGCTTGGATGAGCGAGCTCCCCCAGCATGGCAGTCAAGCTAATCCGTTAGCTTGATAGCCTTCACGCAAAGTCCGAGTCTTTAACCCGCCAGAAGTGTGTCCGGGGGCGTTCTGCTTCTGGCTAGTGCGGCCGATGGTGCCTATCCACCGTCGGCCGTTTAATTTTCTGAGAAGAATTTTGCCAATTCTGGCCGAAGGTCAATCAGCATGGCATCAGCCATCGATGCGTGGCCCTCAGCTGTTGGATGCATTGCACCGGTTGTTTCTGAAAAATTTGCTTTCGATGATTGCTCATCGATCTCACCATATTTATCGGCCACTTTCTGGTTCATCACCATCACTGCGTCATTAAATGTGCGCACCCAACGCTGCCTTAAGGCATAGGGATAGTTTTGTGTTGAAGGGTCATATGGTTTCCAGCCTTCCGCCTTTTTGAAGATACCAGTTTGACAGGTCTGCGTTGGTCTTTCAGATTTTCCCCAGCAGGGGATCATCAACATCTCGGCTGGATCATTGGCGCGATCTTTGCGCCTTGCACAAAAACCGTGGCCCTTAAAAGGTTGGTCGTTATAAGCTCGTCCTGCATAAGTCCACCCATTGGCCTCGGCCAGCTCGCCCATGCGGCGATGCAAAACATCAAGCTGGGCATGGGCCTGCTCAAGCTTTGATTTCGTCACCACCAGCCAAGACGAAAACCGATCAAGCGATTGGTTTGCGGCATAGCCATCTTCCGGGCGGTCGTCAGTTCCGACGCCAGGGCAAGTCTGGCCGTTTTCGTCGGCAAGAATATCGGGGTAAGCCGTTAAAACAACGCGGGAGGAATCATAAGCCATGTCGCCATTGGAGAGTGGAATAGAAGCTTCCAAAGCGTGGCTCAGCTTTTCATAAGATGTGCCCAACTTTGCATTCACGTTGGCCGCAAATTGGTCTGCTGGAACGGTCGCTCCAAAAAACTTCGCCAGTACCGATGAAGCCCCATCGCGCAATGTTGACCATGCCACAAGATTGGCAAAACCAACATCATTGCCGCCAACTGATAAAAATACAAAATCAACATTACGTCGGAATTGTTTTTGCGGACAAATCCAATTGCCATTATCGTTTGCAGGGTCAACTTTGCAAAGCTCGCGTAATGCCCAAAAAATCTGCGTATCCTGTTTGCGACCGGTAACAGGCTTGATCAATGAGGTTGTGGATTTACGAGATCCCTCGCTCACATATTCAACATAAGACTGTGGGCCCAGAATGCCTTTTTCAATTGAAGCTCCAGAACACGAGTAACCCATAAAGGTCACGGCACCATGAGGGTTCTCCAGTCCAATCTGTAAAGCTGCCCGCAATTGATGGCTATAAAGTGAGCGGTGGCAAAGCCCGTCGAGCCACACAGCAGAACCCGATACATCACCGTTTGCACGTGCTGGATAGAGGTTTTGTGAGCGTTGGCTTTCGGCTAATTCAACAGGCACATCGGGGTTTCCTTCGCCTGATGCAAAGCTGTCTCCTAGGCCTAATATCAGTATATCTTTCACTTTGGCGTCAATACTAATCGGCCGTTCACCCTCGACATTGACTGAGATCGTCCCGCCACCTTCATAAGGCAGATTGGCTTTTACCGTTTCGTCGCATGGCGCTTTGATGTCTTCGTTCCCACTCACACGCCAAACGCAGTTAAATTCTGAGATCAGGTTTTTTGAGGTTACAGGTTTGAGCTGCATCTCGATCTCATGGAATTTCGGGTTCACATAATTTTCAATATCGCCGCATCCTGTATGTCGGCGCTGCTTTTCATTCCAACACGTATCGTTTACGGCCGAAGCGGCCCAGCCGCGCCAATTAAATTTGGTGCGCAAAATGTTGGTAAAGGGAATACGCCGATCATTCAGTACGTGTTCGGTGCCAAGCACCGAACTGTTATAATAAAACATGGCACTGTCTTCGGTTGAACCTGAGCGTTGGTTCACATGCTGGCCATATTGCCGCCAAGCCAATTCCTGTTGCTTAAAAATATTTGGGTCACGGAAAAGGCGAAAGCGATTTGATACTTTCCAAATGATTTGAACATTTGATGATGTCAGCGTTTCAGCTTCAACAGGTGCAAATCCGCACCCAATTATCAAAACCAAAAATACAAACCGCCACACTATGGTCATTATTTACAAATCCTATTGAAGGACTTTAAGCCACACAATCAAGCCTAAATTGTGGCAGGAATAAAAAGAACGCATAAATATTTTATGCGTTCTGAAATTGGTCATTTTGAGGCTTTTGGAGCCAGGATCATAATAATCTGGCGGCCTTCAAAGCGCGGTTCCATTTCAACCTTGGCAATTTCCGCGGTATCCACTTTCACACGCGCTAAAAGCTTATGGCCCAATTCCTGGTGATCCATTTCGCGGCCTTTAAAGCGCAGCGTTACTTTCACTTTGTCGCCTTCATCAAAGAAGCGCTTTGCAGCTTTCATCTTTGTTTCATAATCATGATCATCGATCATGGGGCGCAACTTCAATTCCTTGATTTCAATGACGCGCTGCTTCTTGCGCGCTTCATTGGCTTTCTTTTGTTCTTGGAATTTGAATTTGCCAAAGTCGAGGATCTTCGCCACTGGCGGTTTGGCGTCTGGGGAAATTTCAACCAGATCCAATTCGGCTTCTTCAGCCATGATAAGCGCTTGGCGCGTTGGCACTACGCCAACATTGTTTCCTTCAGCATCAATCAAGCGCACTTCGCGGCTTTCAATTTTGTTATTGATGCGGTGGGTTTCTTCCTTCGGGGCCGGCTGTGCACTGCGCACAGGTGCGGGTTTGCGTGGGGGTATACTCAAGGGTGGTTCGTCTCCTATTGTTGTTCGGGTGCCGTTTTGCAATAGATATTGCGAATCCGGTGGCCACCTCTTAGCAGATCAATGGCCCATACGTATAGACACTGAATCTTGAAGGGAAATATCGGTTGGCTGCACTTGAATTTGACGATGCGCTGGAAGATTTGAGGCTGGCCTTCATCCGCGACGGCGGGCATGACGCGTTTGGGTCATGTGGTTTTTTCTGGCTTGGCGGCTTCAAATCAGACATGCGGGGATCAAAAGCAGAAAGCCTCGCTAATCTCGCAAGTTCCACAAGGCGGCAGCTGACGCGCTTTGACTATTCCGGCCATGGCGAGTCATCAGGGCTCTTTACCGATGGCACGATCAGCGACTGGCTGGAACAATCGACCCACATGTTTTTGCAACACGCCAAAGGCAAGCGCATTATTGTGGGTTCTAGCATGGGTGGCTGGCTCGCACTTTTGTTGGCCAGGCGCTTACGCGAAGAAGACTCATCGGCCTTCCGCCGCATAGCAGGCTTAGTCCTTCTCGCCCCCGCGACCGACATGACTCAGGATTTGATGTGGGATCATTTTAATGATGCTGCCAGACAAGAGCTTCGCGACACGGGCATGTATCAGCGCCCATCGGCTTATGGCGAGCCTTACCCGATCACCGTGAAACTTCTGGCCGATGGTGAAAAGCATTTGCTGCTGCGTGATAAACTATACCTGCCATTTCCAGTTCGCATATTGCAAGGTTCCGACGATGTCGACGTGCCACCGCCGCATGCTATCAAAACTTTCGAAGTTTTAACCGGGCCTGACATTACACTCACCTTCGTCAAAGACGGTGACCACCGTCTTTCCTCTGCAGCGCAACTCCGCTTTTTGCAAGAAACAGTTTTGGATTTAGCAAAGCGTGCCGATGGTGAGACGCTTTAGAGCAGGGCCTTTAAGCCAACGCGGTAATTTGGATATTTCAATTCATATCCCAATTCGCTTTTGATCCGCGCATTCGAAACCCGTTTTGAATCCGCATAAAAACTTTTAGCCATCGCCGAAAGCTTAGCATCTTCAAACGGAATATCGGGCGGAATTGGCAGCCCCAATAATTCTGCGGCATAGGCAATCACATCTTGCGGCGGGCAAGGTTCGTCATCGGCCAAATTATAAACACGACCCGGATTAGGATTGTTGATTGAAGCCAAGAGCACACCGGCAATATCTTCAACATGAATCCGACTGAAAATCTGCCCCTGCTTAATCACCCGCTGTGCCTTGCCTGACTTCAAACTTTCGAAAGCATTGCGCCCCGGCCCATAAATTCCGGCAAGTCTAAAAATATGAAGTGGCAAATCGGCAACTTGCTTCCAGGCAGCCTCCGCATCAACGCGGCGTTGCCCGCGATCTGTGTTTGGTTGAAGCTCGCTGTCCTCATCAACCCAGGCTCCAGCGCGATCACCGTAAACGCCAGTTGTCGACAGATAGGCGACCCAATCAAAAGATTTGGCGCGGCTTATTAATTCATGGCTGAATTGCTGTAGAACAGGATCGCCATCAACGCTTTGTGGAACTGATGTCACGATATGTGTTACTGATGCCGGTATTGAATTCAGTTCATTGAACAATGCGCCTTCAAACCCTTGCGCATTTATTGCGGCGACACCTTCTGGCGAACGACTTGTTCCGGAGACGCGCCATTCACGTGGATCAAGCTTGCGAGCCAAAGCCTCAGCCGAAAAACCAAACCCAAAACAGAGAAGATGTTTCATGCCGCATTCCATTCGAGAAGAACGCCTTCATCCGTCTCATTCGTTTTCTTACGCTCATTCATAAAATCATTTTTGGATAGCTGCGCCAAAGCCCAAACTGCCATAGCCCGCACTAACGGTGATGCGTCAGTGAGCAATGATAAAACAGCGGCGATGAGTTTTGGATCATTACTATTGCCCGCAGCGATAAGCACATTGCGAACAAACCGATCACGTCCAATGCGTTTGACTGGCGAACCCGAAAAGAGTTTTCGAAAATCCTCGTCACCCAGCTTCAATAGCGCGGCAAGCGATGGTGAAATTAAATCCTCACGCGCTCTGAACTTTATCTCAGACGATTCATGCGCAAATTTATTCCAAGGGCAAACGCCCACGCAATCATCGCAGCCATAAATCCGGTTGCCCATGGGTTTGCGAAACTCTTGTGCGATGTGGCCTTTGTGTTCAATTGTCAAATAAGAAATGCAACGCCTTGCGTCGATCTGATGTGGGCCAGTGAATGCTTTGGTCGGGCAGATGTCCAAACAGGCTTGGCAGGTTCCACAGTGATCAGCCTCAGGTTCATCAAAGTCTAATTCTGCTGTTGTTAAAATCGAACCAATAAAAAACCAAGATCCTAACTTGCGCGAAACTAAATTTGTATGTTTGCCTTGCCAGCCTAATCCAGCTTGCGCGGCCAATGGTTTTTCCATCAGAGGTGCTGTGTCCACAAACACTTTCACATCATGCCCACTTACGCCTGCAAACCAACTCGCAAGTATTTTCAGTTTCGATTTGATCACATCATGATAATCGCGGTTCAACGCATAAGTCGAAATTACACCCGATGATTTTTTCTCAAGCCGCGCAAAAACATCCAGGCCCTGATCATAATTCACGGCCAACAAAATGGCCGTTTTTGCGCCGGCCCACATTGCATCAGGCGATTTTCGCCGATCAAGCGTTTCAACCATCCAACCCATATCGCCGTGATGGCCCGCTTGGATATAAGCTTCAAGCTCATCGCCAATAGTCGGATTCAAAGAAGCCGATGTAATGCGCACATCATCAAAGCCCAATTCCTGTGCTTTGGCTTTTAGGGCTGTGACCAGATCAGAAATCAAGGTCGGCGTAATTTGGCGAGGCTGGCATAGCGGGCAGTGCATCAGCCAGCAGCACGCGGAATGACGGCCTCGACTTAATGCGCTGATACCAACTCTTGGCCACCGGATTTTCAGACCAATCAATATCGCCCAAATAATCAATCGCCGAAATATGCGCAGCTGCAGCTAAATCTGCCAGCGACAAATATTCACCGCCCAGCCAAGAACGTTCCTCTGCCAGATAAGCCACGTAATCCAGATGCGGTTTGATGCGCGCCTTGGCTTGCCGAACGCGGGCCATATCAGGGGCACCGCCGCCTGCATGATAATCCATGAAGCGTTTAATCACTTTTTCGGTCAGCAATGGTTCGGTGACTTCGGTATAAAATTTCACATCAAACCAAGCGACCAATCTTCTAATCTCGGCGCGCGCAAAAGCATTACCTGGCAGCAACCGCGCCTTGCCCATGCGGGTTTCTTCAAGATATTCACCCAGCGCTTCAATGCCACCAATTGCCAAACCGGAGTCTTCCACAAACACGGGCAGCAAGCCTGATGGATTTAAATCCCGTACAGTTTGGCTTGGCATCCAAGCGCGCTCATCAGCCAGTTGGCAGGCTTCGCCATATTCAGCGAGACTCAAACGCACACGCCGCGAATAGGGATCAAGTGTGAAATGATAAAGTTTCGGCATCTATGATTTCTAACCAGTCTAAAAAATTAAGAGGCATACCGCATATTGTTTTAATGAATATTTGGCATATAAGCCCAGACTGGTATAGCAGCAAGATACCAGTATCCTAAGGGTAAATCGGGGAACTTTATGTCGATTGAGCAAATTATCGTCCTGGCACTGATTCAGGGCATCACTGAATATCTCCCCATTTCATCTTCTGGCCATGATATTTTAGTGCCCGCACTCACAGGCTGGCCTGATCAAGGCGCCCTCACTGATGCCGTCACCAATGTCGGCACAGTTTTTGCTACCATACTTTACTTCTGGCGTGATGTTGTTTCGATGTTCTGCGGGCTTCTCGATTTGATCAAGCGCCAAACAACCGCTTCGTCCAAGTTGGTGCTCAATGTCATTATCGCCTCCATTCCTGTTATGGTTTTGGGCCTGATTTTCGAAATCATGCATTTTGATGAAATGTTGCGTTCGCCTTTGATCATCGCGATCAACTCCATCGTCTTCGGTTTGGCGCTTTATGCGGCTGATGCATATGGCCTGAACCGCAACCGCGTTGCTGACATTACGCCTAAGACCGCGCTTTATATTGGCCTCGCTCAAATGCTGGCGCTTAACCCAGGCACCAGCCGTTCGGGCATTACAATGACCGCAGGACGCGCTTTAGGTTTCCTCCGCTCTGATGCGGCGCGGTTTTCATTTTTGATTTCAATTCCAGCCAATGCTGCTGGTTCAATCGTCAAGATTGGCCACGCGATCAAAAATCATGACCCAATCACAGGCCCGATGATTCTAAGCGGTGTCCTCACATTCTTCATCGGCTTGCTCACAATCGCATTTTTGATGCGCTTGATCCGCAACCACAGCTTCCTGCCCTTCGTGATCTACCGGGTTATCTTGGGCGGCGCATTGTTGGGCTTGATTTATTCGGGCTTTGCATTCGGCAAGCTGAACTGACCGGCTTTGCGGAACCTGTAAAGGTAACTCGGCACAATCGCTTCCACAGTGCGCGCCACGATGCCGAGGCCTTTTATAGTGCGGCCCTCTTTTTCAGCTTGGTCGTCAACGAGATTGTCAGATTTGAGCAACTCGACTTGATCAGCGGTAAGTGCTGGATTTGGAAGCAAGTCCGCAACAGTGCCCATGATTGATGCAATTGCGAATGGAATAGGCAGCAGCAACCTCTTGCGTTGTGTCGTTTCCAAAACAAACTGCAGAATCCGCTTAAAGCTCATCACCTCTGGCCCACCCAGTTCATAGGTTTTACCGTCTGATAAGCCGCGATCAACTAAAGTGGCCAACGCCTCTGCTACATCGCCCACAAACACCGGTTGGAACTTTGTTTCACCACCGCCAATCAAAGGCAGAATGGGCGAGAACCTGGCCATAGTTGCGAATTTGTTGAACAGATTATCCTCCGGCCCAAACACCACGCTGGGGCGGATGATAATGGCACCGGCAAATCCAGCAGCGGCATTGGCCTCGCCCTTGGCGCGGCTTTTGACATAGATACTGGTTGAAGGCTTATCAGTTCCGAGGCCAGACATATGGATGAACACTTGCGCCTTTGCGGTTTTGGCGGCGTTTGCAATCGCCGTTGCGCCAAACTCATGCACAGCTTCAAATGTTTGTGCTCCGGCATTTGAAAAAACTGCGGTTAAATTAATGACTGCAAAAGCACCATCACAAACAGCGGCTAACGAAGCTGGATAACGCACATTGGCCTGCACGGGAACGATTTGGCCGGGAACGCCCAGCGGCACAACATGGCCTGCAAGGTCAGGCCTGCGGCATGCAACCCGGACACGGTATCCGCGTTTGGCCAAAGCTCCGACCACATGGCGGCCCACAAAGCCTGAACCGCCAATCACCGTCACCAATTTATCTGAATTTGCAGTCGTCAATTGAACAGCCTCTGTTTTAAAATCTTTTGATGGAGTGCCTTTTAACGGGCTTGGGCATTGGATGCAAAGGGTCTCTATTCAATTGACAATCAACCGCACCAGCGATTAAGGAGGCCTCCGTTGCCCTGATGGCGGAATTGGTAGACGCGCACGGTTCAGGTCCGTGTGCCGAAAGGCGTGGAGGTTCGAGTCCTCTTCAGGGCACCATTTTTTGAAATTGCTTTTGACATGCGACTTGATTCTGTTGACCGATTTTACAAATACAGCGACATCACAGGCGCAAGGTTTATTTTGCGAGATGGTACGTTGAAATTCGCATCATTTGATGCTATTTTTCGTGCCTACCGGAGAAGCTCCTCATGCGCACTACTATTGCATTGGACGATGAACTTCTTGCGAGAGCGCAAGAATATACGGGCATTAAAGAAAAATCAGCGCTTGTTCATGAGGCTTTAAAGTCCCTTGTGGCGCGTGAAGCTGGCCGCAGACTTGCTGCAATGGGTGGCTCTGATCCGACAGCAACAGCTGGACCAAGGCGCAGGTCGGAGCCTGAATGATCCTCGCAGATACTTTAATCTGGATTGATCATTTGCGGTCTAACAACTCAGTTTTTGGTCGATTGTTGGTCAACGGGCAAATACTAGTTCATCCCTTTGTCATTGGCGAGTTGGCGGTTGGCAGTTTGAAGGAACGCAATAAATTACTGCGTGAATTGGCAGATCAACCTGAAGCAAAGAAGGCGCTTGATACCGACGTTCTGGTGCTGATTGAACAGAACAAACTATTCGGCCGTGGTATTGGATATGTTGATGCTCATCTTTTAGCTTCAGCAAGGATATGTGAGGCCAAGATTTGGACCAACGACAAACGCTTGCATTTAGCAGCGGTAGAACTTGGTTTGGCTAGCGTTTATTGATCAACCCCAGCCTTGAGTATTCCCTCCCGCTCTTGTATGCCTCGCGCAGTGATGAACAGGATGCTTTCAACCAATGAGTGTTAAACTTTACCGCGGGGATTTGCCTGCTGATTTTAATCCCGGCACTTCGGTTGCCATTGATACTGAAACCCTTGGCCTGAAGCCGGCGCGCGATAAGCTTTGCCTCGTGCAGATTTCAACAGGCGACGGCAATGCGGTTTTGGTGCAGATGGACCGGACTAAATATGACGCGCCAAATTTGAAGGCGTTGCTGGCCAACCCCAAAGTTCTCAAGATTTTTCATTTTGCGCGTTTTGATGTGGCTGTGCTGAAACAATATCTTGATGTTGATACTGCGCCATTGTTCTGTACTAAAATTGCCTCAAAGCTGGTGCGTACCTACACTGACCGTCATGGCTTAAAAGAATTGGTGCGCGAATTGCTGGGTATTGAGCTCAATAAGTTACAACAGAGTTCTGATTGGGGTGCCCATTCGCTCACCGATGCGCAGAAAGCTTATGCCGCTGAGGATGTGGTTTATCTGCATGAATTAAAGCAGCGCTTAGAACAGATGTTGGAGCGCGAAGGGCGCACTGGGATGGCTAAATTATGTTTTGAATTTATCCCAACACGCGCTGCACTTGATCTTCAGGGCTGGTCTGAAGAAGATGTCTTCGCGCATTGATCATAGCAAAGACGGTTCGGCTGATGAGCGCTCAAGGCGGGCCGTTACGCGCGCGCGTCTTGCTCCACTGCTTGGTCTAGGGGCTGGGCTTGTTGGGCTTGGTGTGATAGGCGCGTTTTTAACGCAATCTCTTTCCACCAACCCTGATCCGCCAAAGGTGAATGCCACCACAACCCCACAAAAGGTTGAAAAAGTGACGAGTGGTCAGGCTTCGAAGATCACGGGTTATGATAAGAACAAGCAGCCATTTGAACTGGCCGCACTGAACGGCATACAAGATACGACCAATCTTGATTTAGTGCATTTGCAAACTGTAACGGGCACATTCCACCGGGCAGATGGCGGGGCTATTGGTCTTGCTTCTAATATTGCACAGTATGATTCCAATTCAAAACTACTCAGTATGCAAGGCAAAGTTATTCTCAAAGAAGAGGGTCGATATGTTGCATATATGGAAGCAGCCAGTGTGAATGTGGACGATCACAGTTTGGTTTCGAAAACACCAGTCAAGGTTGACACATCAACCGGGACAGTGGAGGCTGATACCATGACTGTGGGGCCCTATGGTGGGCGCATTGTTTTTAAAGGACATGTAAAGGCCGTGTTTGAAACAGATAGCAATTTTGGAGCAAAGCAATGAGACAAAACACTGTAATTTTCGCGGCTTTGGTTCTGGTCGCAATTCCGCATTTTGCATTCGCCGCTAAAGCGACAGGCAATGTCCAGGTCGAAGCCGACCAGATGGAAATTATCGATACCGAGCAGAAAACGATTTTTACGGGCAATGTGATTTCAACGCGGACTTCGGAAACTATCAAGTCCGACGAAATGGTGGTGACCAATGTTGATGTCAAACAACCAGATGGCACGCTGAAATCAGTTACTGATAAAATAAATGCCAAGGGCCACGTGGTGATTAATACCAAGACCCAGACAATTACTGGAACAACGGCCATTTTTGATGTGCAAGCCAATACACTGGAAGTGACGGGCGCTGTGCATGTTGTTCAGGGTGATACGAACCTCACAGGTAGTAGATTGATCGTCAATCTTGATAACAACCACCTTCAAATGACCGGTGGAAAAGAGCGCGTGAAGGCGAATTTTGTTCCAAAGTAAATAATTTCACTCAAAATTAAGACAAATGAGGCCTTAATAGGTGACGCAGAACGAAGGTAAATTTATTCGCCCTGCCCCGATGGCACCACGCGGCGTTAACCGTGGGGCGGCTTCGGGCAGAAGCGAAAAACAGGTTTCTGACGGATTGTCTGCTTCCATGTTGGCTAAAACCTATGGAAAACGGCCAGTTGTCAAAGATGTGTCACTTTCGGTTCGGCGTGGTGAGGCTGTTGGCCTACTTGGCCCAAATGGCGCTGGCAAGACGACCGTGTTCTATATGATCACCGGTTTGATTGCGGCCGATCAGGGATCAATAAAGCTGGACGGCGAAGACATTACCCAATTGCCCATGTACCAAAGGGCGCGTCTGGGAATTGGCTATCTGCCGCAGGAAAGTTCAATTTTCCGCGGCCTCACGGTGGAAGAAAATCTGCGTTCGGTTCTCGAGCTACATGAGCCCGAGAAGGCCCAACGTGAACGTTTGTTGCGTGAGTTGTATGATGAGTT
>JAYWEV010000098.1:0-14964 GCA_043779145.1 Aestuariivirga sp. | reverse complement strand
CAATCAAGGCTGACATATAGAAGTTCACATGACAGCGCCGACATACCACGGCACATATTCATTATCGCCATAACCCAATTCTTCTGACTTAGTTTTTTGGCCCGATGCGGTTTTCAAAATCAGGTCAAAAATTTCTTGGCCCTTAGCTTCAAGCGAAACGCCTTCAACGATGTCTCCGCAATTGATATCCATGTCTTCGATCATACGGTTGTAAATATCGGAGTTCGTCGCAAGCTTGATCGAGGGGCAGGGCTTATTGCCATAAGCCGAGCCGCGGCCTGTGGTGAAGCACATTAGGTTTGCGCCGCCTGCAACTTGCCCCGTTGCTGATACCGGGTCGTAGCCTGGTGTATCCATAAATACAAAACCTTTGGATGTTACAGGTTCAGCATAATTATAGACGGCGTTCAGCGTGGTTGTTCCACCCTTGGCTGCGGCACCTAAGGATTTTTCAAGAATGGTGGTCAGCCCCCCAAGTTTATTGCCTGGAGACGGGTTATTGTTCATCTCCATGTTATTGCGCATGGTGTAATCCTCCCACCATTTGATGATCCCAACCAGTTTTTCACCGACCTCTTTGGTTGCGGCCCGTCTGGTGAGAAGATGTTCTGCACCATAAATTTCTGGTGTTTCAGATAAAATTGCCGTGCCACCATGGCGCACTAAAATATCAACCGCCGAACCCAATGCGGGGTTGGCAGTAATGCCGGAATAACCATCAGAGCCACCACATTGCAGGGCCAAAATTAATTCGGAAGCAGAGCAGGTTTCACGCTTTACAGCATTCACGACAGGCAACATTGCTCTGACGGCTTCAACGCCAGCAGCCACGGTTTTTCGTGTGCCGCCAGTTTCCTGAATCGTCATCGTGCGGAAGGTTTCGCCTTCTTCAACTTTGTAGGCTTCCTTGAAGCGCGGGATTTGAAAGCCTTCACAGCCCAAGCCCACCATCATGACGCCGCCCATATTGGGATTGGTGGCATAGCCCCATGCGGTTCGTTTAAAGGTATCAAAAATGACACCGCGATAATCTATCACGCAGCCATTGTCTTGGGTGAGGGCAACTACTCCGTCGATATTGGGATAGTCTTTTAGAATACCGGAACGATTGATTTCCTGTGCAATAAATGTGGCGACCGTTGCCGAACAGTTCACCGATGTCATTATGCCAATATAGTTGCGCGTGCCGACCTTGCCGTTTTTGCGCCGGAAGCCTTGGAATGTGGCGCGGTCTTGTTCGGGCACAAACATTTCTTTTTTCGCGGCCTGGGCAAATGCATAATCATGCGACAGAGAGCCCATTTCCACATTGTGCTCATGCACCCAGTCACCTGCCTCAATATCGGTTTTTGCAAAACCGATAATCTGGCCGAATTTACGGATGGGCGTGCCCTTGCTGATTGGCATGGATGCCATTTTGTGGCCGCGCATGATGCGCGCAGTGGTGGTTATGCCTTCAGCGGCAACTTGACCTTTATCAATAATCCGATTTGAAACCAAAACATTGTCGTCAGCATTTAAACGGAGCATTGTGTGCGGTTGCATGGTGAAATCTCTTTCTCAAACTGTTATAACAGTTACATAGTCGCAAGAGGCGGCAAAAACAACAAAGTTGGGAAGAGAAAAAAAGAGATGAAAAAGCGGCTGTTTAAAGCCCCGTCGGGCGCTTCGATCAATTTTACTGAGCTGGGCTTTGGTGCAGCGCCTTTAGGCAATCTTTACCGCCCAACGACCGATCGCGATGCGCAGGCCACATTGGAGGCCGCTTGGCAAGCAGGGGTTCGTTATTTTGATACGTCACCACTTTATGGGCTGGGGCTTTCTGAAACACGGCTTAATCAATTTCTGCGGGGCAGGAAGCGCGACAGCTATATACTGTCCACGAAGATTGGCCGGTTGCTTGAAGTATGCCCGCCTGAAAAGCGCACGGGGATTGGCAAGTTTTTTAACACGCCGAACCGCCGCGAGGTGTTTGATTATAGCTATGACGGCGTGATGCGCTCGCTTGAGTTTTCACTCGAACGGCTTGGTGTTGATTCTATCGACATCGTGTTTGTGCATGATTGCGATGTGTTTACCCATGGTTCAGTTGAAAAGCGTGACGGACACGTTAAAGCACTGATGGAGGGTGGATATAAAGCGCTGGTGAAGCTGCGTGACCAAAAGGTGATCAAAGCCTTTGGAGCAGGCGTGAATGAATGGCAGGTGTGCGAGACGCTAGCCAAGGCTGGCGATTTTGATTTGTTCTTGCTGGCTGGGCGTTACACGCTTTTAGAACAAGAGGCGCTCAACTCATTTTTGCCGCTGTGCGAAGAGCGCGGCATTGGTATTGTTTTAGGAGGCCCTTTTAATTCGGGCATCCTTGCTACAGGCCCAAAAAAGGGTGCGTTTTATAATTACGATCCGGCACCCAAAAATATTTTGGACCGTGTGGCGAAAATTGAGGCGGTTTGTAAAAAACACAAAGTGAAATTACCAGAAGCCGCGTTGCGGTTTCCTTTGCTGCATCCATCTGTGGTCTCCGTCATCCCTGGGGCTGTTAGCCCGAAGGAGGTGACGCTCAATGTGAAAACCCTGAGTGCTAAAATTCCAAAGGCGCTTTGGAAAGATTTGAAATCTGTGGGCCTTATGGACGCTAGAGCTAAAACATGATTATCGATGCGCACCAGCATTTTTGGAATCCTGCGCGCGGCGATTATGGGTGGATGGATGGGCCAGGACTTGAGGCCATTCGCAAGCCTGTTTTGCCAGCGGACATGGGCCCCCATTTAAAAAAATACAACATCGATAAAACTGTTTTAGTTCAGGCGGCACCTAGTGTTCACGAGACTGAATATATGTTGGGCCTGGCCGATGCCACACCTCAGGTTGCCAAGGTTGTGGGTTGGATTGATTTTGAATCACGCGAAGATTGGAAACACTTAGACCGCTTGGCCAAACATCCAAAATTTTCCGGTGTGCGACCGATGATTCAAGATTTGCCTGATGCGGAATGGATGCACCGCAAGGATGTTCAGTGGGCGTTTGACGCGATTATAGATTTAGACCTGACTTTTGATGCTCTCGGATTTCCGGTTCATCTCGAACCGTTTTTGAGATTGTTTGGTCGCTATCCAAAAATGCGCATTGTCATTGATCATTGCATGAAACCCCGCATCAGAGACGGTGCATTTGATAGTTGGGCTCAAGGCATGGCTAAGCTTGCGCAAGAAACACAGGCGTTTTGCAAGTTATCGGGCATTGCCACCGAGGCGGCACAGGGTTGGGATGTTGAGACGCTTAAACCCTACGCCCATCATGTAATTGAGGTGTTTGGTGCAAACCGTGTGATGTTTGGTTCGGATTGGCCGGTGTTGGAGCTTAATGGGTCTTATGATTCCTGGTTTGAGGCCGCAAAACTGATTGTTCAACCATCTGATTTTAAAGCAATTTTTGGAGAGAGTGCAGCGCAATTTTATCATATTGTTAGATGAGTTAAATACATCAATAAATAAGGTTCGATTACATTATTTTTTGATGTAAAAACATCTTTACATCATTTTAGAAATTGACCATGGTGATCCTATTAAACAGGAGATCAAACCCATGACTGATCCTACTTCCGCGCCGCTCGACGACCCCAGAATTCGCGCTGAACTTAAAGCTTTCGGGTTTTCTTGGTTGAAGAGCATTTCTTGGAACGAAGACGCACATACCCTCGCGGCCAAAGCTGTTGCTGAAGGTGAAGTGGAACAGACGTGCACTGGTGCGTTGGTTGCAAAGACAGGTGCCCACACAGGACGCAGCCCCAAAGACAAATATATCGTGATGGATGATGATACGGCGCGCAGTGTGTGGTGGGATCAAAACCGGGCCATGAGCGCTAAGCACTTTAAAACGCTCAAATCAGATTTTCTCAATCATGCACGCCTTAAAAATATCTTTGTTCAAGATTTGGAAGCCTGCGCTGACCCGGCTCATCTTCTCAACACGCGGGTGATCACGGAGTTTGCGTGGCACAGTTTATTCATTCAACATTTGTTGAAGCCAAGCGAACAAGCCGATTTCGTCAGTGGTCTGACGATTATTGATCTGCCCAGTTTCAAAGCTGATCCGACCCGTCACGGAACTTCAAGTGAAACTGTGATTGCTATTGATTTTGCAAGTCGCACTGTTTTGATTGGTGGCACGGCCTATGCCGGCGAAATGAAGAAGGCCGCATTTACATTTTTGAATTATGTACTTCCGGAAGCTGGCGTTTTGCCGATGCATTGTTCGGCAAACCTCGGTGCAAATGATGACACGGCAATCTTCTTTGGCCTGTCAGGCACTGGCAAAACCACGCTTTCGGCTGATCCTTCACGCGTTCTTATCGGTGATGATGAGCATGGCTGGGGCAATGATGGCGTGTTTAATTTGGAGAATGGTTGCTATGCAAAAACCATTAATTTGTGCCGTGATGCAGAACCCGATATCTTTAACGCCACACAACAAATTTCAACAGTTCTTGAAAATGTATGGGTTGACCCAAAAACGGGTGAGGCAAATTTCAAGGATGACAGGCTTACAGAAAACACCCGCGCTGCTTATCCTTTGGTCGCAATAGCCCACGCCTCGTCCACGCGCACAGGCCCGGTGCCTCAAACAATTATTATGCTGTGTGCTGATGCGTTCGGCGTTCTGCCGCCACTGGCAAGGCTGAGCACTGAACAAGCGATGGATATTTATCTTGCGGGTTATACCGCAAAATTGGCCGGCACCGAGCGCGGCGTTAAACGACCAGAAGCCACGTTTTCTGCCTGCTTTGGAGCGCCATTTTTGCCGCGCCATCCGAAAATCTATGCAGCAATGCTGGGCGAGCTTATGGCCAAACACAATGCGCGCTGCTTTCTTTTAAACACGGGTTGGACGGGCGGCGCATATGGAATTGGTTCACGCATCAAACTCGCCGATACGCGCGTTATGCTGGCAGCAATATTGGACGGCCAGCTTGACAATGCCCCATGCCGAATTGACGAAAATTTCGGACTAGCCGTTCCGATGGCTGTGCAAGGGATTGAAGCAAAACTTTTAAACCCGCGTGCGTGTTGGCAGGATCGGCAGGCTTATGACGATGCCGCTGATCAACTGCGTTCGATGTTTGAATTAGCTCTCAGGAAATTGAAACCTGTGAATATCAAAGAGCTTCTTGCAGCTGAATAATCTATTTCGGTTCAGGCAGTTCAACGGTGTCTGGCATTTCGGCGGGATCGAAATCATAAGTTTCGATCTTGCCTGATGTGTCGTCAACAACCGCGATTTCAATTGCACTGTCAGTTTGAGAAATCGCGCTTATGGTGACGTTCCGTTTAACGTTGGTTTCGCCATCAATGATTGGAATATTTGCGCCTTCAGATATTGCCGTACCATCTTCGACGCTGATCGTTGAGCCTGTATCAATGTTGACTCCGTCCCATGCCAAAGCTGGCATCGAGGCCAAAATTAAACTCGCCGCACATATGGCGCCGCTTAAAAATTTCTTCACTGTACTTGCCCCCGTTTGTTAAATCTTTCAACCTCAAGATTGTGGCAAGTTTATAAAGGGTTTGTCAAATTTTTATGTCAGTTTTAAAACGAGAATAAAGGTGACGGCGCTGGCCATCGCTGAAAGGCAGGTGCCCCAGATCAAATCAATCACGGCAATCTTAACGCTGAAGCCGTTGAGCACCGACAAATTTGTAAGATCATAGGTGCCATAAGCAACAAATCCGAGGGCTGCTGCTAGTGCGACGGTTTGAATAAGTGAGCCAGATTTCAAACCGGGTGAAATAGCAAAGAACATGAGGCCCGCAGCATATACCAAATAGAATATGACTGCGGCCACCAGATCAGGTTGCTTGCGAAGTAAATCGCCCATCTCTGCCATATAAGTTGCGCGTGCCAGCCAACCCAGCCAAACCAGATCGATTGCTACAAAGGCGATAAGTGTGATTGCATAGGTGATGATGGTTTTGGTCATTTCTTTTTTTCTTGCAGGTTGGATGACTGCACAAAGCTTACCGGAGGCTGCAAAGGTTCGGGGCGATGTTGCAAGCGCATCCCCTTCAACCAGAGTTTGAGTGCTTCCCAGTGGATGCCGCCTAAAATCTTAAGTGGCAATAAAGGCAAACTAAAAAATGAACGCAGCAAGGCACTGTCAGTCAGTTCCTGACGGGTTCCGGAAAACCAAGCGTTCAGACAAGGGCCGTTTGAATCCGTTAATCTTATTCCCAATTTCAATTGTTCATGGGGCGCGGCGATCGTGAAGTCATAATGGCCTTCTACTTTATTGAATGGTGACACATAAAAACGCTTTTCACAGGACTGATTGCTCGTGCCATCCACAGGCACGACATAAGAATGACGCTCGCCGAATGTGTTGCTCACTTCATAGATCATCAGCTGAAGCTGGTCATCAGCACTGAAGCAATAATAGGTAGTAAGAGGGTTGAAGATTCGGCCCAATACGCTTGGATAGCAGAACATAAAAATGCGTTTGATGTGACCTCCGTTCTGACTTTGCTGGACCAAAGACCAGGCGTGGTCCTTAATCGTGGTTCCATCACCTGCACCAAACTCAGCATCGCTCAATGCAAATAAATTGAAGCGGTTATAACTCAAAAATTTAAGACGCTTGGCCACTGCATCTATTTCGTTCACATCGATAAAAAGATTGTAGACCTTATAACGCAGCTGATGATGCACCGGAGAAAGCCTGCGATGCACGACTTCGCCAACATAGAGACATGTTGAGACGGCGCTCACTCTGCGGCCTCTAAGAAATTTGGCCTTTCGCGCGGTGTCGATGATGTCACATGAATACGTTGATCGGGCTTTGCCAAGGTCCAAGGCCGCAACGTGCCGCCTAAGTGTTCTGCTACTGCCAGACCAGTTTGCAAACCGTCTTCATGAAAACCAGAGCCAAAATGCGCGCCACAGAACCATGTGCGATTTATCCCCTGCAACGACCAAAGCCGCTTTTGCATTTTGCTGGTTTGCTCATTGAAAACAGGATGGGTATATTCAAATTCTTTTATGATTGAATGAGGCTTGCGCTTTGCATTCAATGTTACAAATATATTTTTTGTTGTTTTTAGCGGTTGCAACGCATTCATCCAATAGGTGACTGAGGCAGAATTGGTTTTATGAGTGTCGCCCACATAATTCCAACTCGACCATAGGCGCTTGCGGCGCGGCATGAAGCTTTCATCATGATGCAAGATTGCGGTATTTTTAGAATATTGGAATGGCGACAAAATTTTAATTTCTTCTGATGTCGGAGCAGCCAACATCATTAATGCTTGATCAGCATGTGTGGCAATTACTATCTGGTCAAAGCTCTCACGGTAGCCTTTGGCACCTTCGACCACGACATTAAATGCGTTGCGGGTAATTTTGTGAACCGGACTAGACGTTATAATTTGCATCCGGCTATCGGCTAACAATCGTTGAACATATTCAACGGAACCGCCTTCAACGGTTCGCCATGTGGGGCGATCATAAAAATTGAGCAGGCCATGGTTATCGCAAAAGCGCAAAAAACATTTGGCGGGATAATGTAGCATTTGATCTGGGGTGCAAGACCAGATTGCGCCTGCCATTGGCAAGAGATGCAAATCGACAAATTCTTGACTGTATTTTTGGGTTCGCATGAATTCAGACAGTGGAACATTATCATTCAAGGTTTCAATTTGTGCGTTGGCATTTTTGAAAAACCTTACAAGGTCTCTGATCATGCGCAAATGGCTGGGGTTCAGCAGGTTGCTGGTGTGGCCGACCAAGCTTGCGAGTCCGGCACCCGAATATTCGTATGCGCCTTTACCTAGGGAAACCGCGAATCCCATTTGCGAATTTGCCGTTGGTGCACTGAGATATTCAAAAAGAGCCGTAAGATTTGGATAGGTTTGGTTGTTGTAAACAATAAAGCCCGTATCGACGGGGATTTCGCCTTCGGCTGTGGGGCACATAAATGTGTTGGAATGGCCACCGATGCGGTCATCAGCCTCGATCAAGGTGACGTCGTGGCGTTGAGATAATAGCCATGCCGCCGAAAGCCCTGATATGCCCGACCCTACGACCGCAATTCTGAGAGCGTTCAATTCTGAGAGATCCTGTCTGTTGTCCGTATCCTTTACTACGGTGGAACTGTTACAAAGGTTTAGGCGTTAAGTGATTTGTCATGATCCGTCAGTGTTTGAGCGGCGTTAGTATTAAAGAAAGTGAGAGAGACGGGCATGAACGGCACCTTACCTTGGAAATTGGTGTGGGTTACCGGCGCTTCCACAGGCATAGGCCGTGAAGTGGCCCTGCAATTGGCCGCGCGTGGTGTCGTCGTGGCTGTTTCGGCCCGAAGCGCTGAAAAGCTTGCAGATATGGGCCCCAATATTAAGCCCTACCCATTGGATGTGACAGACGTTACAGCAGTTCAAAATACGATTGCCAGAATTGAACGCGAATTAGGGCCAATTGACATGGCCTTGATGGCGGCTGGGGCTTATGCGCCAGTTGATGTTAATGCTTTTTCGCCTGAACCTTTTGCAAAGATGATTGAGGTTAATTTTCTTGGGGTCGTCAATTGTATCGCGGGCCTTTTGCCGGCGATGAGGCCCCGCAAGCGTGGTCGCATTGCTTGGATTGCTTCTGTTGCTGGTTACAGAGGACTGCCCAAAGCTGCAGGGTATGGGCCATCAAAGGCAGCGCTTATTAATTTGGCCGAAAGCATTGCACCCGAACTTGCTGCTCAAGGCATTGATGTCAGTGTGGTCAACCCCGGATTTGTGGCCACGCCGATGACTTCAAAAAATGATTTTCCCATGCCTTTTTTAATGAGCCCTCAAGATGCCGCGCGCCGAACGATTGAAGGTTTGGCAGCAGGCAAATTCGAAGTGGCTTACCCCACAAGGTTTGTTGTCATTTTGAAGATTGTGCGGCTATTGCCCTATTCTCTCTATTTTTGGCTGATCAAGCGTGGAGTTCTGTCCAAGGACACGTCGTTTGTGTCACGTGTGACGCGATGGTGGAACGCATTTTGAGCTGGTGCGTTTATGTTGATGCAGATTGGAAGATACAATGCTCAGTGACTTAACGGCTTTAACGCTTGCGCGAATTCAATTTGCTTTTACAATGTCATTTCACATTGTGTTTCCGGCTTTTTCAATCGGCC
Source organism: Aestuariivirga sp. (assembly GCA_043779145.1). Lineage (GTDB taxonomy): Bacteria > Pseudomonadota > Alphaproteobacteria > Rhizobiales > Aestuariivirgaceae > Aestuariivirga. Next base: position 5,804 of record JAYWEV010000098.1, on the reverse strand, counting down.
TTGCCAGTTATCTGGCCGTGCTTGAAGGTTTGTGGCTTTGGAAAAAAAATCAAGTTTATCTCGATCTGTTCAATTTCTGGAAAAAAGTATTCGCAGTTGCGTTTGGCATGGGTGTCGTATCTGGCATCGTGATGTCATATCAATTCGGCACCAATTGGAGCGTGTTTTCCGATAAAACGGGCCCGGTGGTTGGACCATTGATGGGTTATGAGGTTTTGACGGCGTTTTTTCTCGAAGCTGGTTTTCTGGGTGTTATGTTATTTGGCGAAAAGCGTGTTGGGCCCGGGCTGCATTATTTCGCAACGGTGATGGTAGCACTCGGCACATTGATTTCGACAACTTGGATCCTTGCCGTGAACAGCTGGATGCAGACGCCGGCGGGGTTCTCAATCAATACAAACGGGCAGTTTGTTCCAGAAAATTGGCTGGCCATTATTTTTAATCCATCTTTTCCATATCGTTTTGTTCATATGGTCTTGGCTGCTTATTTAACCACGGCTTTCGTGGTGGGGGGAACGGCTGCGTGGCATTTGTTGAGAAACAATGCTTCGCCTGCGGCGCGTAAAATGTTTTCCATGGCAATGTGGATGGCGGTCATTGTGGCACCCTTGCAAATTGTTGCGGGCGATATTCATGGCATCAACACACTCGAATATCAGCCTGCTAAAATTGCTGCGATGGAGGGCAATTATGAAACCGGGACTGGCGCTCCGCTCATCTTGTTTGGAATACCAGATGATAAATCTGAAATCACACGTTATCAAATTGCCATTCCAAATTTGGGTTCACTTATTTTAACACATCGTATAGATGGCGAGGTGAAAGGCCTTAAGGCATTCGACAAGGATAAGCGGCCACCTGCGCAAATAATATTCTATACGTTTCGGTTGATGGTGGCGATTGGGTTTGCAATGCTTGGGGTGGGGCTCTGGAGCTTGCTCCGGCGCTGGCAGGGTGCTGCACTCTATGAAGACCGCTTATTGCACCGTTTGGTGTTGCTGATGACCCCATCGGGATTTGTGGCGGTGTTAGCGGGATGGATTACCACTGAAGTGGGTCGTCAGCCCTATACCGTTTATGGTCTGCTGACGACCGCACAATCTGTATCACCAATCTCGCCGCCTGCTGTGGCCACATCATTAGTGGCATTTATCCTCGTCTATTTTTTCGTATATGCTGCAGGGGCTTTTTATCTCGTGCGGCTGTGCCGAACACCGCCAGATTTCGCAGAACCCGAGATCATTAATGCGCCAATGAAGGCTGCGGGTATAACGCCCGGGCCCGCTTTGGCGGCGATTGATCCAGGAGGCCGTAATGTCATTTGATCTACCGTCAATTTGGGCTTTCATCATCGCATTTGCAGTTTTTGCTTATGTTCTTCTTGATGGCTTTGATCTGGGCGTTGGCATTCTTTTTCCATTCTCAAAAACTGAGCATGAGCGCGATGTTATGATGAATTCAGTAGCCCCAATTTGGGATGGGAACGAAACCTGGTTGGTTTTAGGCGGGGGCGGTTTGATGGCTGTGTTTCCCTTAGCTTATGCCGTGGTTTTTCCAGCGCTTTATGCGCCACTCATCGCAATGCTCCTCGGCCTTGTACTTCGCGGTGTGGCCTTTGAATTTCGCTGGCGCACAAAGCGGGGGCAGTTTTTATGGGATTGGGCCTTTAGCGGCGGTTCAATTATCGCGGCGTTGGCACAGGGCTTTGCGCTTGGTGCTTTGGTGCAAGGCATTCACATTTCGGGCCGCGCTTATGCGGGTGGTTGGTGGGATTGGTTCACCCCGTTCAGCGCGCTGACTGCAATTGCGGTTACCGTGGGTTATGCGTTGCTGGGTTCCACTTGGCTGGTGATGAAAACGGACGGGGTAATACAAGATCGTGCGTTCATACAGGCGCGATGGACGGCTTTGACAACGCTGGGGTTGATCGCATTAGTGAGCCTTTGGACACCATTTCTACGACCTGAATATTTTAACCGCTGGCTGATTTATCCTTCGGTTCTATTTAGTGCCGTGATGCCCATATGTGTTGCTGCTTGTGCTTATGGTCTTTACTCAGGCTTACGTGACCGGCTTGATTACCGACCATTTCTTTCTTCACTTGGTATTTTTGCATTGTGTTTTATTGGGCTCGGCATCAGTTTTTATCCCTATATCGTGCCGCCATCACTTTCCATTTTGGAAGCGGCCGCACCTGAGAAAAGCTTGGTCTTTTTAATGATTGGTTTTTTGATCATGATGCCACTGATATTAATCTACACGGGCTATTCCTATTGGGTGTTTCGCGGCAAGGTGAACCCTGAAGAGGGATACCATTAATGCAAGTTCCTAAAACAGCGCAGAAGCTGTTGTGGTTTTTCGCGTTATGGGCCACAGGTGTTACGACCGTTGGTGTTGTGGCTTATGCAATCCGACTGATGATCAAAATTTAGTAACGTCAACCCAACATCAGAACCCGTGTTCCCAACTGCACATTGGCATAAAGATGCACGATGTCGACGTTCAGCATTCCGATGCAGCCGGCAGTATGTTTCAAACCAATATCGCCGGGTTTTGCGCCGCCATGAATGCGGTTGATCGTATCGACTTCGCCTTTAAACAAATAAAGTGCTCGCGCACCTAAGGGATTGTCTGGTCCGCCTGGCATGCCGTTTGGTAAATATTTTGCGAGATCGGGCTTCACTTGAATATGATAAGGTGCTGGTGTCCACACGGGCCACTCGGCCATTTTCTTGATCACAACTTCACCTGTCCAAGCCTTAGCGCTTTTGCCAACTGAAACGCCATAACGCCTGGCTTGACCACCCCCTAAGACAAAATATAAAAAGCGATAAATGGGATCAACGATGATGGTGCCTGGTGGCTCATTGGTTTCATACGCCATTTCGCGGCGCTGATATTTATATTCAACATCTCTGGCTTCAGAGGTGTTTATTTTAAAGGGCTCACTTGCTAAAGATGGATGATTAAAAAACAATCCAGCCGATAATCCTGAACCAATTAATAGCCGGCGCGAAATTCCCATTGCCAAATCCCCCTATTGAAATTGGAGTGTTAAAATTGGCGAGAGCAATATCGCCAACTATGCGTTTACTGCACTGGCTCGGCTCGGGTCAACGCTGCAATTTGCGATCAACTTATAAATTGTTGGTCTGCAAACAGGTAAGGAACTCGGCTGCCGTTTCGTTGGCTGACATCGGAAATCGGAAAAATGATGTCATTTTCCATACTGTTGCGTCCGATTGACATGCAGACCTTGCAGCTTAACGCAGTCATTAGTCTGCGGTTCCAAAAAATAAAATAAAACTTTTGGCTGCGCTATCGTGAGAATCTATCCAAACTTTTTGCGTTTCAAAATATCGAAGATGAGCAAGTACAACGGAGTATTTATTTCCAGATAATCAAAAGCGACATTTGGATTGAGGCCTTAATCAAAAATCAACGCATCTGCTATTTTAGCAGGGGAACAATTGGTTCCTTTAGTCGTTCATCTGAATAGCAGTATATTTTTGTTAAGTTGAGGAGCGGAAAAATGTCTATTGAAACAACTTCCACTGAAAAGCGTCAACCTGAAGCCCTTGCAGAGTTTGCGAAATCAACGCGGCATGAGAGTTCTGGCAAAGATCCCAAAGATATGACAGCTGATGAGCACACCAAGCCGATTGCGACTGAAAATGAAGTGAAGTACGAGGTTGCAAAAAAATACTCAACAGTGGCGCTAGTGGCGAAAAGATCGACATTATGGAATGTGGGTAGAATTGGAGTTGTAGCATTCAGGCTATCGAGCTGGCCTCGCTTTGCGGTGATGTTTTTATCAGACCCCGTTAAAACACCCATCGCAGTGGCACCTCTGGTTATGATCAAGTTTGGGCGCACAAGGTTGATTTCGTTCATCAACCAATATTTGCAATGCTGGATTTCACCCGCATTCGGTTTTTGGTGAATTCTTCTTTTACCTCTCGGTTCAAACTTAAAATGCTTCACCGCATTGGTGATATAGATATCTATTCGTTCGATTTTTTCTGAACGCAAAGCTTCATCCAGAAATTTTCCTGAAAGACCTATAAAAGGGCGACCCCTCAAATCTTCTTCATCGCCAGGCTGTTCGCCCACGATCATCAATTTTGCGTTGCTCGCACCTTCGCCTAAAACTGTTTGAGTCGCATTGCAATGCAATGGGCAGTGCTGGTGCTCTAACTTTAGCGCGTGCCGCAGTGAAAAAATGAACTGGCGCAGTGGGGTTTGCATTGAATTTAACACGCGCGGGATTAAAAATATTTGCGTAATAGGTTTTCCACAAACTTTCTGTATCGTCGTTCAGTTCAACACGTTCTGCAGGAGCGGGATTGAAAGTCAAATTTCCTTTAATATAAATCGCGGTGCTTTTGGGTGTTGCGATACACCAATCCATATCGCTGAACCTGCGCACGAAAAAACTTGATGTTTCTTCTACTATAAAATGCTCAGGTTCAAACCATCCAGCAAACTTTCTACGTTCGCCTTCGATATCTCGTTCCTCGTTAAAGCGTACGAAGGCTTTCATTTTGTGTTTATCGCACCGAACAGATTCGCACATTGAATTAATTTTGCTTGCTAACGGATTTGCGGTATTTTCCAAACTTGCGGATTTTTTATGCAATTCACCAGCAGCGGATAGAGCAGTGTAAATCGCTCGGGGTCACTGTGGCAAACACAAGTCTGCGCAAGCTCAAGGAAAAACCGCGACACCTTGTTTGCCTCAAACATAAGCGCGGTATCGATTTCAGCAGGCACAGAAAACAAATCATCATGAGCAGCACTGCCCCAAGACCAGATGATCTCTGAAGGTGCCAGACCTGCCGCAATACATTCACGTGCAATCAATCTCCACGATTCAAATGTAGCTGTGGTTGATACCGGCTTGTGGATCATTAAAACAACTCAAGCTGGCTCATTTTTGGAACGAAGCGTTGTCGCAAGCTTAATGAGTCGCTTGTGTTACTGGGGCGCCAATCGGGCGTTATAATAAATGACTTCGCGTTCTTCATATTTGCGCCGAGTTTCATAATGTCGGTCTAGCGCAGCTGCGCATGGCGTCTTGAACTTACTATTTTGCGGACAGTTTTCACGCCAAAGCCTAGCACGCGCAAAAGCTTTTCATAAGAAGCGCTGTTTACATTCACGGGAAAATCGCCTCGATGCAGCAATGCCCATGCTAATTTTGGATCAATATCCAAATCCAACATGCCCGTTTCAGCTGGCGTAATTTCGTCGACGTTAAAACCATAAAACCGCATCAACCAATCTGCCTGACATAATCGGTGCTCACGCATCACTGGCGGTCTCACCAGTGGCAATTTTGCAGACGAGTCAGGAATTGGGCTGAAGGTCGAGTAATAGACGCGCTTTAATTTATATCCGGTATAAAGAGATGCGCTGCGATTGAGGATGATTGTATCTGATGATTGATCCGCACCGATAATAACTTGCGTGCTCTGGCCAGCTGGCACAAATTTTTCGGTGCGCTTTTTTATGATGGTCGGCGCGCGCGCGGATAAAATTTTCTCGCTGACGGATGACATCGCCTTTTTGATTGCAACAACATCTTTTTCGGGCGATGCATCATATTTAGCGGCATCACTTAGAATTGCCAATTTTTCGATGAGCGTATATTGAGCCATTCGTTCCCTATGCGTTCCAATTTGGATAATCAAATTAAATTTGATAGATGGCGGAAGAAGAGGGATTCGAACCCTCGGTAGGCTATTAACCTACGCACGCGTTCCAGGCGTGTGCCTTAAACCACTCGGCCATCCTTCCGCATT
>JAYWEV010000097.1:0-14982 GCA_043779145.1 Aestuariivirga sp. | reverse complement strand
GAGATGGTCGGTTTGATTTGAAAAAACTTGATATTGCGGTCTGCGGTGCTGGGCCAGCTGGCCTTGCCGCCGCATTGGCATTGTCCCGCGCTGGCCATAACATCTCAATTTTTGATCAATACGATAGGCCTAAACCCATCGGCTCAGGCCTGATTTTGCAACCAACGGGACTGGCGGTTTTAGATTGGTTGGGCCTAGGAGAGCGGATGCACAATTTGGGTTCGCGCATTGATCGGCTTTACGGAAAGGCAGCAAACCGGGTGGTTCTTGATGTGCGTTATGAAGCTTTGGGCCAATTGCGCGGTCTAGCCGTCCACCGCGCAGGCTTGTTCAATGTCTTGCATGATGCATTGGTTTCGCAAGGATTGAAAGTTATATCTGGAAGCAGAATCAATCAGATAAATGGAAAATATATAGTATTGGATCAAACAGCAAAGGTCGGACCATTTGATCTGATTGTTGACGCGCTGGGCTCACGCTCTCCGCTCATCGTGCATGCATCGGGCCCGGACTATCGCCGCGCCATGCCTTACGGCGCAGTGTGGGCAAGCTTGCCGTGGCCAGGTGCACCCTTTGATAATCATGCATTGGAACAACGCTACCACAAAGCATCCACCATGTCGGGCGTATTGCCTATCGGTAAACAGCATGAATCGGGTCAAAACCAAACCGCATTTTTTTGGAGTTTGAAAACCTGTGATTATGCAGCCTGGAAATCCGGTGGGTTGCAGACTTGGAAAGACAAAGTTGAAAGCCTGTGGCCAGAAACAGAAAACCTGCTGAGGTCAATATCCAGCGCAGATCAATTGACGATGGCCAGCTATGACCATCACACTTTATCAATTCCCTATGGGCCCAATATTGTTTTCATCGGAGACAGCGCTCATTCCACAAGTCCGCAATTGGGGCAGGGTGCCAATATGGCTTTGCTGGACGTGATGGCGCTATGCCAAGCAATCGAGACCCATAATGATTTAAAAAGCGCTTTTGCAGCTTATACCAAAACACGGCGCAGACATGTGAAAGTTTATCAAACACTCTCGCTGGTGTTCACACCATTCTATCAATCAGACTCAATAGTTCTGCCATTCTTGCGCGACTATTTCGTTTCAAGTGCAAGCCGCCTGCCGTTCATCCAACGATTGCTCGCAAGCATTGTGGCAGGGCATATCGGCAAATGAACCGTCCCATTATGATTGTGGGTGCTACAGGCGTGTTTGGTTCGCGGTTGCTTGAGCAGTTGGTGCATACTGGATTTGCAAATTTCATTCTGGCTGGGCGAAACCAGCAAAAAGCCAAAAGCCAACTGGAAAGCCTGCAGAGACACAATATTAATGCAATGTTTTTAAAGTTTGATCGGGGCAATCCAGATGTAGCAGTCCTGAAAAATTTAAATCCGCACATCATCATTGATGCCGCAGGACCTTTTCAAAATTCGTCACTCATACTTGCCGAAGCTGCGATTGCTGCCAAAATTAACTACATTGATCTGTCCGATGCGCGCGATTTTGTGGCCCGCATACCGTCTCTGAATGACAGGGCGTTAGCTGCGGGCGTGGCAGTGATTTCAGGTGCCAGTTCCACGCCTGCCATCTCGCATGCTGTGCTTGATCACATAACAAATGGCTGGCAACGCATTGATCAGATATTGGTGGCAATTGCACCAGGGAACCGTGCCCCGCGCGGGCTATCTGTGATCACGGCTATCCTCGCTGGCATTGGTGAACCGATCGCATTTTTCACTGCCGGTCGCCTAAGCCAGTTTCCCGGGTGGAGCTTGAACGAGAAAATCGAAATTCCAGGCGTGGGCCTGAGAAATGTTGCGTTGTGCGAAACACCCGATTTGGATTTTTTGGTGAGCCACTATCATCCCAAAATATCAGCAGAATTTAAAGCTGGGTTAGAGCTTGGAATTATGCACAACTTTCTCCGCGTGTTGAGCATTCTGCGCGCGCGGAAGCTGATCCCAAATATTGCCCCTATGGCGCGGGTGACACAAAAAGCAGCACAACTTCTTTATCCATTTGGCACGGATCAGGGTGGCATGGTGGTGCGGGTGTCCGGGCAAAACCAAAACAGAACGCCAACCCAAGCCACCTGGTCGTTGGTTGCAAAAGGCGGTGTTGGCCCAAATATCCCATGTCTTCCAGCTCTCATTTTATGCAAGAGGCAGGCGCTCCAACTCGGTGCCTATACAGCAGGCACCATACGTTTTGACGAGATAACCACTGAATTCAACCGTTTAAGAATAATCTCTCAGACGTTAGTGGAGGAATTTGTCGAACCGCAAGTGTTTAAACGCGCCCTTGGCTGCAAGGCCTTTTGCCGTTTGCCAGCCATAACCCAGTTTGTTCACACGCTAAACCCAACTGTGAAACTCAGTGGCCGTGCTCACATTAGGGGTGCAGAAACTTGGGCAGGGCGGCTGATTGCAAAACTGTTCGCATTTCCCAAATCTGATCCCGATGCGCTGGTGCAGGTTGTCATCACACGATGCCGCAACGGTGAAAATTGGCAACGACACTACCCCGACCGAACCATGCACAGCGTTATAGGCTTGGTAGACGAAGCCAAAAACCTCATCGAAGAACGTCTCGGGCAATTTCGTTTTCAGATGAAACTTGTCAGCGATGAAAATGGATTGGATATGAAGATGCAAAGCGGACGGCTTGTGGGTTTTCGCATTCCAAGGTTTTTGCTCCCGACAATTTTTGCAACCGAACGTGCCAGTCCTGACGGAAAACACATATTTGATGTGCACATCTGCCACACGCTGGTTGGCCGCCTAGTTCACTATCAAGGCTGGCTGAAACCAGACATTTAATCGCCCTTGCCTTAATTGCCCCAGCCCGCTAATTCCCCCCCATCACTTAAATGGGAACCAATAACATGCGCGTATATTATGATCGGGATGCAGACGTTAATCTAATCAAAAACAAGAAAGTTGTCATCGTCGGTTACGGCAGCCAAGGCCGCGCCCATGCGCTGAACTTGAAAGATTCGGGTGCCAAGGAATTGGCAATCGCTTTGAAGGCTGGCTCGCCCACAATCAAGAAAGCTGAAGCCGATGGTCTCAGAGTGATGACCGTGGCCGATGCCGCAAAATGGGGCGATTTGCTGATGATGGCAACGCCTGATGAATTGCAAGCCGACATTTACAAGAATGACATCGCTCCAAACATTCGTGATGGTGCTGCCATTGCCTTCGCTCACGGCCTCAATGTTCACTACGGTTTGATCGAACCAAAGAAGACTGTTGACGTTGTGATGATAGCACCTAAGGGCCCTGGCCATACGGTGCGCAGTGAATACCAGAAAGGTGGCGGCGTTCCATGCCTCATCGCCATTCATCAAGATGCATCGGGCAACGCCCATGATCTGGCTCTGTCATATGCTTCAGGCATTGGCGGCGGTCGTTCTGGCGTTATTGAAACAACATTCAAAGAAGAGTGCGAAACCGATTTGTTCGGCGAACAAGTTGTTCTCTGCGGCGGTTTGGTTGAGTTGATCCGCGCTGGCTTTGAAACTTTGGTCGAAGCTGGCTACGCACCAGAAATGGCTTATTTCGAATGCTTGCATGAAGTGAAGTTGATCGTGGATTTGATCTATGAAGGCGGCATCGCCAACATGAACTATTCAATCTCGAACACTGCTGAATGGGGCGAATACGTCACAGGCCCACGCATCATCACTTCGGAAACCAAAAAAGAAATGAAGCGCGTGTTGCACGACATTCAAACGGGCAAATTCACCAGTGATTGGATGCAGGAATACCGCGCCGGCGCCGCAAGATTTAAAGCGATCCGCCGCAACAACGACAGCCACCAGATTGAAGCTGTCGGCGCAAAACTGCGTGAGATGATGCCTTGGATTGGTAAGAATAAGTTGGTGGATAAGGCGCGGAATTAGTTGCGCACATAAATTAGCTAGGCACCAAGTAGCCAGTGCCTAGCTGTTGTTTCTATTTTTCAAATTAAATTTTGAAAAATTGCGTAGGCAGTACCTCTTGCAAGAGTCTGCCAGAAATTCAATTGAGATTGATCTACTTCAAATTTATCGAGACTAACGGAATCACCCTTTCGCGCGTAGTAAATCAAACCAGAGTAGTCCTCGTTATATTTCCAATTTGCATGTGCAATGGCATTTCTCAATGATCGAATTGGATCGTTGGTCAGAAATTTAGCACACTCCTTTGCTTGTGAGCCCTCAGGGGCGAGTTTGCGGAGCGCCAAAAAAAGTGACTCTGACAAATAGACAAAACATATAAAGTTCTGTGTAATCACTTGAGCTCTTGTGACGAATGGGTTGTTTATACTTCCCGCGAAATCCATCCAGTCTTGAAAGGCAACCAATTCCCTGTGGCGTTCACCAACTCCTACCGGAGAATGTGCCAGTAGCTCCCTCTTGGCTTCAACAGGTAGAAAACGAATTTCAGTTGCTAGTGTAGTAGCTAGTCGTGACGCAAATTCAGGAGACACTTTAACATCCGACAATAGCTGATGTTCAAATGTATGAAGCTGCTTGTCGAGATGGCTCCAAGATGTCAAACCAACTCCACCCGCAAACTCTTCCCCACCGCATTGGCAGCCTTCTGCATCGTAGCCAAAGTCACATTGCCACTCTTAGGGTCAAGCAGACGATCCAGCTGCGCACGGCTCGTATTCATGGCCTCTGCCATTTTCATTTTACTAAGTTTCTTCTTTTTCATCTGTTCGGAGATCTGCCAAGCCAGAACACTTTTAATTGCCTTAGCTGTGGTCTCTTCAAGAATTCCATCTTCGCGCAACAAGTCATCTAAATGCGTTCCGCGATTTTTTGCTTCAATTTTCATCATCAAATTCCTTCATTCTCTTTCGTGCCAAATTCAACTCGCCAAGCGGCGTCTTTTGACTTTTCTTTATGAAACCGTGCAAAACAACAATACCGTGTTGGTCAACAATAAATAGGGCGCGGGCTTCACGATTGCTTGGCAACGAAGACCTAACTTCCCACAATCCACCTCCCAAAGATTTTACAAGAGGCATCCCAATCGGCCAGCCATACTGAACACGTTTCAAGTCATGACCAAGGACGGCCCTTTCAGCCAATGGCAATTCCTTAAACCAGTCTCTCGTCGGCTCACGTCCGGAGTTGGAACGCCAAAACTGAAGTGGCAACGGCTTTGGAGGTACAACCATAAATTAACGTACCATAAATAATACACCGCCTCAAGTAAAAAAAGGGGCCCCCAACTGGGAGCCCCTCAATATCTTATGTAAACCCGATCTTACTGACCAGCAGCAGCCTTCATCTCAGTATTGCAAGCTGACCAATACTTAGGCCAGGTGCCATATTGTGCTTGGAATGTTGGCTTGTTGGCGCGCCACTTGGCACCGCAATCGCGGGCGCGTTGGTGGGCGGCCATTTGGCCTGGGGTGAAGGCTTTGCCGTTCTTGTCCACAGTCTTCAATGGATCGGTATTTGCAGTGTCTGCTGGTTCAACCGGCGTCGGATCCATCGTTGCAGCGGCTGGCTTCTTCTTCATAACCACTGGTGTGACGGGAGCAGGTGCAGCACCGGCAACAACACACTTGGCGGCAACAAAGTCTTTCCAAGCCATGCCGGCTGGAACAGCATTCTTAGCTTTCAAATCCTTCCAAGCAGCAGAGCAATTCTGCATAAAGCTGCCTGACGGCGTTGCAACTGTGGTCGCTGCTGGCGCAGCAGGTGCAACTGTCTTAGCAGCCTTGGCTGGCTTGACCATTGGAGCGGCCGGAGCAGCCGGAGCTGGATCAGCAGCAGTCGTATCAGCCGCACATTGGCTCTTCATGAAGTCTGTCCACTTCATGTTGCCTTCTGCTGAATTGGCAGCCTTGGCAGCTTTGTATTTTGTCGAACAAGCTTTCATAAAGCTGTCCTTGGCCTGAACTTCAGTGCCAAGCATTGGTGCTGAGATAACCATCAAAGCCACTGCCAGTGACATGTTACGTAAAGTTTTGGACATAGAGTTATTCCTTATCAGTGAGAGTGGCCCGCCCGCCGCCATAAAGCCCGGTGCTCGATTGTTGTGAAGTCCTGAATCACAACAACGCCAAGTCTAATCGCTTTTAATCTTGTTTAAAAGGCGGCAAATTTGTTAAGATTGTGTAATTTATCATTCTTGGCAACCCGACAATTTCCAAACCCCGCTTGGGATATACTCTTGGGTCTTAAATCCCGCATAATAGAGCCAAGGCCCCAATTCTGAAGCTAGTAGATATTGCGGCGCTGCTTCCCCACTTTCTGGAAGGCCCAAGGCTTTGAGGTTTTAGTCTAGAAAGCATGATGGGCAAATCCCTTTTGATTTTAACTCCCTTGGTCAGGATCACCAGATAGTTGAGCGAATATCCGTTAGACGCCGCAAACTCGAAATCAAAATGCCGCGTTGGCGTATTTAATGTCGCCTGAATATTGCTCCAAGCTTTCGGCTGTTTTTGTTTCGCAAAGTTGATGGAAAACCTCTCGGCATCAGCCATGCTGTAAGTGGCCAAATCGGCCGGGCATTGCGCAAGGGCAGGGGCTGCCCAAAGCCCGCACATCAAACTAACAATCAATCGCCGCATCAAACTGAATCCTCGCAAGTCAGCAAAAGCCTTTTGCCTTTATGCCGAGTTTACGACAAACTGCCACAAAATTAAATGGAGCCAAATCCTGTGAGTCTTGAAGCCGACATAACCCAACTCAAAATCCAAGAACAAAATTTGCAATTCCAGTCCTTCACGGAAGAAGATGCGTGGAACTTGGGTGAAGCCATGCGCGCCGCCGCCATCGCAAAAAAGCATCCTTTCGTTATTGATATCAGATCAGCAGGGCGAAAATTATTTTTCGCAGCCTTGCCCGGCAGTGTTCCAGAAAATGAAAATTGGGTTCAACGCAAAATCAACATCGTCATGGCCAAACACAAAAGCTCTTATCACATCGGCAGAGAGATGGCCCAGAACGGCAAAACGCTTGATCAAGCCATGGGCTTTAATCCAATTGATATTGCACCTCATGGCGGATGCTTTCCGATCATCATTAAGAATGTCGGTGTCGTGGGCACAATCACTGTATCGGGAATTCCACAACGCGAAGACCATAGTTTTGTAGTTGAACAAATCTGCGCTTTTCTAAAACTTGATCATACAGCCTTAAGGTTGGTCGCCGAATAGAATGGACACAACTTTATTCTGGGTTTTCGCAGCCATCGCCACGTTTGTGGCTGGTGCATCAAAGGGCGGCATTCCCGGCGTTGGCATACTCGCGGTTCCAATTTTAGCGCAAGTTATCCCCGCAGGTGCTGCCGCTGGTTTCCTGCTTCCGCTTTATGTGGTCAGTGATGTGTACGGCCTATGGCTTTACCGCAAAGACTTCGATCTTTGGAACATCCAGATCATGGTGTTCACGAGTTGTATTGGTATTGGGATTGGCTGGACCACAGCACATTATAACAATGATGATATCGTAAAATTGATCGTTGGCTTCATCGGCATTTGGTATACGGCCGACTTATATTTCAATCGCAAAAAAGATTCAGTGGCAAAACCGGCCGACATTCCACGCGGATTTTTTTGGGGAAGCATTGCAGGCTTCACCAGTTTTGTGGCGCATGCTGGCGGCATTCCATTTCAAATGTATGTGCTGCCCCAACGCCTCAGCAAAATGAAATATGCGGGAACTTCCACAATCACTTTTGCGATCATTAACGCCCTAAAACTTCCGCCCTATTGGATGCTCGGCCAGATCAATCTGATCAGTTTGGAAAAATGTGCATATCTCGCTCCCATGGCGCTGTTTGGCGCATGGGCCGGTTTTCGTCTAACCAAAATCCTGCCTGAAAAACCGTTCTTCAAAGCAGTGGAGATTGCATTGTTGTTAATCTCTTTGAAGCTGATCTATGATGCACTGACGCACATGCTATAAGATCATAACAATCGGCACAATGTTTCCCTTGCCGGGCATAAAAATCCGCGCCACCATCCCTCATCATGAAACTCAAATTCCATACTCTCGATGTATTCACCACCCGAAAGTTTTCAGGCAATCCGCTGGCTGTCGTTCTCGGCGCAGATGATCTGACCACGGAGCAAATGCAAACGATCACGAAAGAGTTCAATCTTTCCGAAACGACCTTCGTGATGAAACCGGAACACCCACTCAACACGGCCAAAGTCCGTATCTTCTTTCCAGGCGGTGAGATGTCCTTCGCAGACCACCCGACGTTAGGCACGGCTGTTTTGTTGGCTGAACTGCACAGCAAGCCCGGCTGCACAATTTCCACTGAAATTCGCCTTGAACTTAAAGCGGGCCTGACCCCCGTTAAAATCACGCGCATTGCAGACCAATGTTCCGGCATTTTCACAGCACCCGTTGTGCCATTTATTGTCGATGTGCCATTACCCTCAGTTAGCGCCACGGCCAAAGCACTCAATCTTGAGTCAGAAGATATAGGCTTTGATGGCCACGCCATAACCAGCCTGGAAGGCGGCCCACGCTTTTTCTATGTGCCTGTGAAAACCCGTGCCGCCTTGGAAAAATCCCAAGTGCGCGAACCTTATTGGTCCGATCTCATCAAGCCTTTGGGCAACACCGTTGACGCGGCCTATCTCTACACCCGCGGCGGCGACGGCCCAAAAACCAACTTCCGCGCCCGCATGTATTCGCCCACCGGCGGCATTCCAGAAGATCCAGCCACAGGTTCAGCTACGGCTTTGCTCGCTGCGCAATTGCTGAAAGCGGAGAACTTGAAAAACGGAACGCATGTCTGGCAGTTAGAGCAGGGCTATGAAATGGGACGCCCGAGTGATTTGCGCTTGGAGGCGGATGTGAAGTCTGGCAAGCTCGCCGCAGTTCGCGTCGGCGGTTCAGCTGTGCGCATGATGAGCGGAGAAATTGACCTGTGAGTTACCATCAACTGATATTAGCACTTCACCTGTTGGCCATTGCAATTGGCATTGGCATAGGGTTTTCGAACATTGTAAATTTGGCCACGGCGAAATCGCAAAGCGGAGACATCGCCAAGGGCCTTGCAATGGGCCGCTTCGCCAACCGCAAATATCATGATGCTGCTGTGATCATCATTTTGGTCACCGGCGGATTGCTGCTTGCCAATTTGGGCAGCATGGCAGGCATCAGCAAATGGTTTCACGTCAAACTGACATTCGTTCTGATTTTTGTGATCTGCCATTTCGCAGCTCGTGCAACTGTTAAGCAAATGCTGGCAACCGGAAATACGGCTTTGATGGGACGCGCAAAAATGTTCTCGCATATCGCGATAACGGGTGCCTTGCTGGCCTTGGTGAGTGCAGTATTAGCCTTCGCGGCCTGATTACTCGATGCTGAGAAGTGCCTTGGCTTGCGCGGTCACATCCACGCCTTCTTGCTCATTGCCAGCGCCACAAAGCTGCACAGCTTGCTCGCGCAAATCTGTCACTTCGGTTTTAACATCAGCATCAAGAGTGGCCGTTTTCAAAGCTGCGTCGATTTTTGCGACATCGTCTTGGCAAGTGTCAGCCATAGCGCCTGCGCCAAAAACCATTGTGAATGCTGCGGCATAAGAAAGTGTCTTGATCATAATTGATTCCCGAAGATTGATGGCCGTTATATGCCGATAAACTGTGACAAAACTAAGCCGAGTCTATGGTCTTGGCAATCACATGGTTAAAATTTGCCTTGTGCACCAAATTGCGATACACAAACCCTATGTCATCGAAAGCCAAAACACAGAAGCTTCTGCTTATCAGCCCCTGAGGGCCTTCTGGGCGTTGCCCAGGCTCTGCAGGGGAACAAACCACTCACCCCCTTAAGTAAGCAGAACGAGACATAAATATCATGATGATCAATCCCACCCAGAAATACCGCGCCTTCGCGCCAATTGACTTGGCCAACCGCAAATGGCCGACCGCTCAAATCACCACGCCCCCCATCTGGTGCAGCGTCGATTTGCGCGATGGCAACCAGAGCCTCATCGAACCCATGGGCCCCGACCGCAAAATCCGCATGTGGAATGCGCTCGTCAAAATGGGTTTTAAGGAAATTGAGATCGGTTTTCCGTCCGCCAGCCAAACTGATTTTGATTTCTGCCGCCACTTGATCGAAAATAATTTGATCCCGGGCGACGTAACCATCCAAGTTCTCGTGCAATGCCGCGAAGATTTGATCCGCCGCACCTTTGAAGGCATCACTGGTGCAAAACACGCCATCGTACATTTTTATAATTCAACCTCTGAACTGCAACGCCGCGTAGTGTTTCAAAAGGACCGCGCTGGCATTCGCGATATCGCTGTCGGTGCCGCAAAACTCATTCGCAAGATGACCGATGAGAGCGGCATGAAACAGGCGATCCGATTTCAATATTCTCCTGAAAGCTTCATGGGCACCGAACTCGATTTCTCGAAAGAAATCTGCGAGGCGGTGATGGATGCAATTGAGCCCACGCCGCAACAACGCCTGATCCTCAATCTGCCTTTCACCGTGGAAGCTGCAACGCCGAACATCCACGCTGATCAGATTGAATGGTCGATCAGCAATATCAAAAACCGCGATAGCATCATCTATAGTCTCCACGCCCATAATGATCGCGGCTGCGCGGTGGCCGCAACTGAGCTGGGCTTGATGGCAGGTGCTGACCGTGTTGAAGGCACGCTCTTCGGCAATGGCGAGCGCACGGGCAATGTGGATATCATCACCTTGGCTATGAACATGTTCAGCCAAGGCATTGATCCACAACTGGATATTTCCAATGTGAATGACCTCGTGCGCATGGCTGAATATTGCAACCAGCTGCCCATCCACCCGCGCCACCCCTATGCAGGCGAGTTGGTGTTCACGGCGTTCAGCGGCTCGCATCAGGATGCCATCAACAAGGGCTTCAAGGCCATGAAAGCTTCGAACCAACTCTTGTGGGAAGTGCCATACCTGCCGATTGACCCCATGGATTTGGGCCGCAGTTACGAAGCCGTGGTGCGCATCAACAGCCAAAGCGGCAAGGGCGGCATTGCCTATTTGATGGAAACCGAACACGGCATTGACCTGCCGCGCCGCCTGCAAATTGAATTCTCCAAAGTGGTCCAACAAATAGCTGACGGTGAAGGTGTTGAAGTTGAAGCGTCAAGATTGTGGAGCGCATTCGAGGCCGAATATCTTGAAGGTAACGGCAAATATAAATTCATCGAACACCACGCCACCTCCGATCACGGCGACCAACCCATCACCGCCAAACTGATGGTGGACGGCAAACCCAAAACCATCAAAGGCCACGGCAACGGCCCAGTCGACGGTTTTGTGGATGCGATCCGCAAAGACTCAGGCGTTGCGTTTGACGTGGCTGATTACCGCGAACACGCGATGGGCCATGGCGCGAGTGCGGCGGCGATTGCCTATGTGGAACTGCGGCTGGCCGATGGAACTTCGCTCTTCGGCGTCGGCATCGACAAAAACATCGTTGTAGCCTCCCTCAAAGCCGTAGTCAGCGGCGTAAACCGCGCCGCCAAACACTAACCCTTTTTTCCCTCTCCTCGTTGAGGAGAGGGTTGGGGCCTGTCCGGCGAAGACGGATGGGAGGGTGAGGGGCCTTAACGCAAGTTCAGTGTTTGGACGATTAATGCACCGTCAACTTAACGCTGTCACCGTGACGCTAATCATTAGCGTCATTTACCTCAAGTTTTGCACCACTTGAAATCTGTTTAAGCTGTTCAGTTGTGATCCAGTTTCTAACCTCGCTACTTTTAAATATTTTTTTCAATATGTGCCTAGCTACAACAGCTCTCTTTGATTTAATTGTAGCATCAACCGCTCGGCGCAATACCTCTCTCGCCTGCTTGTCATTAATTTTGATCGACTCGAAAGCGAAATATGCAAGAGCATTGGCTTCATTTACAAAATCTCCGATACTTCGAAATCCTGATATTGCACTTCCATAAGATTCCTTTGCTGCTGTAATTTTGAATTCTCTAAAAGCTATTAGCCCTCGATTTGCTTTAGAGAATGAAACTAAAAACTTGTCCTGCAAGTTCCGTTCGATTGCATCAAGACAAATGCTCGCTTCATTTAGTCTGCCCAAGTTTGCTAAAGCAAATGCGCGAGTTAGTGAGAGCTCCGCCGAATACGGAGACCTAGAAAGACCCTTTGAAACATAATCAAGAGTTTCTTGGTATTTTCCAACAATACTTGCCGTAGCAGCTGCAAACTCTAACGGCCGAGAAGAGAAACCCTCAATTTTAATCCATTGCTGGCAGTCCAAAAGAGCATTCTCAAAATCCCCATCATAATATTTTATTCTTGCTGGAGCTTCAAATTCTCGGCCAAATTGGTAATTCTCGGGAAGAAACTGGACACCTGCAACGGGTCCCGCCCATGCTGCTTGAGCTAATGCATTTCCAGTGGGTGACAGTAAGCTATGATTAAAAAGTCTCTTCATCTTCTTACGATTTTCCCCGATTTCCAGCGAAGCAATTGCACTCGCCAACTCGGTGGTTTGAAAATTAGGAAATTGCTGCGCATCGATAAGATGCAACCCAGTTTTTACAAATTTTGGCTTCTTGTCCGCCAACTGAGCAATTGAAATTTCTGCAGCCATCAACCATGGGTCCCTAGAAACGACTCCGCTTTCCAATATCAATTGATGAGCTTTTTCTGGATCTCCCAAGTGAACCAACAATCTCGCAGCAGTTCGAAGGACGTGTCTGTTTTGGGGAGCAAGTTTTATTGCAACATTCATAGAACGAAGCGCCTTTCCGAGGGCCCCGCTCAAAGTTTGCTTTAAGGCGAGATCAATCCAAGGAAACGGATTGAGTGAGTTCTTTGCTATCAATTCTCGGTCAGAAAAGAACTCGTCAGCCCTTATTTCAATTAGTTTGGAATTTGGCGAGACACTTTTTTCGACAATCCTGCTGACTAGCCTCTTCGATTGGCTCTTGATCAGCGGTGTCGTTAGGCAATGTTCGCTGGAAAGAAACTTAGCGGCATCCAAAGCAATTTGTTCAATTCCCAAAACTACTCCGGTCTCAACGAGTTCCGCAGCAGTTGAGATGTTAGGTGACCTGTTCCAGTTGTCGAAAGCCCTTGTTGCTTCAGGTGACCTTGATAAAGATTCAAAAGTTTTATTTGATCTCAGCGAGTTACCGAGTTCATGTGACAAAAGTGTCTCATTGAAAGTCCGCCATCTAGGTACCAGCAGTCTCTTCGACTGATCCCCATCAATTATTGTCATGCAGCTAATTTTTTCAAGCGTTTTGCTATTTCAAATTTTTTGGATATCAGATCAATGCGAGAAACGTAGCGCTCCAATGAATATTGATCTGATTTTCCAATTCTTGAAGGAATTCCTCTCTTGTTTATATTAGGAGCACAGAGTTCTTTCACTAAGGGGAGAATTTCGGAACCTACTTGTGCATCCAACTTTGAAGTCATTTCAAATATCAACTTAGCAAATGCATTTTCTAAGTAAGGTAAGACCTCTGCATATGTGCCAGCCCAGTTGCTAGGATGATGTTGCTGTCCTAGCTGATCGAGCATTAGAGCGGTAACATTAGAGCCCGTAAACATAAATCCAATCAAATTACCTAGCATATACAAGTCACAGCCAAAGCGACGTACGTTAAAATCTGGATCAGTAAAACCATATAGGAGTTCCGGCGGCGCATAAGTTCTGTCGCCTGGTATTGGAGTGTTGTCGTGAAGAGCGAACTTACCCCGCTTTGAGGCTCGACCAAAGTCAGCAATTTTAGAAATACCATCGGAGTAAACCAAAATATTTGAAGGCTTGATATCTTGATGCGCAATCATATGTCGATGCACTTGCCAAAGTCCTAGTGTCGCATCTTTGATTACTTCAATTGCCCAGAAAGAGTCTTTTGTTTTTGAGATGTCGCGCTGAATTCTAGCATCGCAAGTTGCTAACTCAAAAATTAAATAGTAAACGTGACCTTCCATTTTACTCAAGTTTGGGACCGTTACTGAACCATGGTCAATTGCGAGAACCACGTTAGATAGCTTTTTTTCTCCGCATTCTGTCAACAGCTCCTTTTCGTGAATGTAGACTGTCGTGAGTTTTTGCAGTGTAACCATTGGATCATTGCCGACTTCAAAAGCTTCCGAAAAATCAAACGCCTTAAGAAAGCCCACTCGCTCGCCTGATCTCACTCCGTAGCCGACCGAGAAATTACCACCCGAGCTATTGTTTGGTCTCACGAACTTATGTTCGACTACCCACCCACCATCGAGTTCCAAATCCATTAATTGATCAGCTGCGCTCATAGCTCGAGAAACTCCATTAAATTCAATATTGCTTGTTCAACATCTTCGTTAAAAACCTAATTCCCGCTGCCGTTGGTGCAAGACTACGTTTTCTAGGGTCGTTTTCATTTATAGTTTGACTAATAAAAACTGGTAACAAACTTTCTTCACCAATATCAGAATAGCGCCCAAGCAAGACGGAAACACACCTACTGGCCGATTGTTGCGGCACCCTCAAAAGTTCAGCCAATTCATTTACTGAAATTCCGGGTCTTTGTGTTATCGTTATGAGTGCCATTACAGCGATAGTCGAAATTCCATCCATTTGCTCGAGGCAGGATTGAAGGAAGGCAAGCCTTTCATTGAAACTAGAATCAGTGTTTAAACTCATAAATGAGTATATACGCAAAAATATAGTTTAGTGCAACAGTAACCGAATGGATTCTGCACTCCCCTCGAGTTAACTTCATACACCCGACTCGCGGCCACCACCCCTCACCCTCCCATCCGTCTTCGCTGCGCTATGCCGGACGGGCCCCAACCCTCTCCCCGCTTGCGCGGGCGAGAGGGAAAGTAAGTGAGCTTATCCCAATCCCACACCCAATCTCCGCGCTTGCCAAGCCGAAATTTCCTGCCTATACCGCCCCTCACTGGCCTCGCCGTTCGCGGGGCCTTCGCTCTGAATGGAGCGGGCGATTAGCTCAGTTGGTAGAGCAGATGACTCTTAATCATCGGGTCGCAGGTTCGAAT
>JAYWEV010000096.1:0-15044 GCA_043779145.1 Aestuariivirga sp. | reverse complement strand
GGATGCGCGCACGCGTAGAGGCGGCTTTGCGCCACGATAACAGCCAAGAACATGAAGCTGCCCTCCACCAAACCCTTGAGGAGTGTGACAAACTATTGCGCACTTTCAACGCGCTGCTTTCAATTGCTCAAGCTGAGTCCGGTCAAATGCGCCAAGGGTTGCAGGCGCTCGATCTGACCGAGACTCTAAATGACGTTGTCGAGCTTTATGAACCTTTGGCAGAGGAGGCCGGTGGTTCATTGCAGCTTCAATCAAATTCCGGTTTGCGCGTTCGTGGGGATCGTCAACTTCTAGCGCAGGTTCTCAACAATCTCATCGACAACGCCATGAAATATGGTGAAGGAGCAGGTGGTAAGCCTGCGGAAATTGAAGTTAAAGGCTATATTGCTGGCGCGTTCGTTGTCATCGAAGTCGCTGATCGTGGCGTGGGTATCAACAATGAAGATCGTGAACGTGTTTTCGGTCGCTTTGTTCGGCTGGATGAGAGCCGCACAAAACCTGGAAATGGTCTGGGCCTCAGTTTGGTCGCCAGTGTTATGACGCTGCACAGTGGGCAAATTCAGCTTGAAGATAACAAACCGGGCCTGCGCGTGGTTTTACGTCTTCCACTTTACACTGAAGCTTCCTAGAATAGCGTTGTGGATCAAGGCAGTTTTATTTCCAGGTTAAACTTTGAAAATTGGGGGGACGCAGAACCAGATGCGGCCGTAAACTTTTGGCTTGAATGCGGGCCAGACTTAACCGAGCAACTGTTGCCGATCCAAAGATTATTGAATGCTGCCGTCGCAGGTTCGCCATATCTAACAAAATTAATCTTGGGCCATCGCGATTTTGTTGTGGGCTTGATGCAACGGAGTCCAGACGAGGTTTTGAGTGAGCTTAATAACGAGACATTGCTACTCGAAAAATTAAGTTCAAGAACGCAAATTACGTCTGCCTTGCGTGTTGCCAAACAAAAAGCGGCATTGTTGATCGGGCTTGCCGATATCGGCGGAGTTTGGGTTTTAACCGAAGTAACAAAGGCCCTGACGCAATTTGCCGATGCCTGTTTGATTGCCACTGTTAATTTCCTCCTCCGCGAAAATGCCGCTCTCAAAAAGCTTTCTTTGAAGGATACCGAAAATCCGGCCAAGAATTGTGGCTATGTCGTATTAGCCATGGGTAAACACGGCGCATATGAGCTTAACTATTCAAGCGACATCGATTTGATCGTTTTATACGATCCAGAAACTGCGTCGTTATCTGATGGCCTTGAACCTTCAATTTTTTTCGTGCGCTTCACGCGCGATCTCGTGAGTGTGCTGCAAGATATAACCGAGCATGGCTATGTCTTCCGCGTTGATTTAAGGCTGCGCCCAGACCCTCGCGCCACACAGATGGCCATAGCCCTTGAGGCGGCGGCAATTTATTATGAAAACCAAGGCCAGAATTGGGAACGGGCCGCTATGATTAAGGCGCGGCCCGCGGCTGGCGACATTGCGCTTGGCGAAGAATTTTTACAGCGCTTAACCAGCTATATCTGGCGTAAATATTTAGACTATGCAGCCATCGCGGATGTGCAATCTTTGAAACGCCAAATCCACGCCGTGAAGGGCCATGGTGAAATTGCAATCAAGGGCCATAATCTAAAACTGGGCCGAGGTGGCATAAGGGAAATAGAATTCTTTGTTCAGACGCAGCAGCTCATTGCAGGTGGCCGAAACCCAATGCTTAGGGGTCGCTCAACGTTAGCGATGCTGGATGCGCTAGCGGGTGCAAAATGGATTGAAATACAGACTGCTGTTGAACTGCAGAAAGCTTATGTATTTTTACGGATGCTCGAACACAGAGCTCAGATGGTAGACGACCAGCAAACCCATTTGGTTCCGAGTGGCGATATTGCGTTTGAAGCATTTGCAAGGTTCAGCGGCTTTGACGATGGCGAGGCTTTATCTAAGGAGCTCCGCGCTACGCTTCAAACCGTACAGCACCACTATAGTGCGTTGTTTGAAGACGCCAGTGATTTAGGATCAGACACTGGAAGTTTAGTTTTTACAGGCGGTGAAGACGACCCCGCAACACTTGAAACGCTTGAAAGCATGGGCTTTCGGCATGCTTCTGAAACCTCCGCCACCATAAGAGCTTGGCATTTTGGGCGCTATCCCGCGATGCGCACAGCAAGAGCACGCGAAATTCTGACTGAACTCATGCCTAAATTATTAAAAGTTCTATCGGGCAGTGGCGAAGTTGATCAAGCGTTCATGGCGTTTGACCAATTTCTGAAAGGTTTACCATCCGGCGTGCAACTTTTTTCTATGTTAAAGGCCAACCCAAATTTACTTGAACTCATCGCGCAAATTCTAGGTCAAGCGCCGCGATTGGCCGAGCAATTAAAGCACCAGCCGCGCACATTAGAGGCCGTCGCCGGAGCAGATTTTCTGCGCGCTCTGCCCACTAGGTCGCAGTTACAAGATGAGTTTGATAACACGATCCCAAGCGACACGGCCAGAGATGAAGCGATGGATCTTCTGCGCGTACTCGTCCG
Source organism: Aestuariivirga sp. (assembly GCA_043779145.1). Classification (GTDB taxonomy): domain Bacteria; phylum Pseudomonadota; class Alphaproteobacteria; order Rhizobiales; family Aestuariivirgaceae; genus Aestuariivirga. The sequence continues at coordinate 12,520 of JAYWEV010000096.1, read as the reverse complement.
CGAACATCAGTTCCGTGTGGGTGTCAGATTACTGGCAGACACCATTAGCCCCCGCGAAGCGAGTCTAGGTTTTTCCAATATTGCAGATCAAGCGATTATAAAATTGCTTGCCGTAACCGTGGCCGAGATGAAAAAAACTTACGGTGATTTCGAAGGTGGCAGATGTGCTGTGATCGCTTTGGGCAAACTGGGCGGAAAAGAAATGACCGCAAGTTCTGATCTGGATCTGATGCTGATTTACGATCACCACACGAATGCTGAACTGTCAGATGGCATGAAATCGCTCAGTCCAAACCAATATTATGCCAGGTTAACGCAAAGATTAATCACCGCACTTTCAGCACCCACTGCAGAGGGAACACTTTTCGAAGTCGATCTGCGGCTTCGGCCTTCGGGCAGCAAAGGCCCTGTGGCGGTGAGTTATTCGAGCTTTCTATCGTATCAAAAACAAGAGGCTTGGACATGGGAAAAACTCGCTTTAACCCGCGCGCGCGTTGTTGCTGGCGACCTTGAGCTAGAGCAGAATCTCAAGACTGCCATCCAGACTATTTTGGTCGAAAAACGTGATGTGAATTTAATTCGAGAAGATGTCTGCGACATGCGTAACCTGATGTTGAAGGAGCAGGAAAAAAAAGGGCCATGGGACATCAAACGAGCCAAGGGCGGTTTGGTCGAGGTCGAATTTATCGCTCAGTATTTGCAGCTCATCGCAAATGATCGTCAGATCCTAAGCACCAACACTTTACAAGCTTTGATTAACGCCGAAAAAAACCAAAGCCTATCAACCAGCCACGCAACGACTTTGAACTTCGCGTGCCAACTCTTTCAAAATTTGACGCAGGTGCTGAGGCTGTGTGTGCTGGATTATTTTGAACCAAAGCAAAGCTCAAAAAGCTTAAACCAAGCCATCGCACGAACCGCCGGAATGCCAGATATTGCGGCCGCCGAAGCGCTGCTCATTGAAACACAAAATCAAGTCGCCGCAATATTCGAAGACATAATCGGTCGTTGAATTGTCCAGAGCTCCGTTCACCATGGTGGACAGGGCTTTTAGTGATACCGCTGATGGCCAATCTTCTGGTCGGGGGCGTAGCAATAGGCTCTAAGATTAGACGCGGCGCTGGCCCATTCGCGTTTCTAGAAAACCTTGCCCAACTTTTACCGCGCATTTTTTTCTGCACTAACCCGTGAAAGACGCCGCGAATTAACGGGCGTTTTTGAATCCAAGCGAGATCAACTCTTAAGCGAAAGAATGAACGCGGGCGGTGTAACGCTTAAGTTTTCCGACATTCTTGAGCTGCAAGATTCCAACGCCGAAAAAATAAAATCAGTCGTGGATGAATTCACCTCAAGCACCTCAAATATCGCCAAGCAGGGAAATGAAATTATATTGGATGTCGTTTACAAATTGACGCCCGAAGAACGAAGCAAATCAGCAGAAATGATCCGTCAACGGGCCGCTCACATGCCAAGAAACTAGCGTCATGCAGAAAGCGCAATTTTCGCTTGCGTAATGGGGAGATCAACATGAACAGTTGTGCCTTGCCCAACCTTACTGGTGATTTTGAGGGTGCCGCCATGCAAATCGACTAGTGATTTTGAAATTGCCAATCCCAAACCAGATCCGCTTTTGCTCTTTGTGAACTGGTTTTCAACTTGTTCAAATGGCCGCCCAAGTTTTTGAATATCGCGCTGGGGAATGCCTATGCCGGTGTCGATGATCTGTACACTGACTGTTTCAACTGTTGCCTTTATTTTGACCGTAACCGAACCGCCGTCGGGCGTGAATTTTATGGCGTTTGATATAAGATTAATAAGAACTTGTTTAATCGCACGTCGATCAGCAAACACGTTCAAATCCTTTTCAAGATCAAGGCTCAGCGCAATTTTGCCTTCGGCCGCACGCGGTGCAACCAGACGCAACACGTCCTCCATCACGCTGCGCAAATCAATATTCGCTGGCTCAAGCTCCACGCGCCCCGCTTCAATCTTCGACATGTCGAGAATGTCATTGATAACATCAAGCAAAAATTGGCCGCTTTTGCCAATATCAAAAGCATATTCATTGTATTTGGCTGCACCTAATGGCCCAAACATTTCTTGTGACATTATTTCACTAAACCCGATGACGGCATTGAGAGGTGTGCGCAACTCGTGGCTCATATTCGCTAAGAACTCTGATTTCGAACGGTTAGCAGCTTCAGCACGGGTTTTTTCACTTGCGTATTTATCTGCGAGTTCGGCCAATCGTTGTGATTGCTCTTCGGCCAATTGCCGCTCTTTTTGAAGGTCACGAACGGTTATCATCAACGTGCGTTCGGAATGTAGCAATCGCTCTTCCTGTTTCTTCAACGCAGTAATATCGGTACCCACCGAAACAAACCCGCCATCTTTCGTGCGGCGTTCGTTAATTTGTAACCAGCGCCCATCAGCGAGCTGCACTTCCATCGAGCGAGCCCCCGAACTATCATTTGCTTGACCGGGCACAAACTGCCGAACCACTGGTTCTTTTGAAGCCGCTGCAACATCTCCATATGGCGTACCCGGCTGGCAAACCTCTGACGGTAATGAATGGAACTGCTGATATTTTGAATTACACAAAACCAATTTGCTTTCCGTATCCCACAAAACAAAAGCTTCAGAGATATTTTCAACCGCATCCTTAAGGCGAACTTCCGCCTCTCGGTTCATCCTATCGAGTTTTTTCTGACGCGAAATATCAAAAACAATACCCACAAGATGAGGCTCGCTTTGTCCTTGTCCGGGGGCAAGTGCGGCACGTGCTCGCAACCAAACCCAATTGCCTTTTTCATGACGCATGCGGAATTCTTGGTCAAAAACTTTGCGCTTGCCAATCAACAAATCTTCAATCAAATTATCGAGCTTGGCATCATCTGGGTGTATCAATTCGGCAATTTCGCCATAGCTCAGAAAATCACCTTTAGGTGGCAGGCCTAAAATTTCGAACATGGACTTGGACCAAAAAATATGTCCTTCAGCCAAATTCCAATCCCACAATCCACATTCACCGCCATCCAGCGCCTTATCTAATCTCGTGGTGGCCATCGTCAACATTTCATCGGCGTCAGAGGCTTTAGCGGCTTGCCAGTGAAACGCGCCAGATAACATCATCAAAACGAGAAACGTTACGGCAAATAAAACCGACAGCTCCATCACACCGTTGCGCCAGACAGACAGCACATCAGATCTTTTCTGAAACGCTAATATACTTCCTGTAAAAGGCGTAAGATCACGAGATGCCATCAATACTTCCTCGCCATCAGCCAATTGTGTGGGCATCATACTGGATGCATTCACCGCAGCATCCAGCACAAATCCTTTCCCCATCACATGATCAATGCTCTTGGAAATATAAGATGCATTCGCGGGCACGGTGCCTACAATTTTTCCGTCACTGTTGAGCAAGATGTAAACGCGGTTAAACCCGAGAGCGTCCGGCGGCACAGATTGCTCGAGGAGAGATTGAGAGAGGGCGCTAATAATCTTTGCAGAAACAGCCTCATTCAAAAATTTAATCTTAATGTTTTGTGCTACGCGCTCAGTTTGAAGGATTGAAAACTGGCCTTGATCCGCCAGATGCTGCGCACGACTTGCTAAAAGTTGCGAGATAAGTGCAGCGGCAAGCGTTAGCAGAAAAAGGCCCGTCAGCGCTATGATCAATCGACGCATTGCACGTTCGGAAACGGAATAGCCAGTGTGGCCTGGCCAAGGCATGGGCAAGTGAAGCGTTCGGTCGCGGAAAAAAAGTTCTTTAATATGTGCGTTGGCCAATATGCGCCCAGTTCAATATTGAAGTTAAATGCCAGACTTCAAATGCAACGCCGTTTACACACGAATCAGTCTCTGCTCTCGCGAAACAGAATTACCGCCTGTGAATCTGATTTGCCAAGTAAAAGCTGGGCTAAATTAAATTATGCCTTCAATGTTCTTGATATGATCTCGAACACATCGTTCGAAAGCGCTGGCGTGACCAAAATGCGCTGCATTTTTTTCTGCGCGTGATTGCGGCGTTGCACATCATAAAGCTTCCAACTGCGAAATGCTGTGGCCAACCTTGCAGCAACTTGCGGATTGATCGCATTGAGTGCGATGATTACATCGGCCACAACGCGGTAACCTTCGCCGCTTGCGGCGTTGAAACCCGTGCTGTTGCCATTCGCAAATCCAGCGACCAGCGCATAAACGCGGTTTGGCGTGTTCAGTTTAAAATCAGGATGTTTCAGCAACCGCTCAATACGCTTCGCTGCATCAGCACCCGGAATCGCGGCGTTCAACCCAAACCACTTATCCAAAATCAAGTGATCGTCTTTATGGCGCTGATAGAACTCTTCCAACATCGCTTCGCGTTCTGGGCGGTTAATAAGCGACCTGATAGAAACCAATGCGCCCATTTCAATCGTCATATTATCAGGTTTTGCAAATTCTTTTTGCGCCAACTTAACGGCCACATCGCCGTCCGCAGCCGCAATTATCGCCAGCAACGTCAATCGCAGCGAGCGCCTAGCAGTGCCAAGAGTATCTGGATTATAAGGGCCAGCATCTGCTGTCTGCTCAAAAGCAGTCTGCAACGTGTTGAACAACTGTTTTGCAATATATGAGCGCACCGCTTCGCGCCCTGCATAAACCACATCGCTATCAACATCTTTGCCAATTGCTGCAGTCACATCTGCTTCGCTCGGCAACACAAGAATGAGCGCTTTGAATGCATCATCAAGCTTCGAACTTTCCAAACACTTGCCGAGAGCTCCAGCAAAAGCAGAAACACTCGGCAGCTTTTTTCCAGAGGCTAAAGCTTTTACTGTTTTCACAATGAGGGCTTTGCCAATCGTTTGGGCGGCCTCCCAGCGATTGAAATTATCTGAATCATTTCCGATTAAAAATAATTGCTCAGCTGCAGTGACATTAGATTTCAATATAATTGGCGCTGAAAATCCACGGTTAACCGACAGAGCAGGTGCCTCTGAAATGTCTTTGAATTTAAACGAGTGCTTTGCATCGGTAATTTCAAGGATACCAGAATTGAGCTTGTTTTTGCCCTTTAAAACTAGCGGCATATCCCTGCCCTTTGAATTCACCAACCCAACGGGCAAAGGAAAATGCAACGGTAATTTCTTCGGCTGACCCTTAAGTCGGGGCTGCGATTGCGAAATAGTCAACTCATAAGTTTGCTTTTTGTTGTTGTATTCTCCGCGCGCTGAAACCGTTGGCGTTCCAGACTGTTCATACCACCGGAAAAATTGTTTCATATCGCGGCCAGATGCATCAGCCATGCACGCAACAAAATCTTCAACAGTCGCGGCCTCGCCATCATGGCGCTTGAAATAGAGCTTCATCGCTTTGGCAAACGCCTTATCGCCAATCAATATCTTTATCATGCGACAAAGCTCAGCGCCTTTTTCGTAAATGGTCGGCGTATAAAAATTATTGATCTCGATGTAAGAAGAAGGTCGAACCGGATGTTGCAATGGACCTTGATCTTCAGGAAATTGGCTTGAACGCAACCTCTTCACATCCTCAATTCTCTTCACCGAGCGCGAGCGCATATCGGACGTGAACTCTTGATCACGGAAAACTGTTAGACCTTCTTTCAAGCAAAGTTGAAACCAATCGCGGCAGGTAATACGGTTACCTGTCCAATTGTGGAAATACTCGTGAGCGATAATGCCTTCGATTAGAGTGTAGTCGGTATCCGTCGCTGTTTCAGGCAAAGCCAAAATATATTTGTCATTGAATATATTGAGGCCTTTGTTTTCCATAGCCCCCATATTGAAATCTGAAACCGCAACAATGTTAAAAACATCCAAATCATATTCGCGGCCAAATGCTGTCTCATCCCACAGCATCGAAGCTTTCACAGATTCCATAGCCCAATCGCAGCGCCCCTCTTTGCCCTTCTCGACATAGATGCCGAGTTCAACATCGCGACCATTCATGGTTTTGAAACTGCTTTTCACATGCGCCAAATCACCGCCGACCAAGGCGAACAGGTAGCTGGGCTTTGGATGGGGGTCATCCCAAACCGCATAATGGCGATCACCATCAAGCTTACCATGTTCGACGGCATTACCATTGGAGAGCAGAACAGGCAGTGACGATGGCCCCTCGATGCGCACTTTGAATACCGTCATCACATCTGGGCGATCGTAAAAATAAGTGATCCGCCTGAAGCCTTGCGCCTCGCATTGCGTGCAATACATGCCGTTCGACATGTAGAGCCCAGTCAAAGCAGTGTTGCCATCCGGATCGCACTCTGTAACAATCGACAACGAAAAATCCCCCTTTGGCAAGTTGGCGATGATTAAACTTGCCGCACCTAATTCATATTCGGCAGATGACAACATGCGGCCATCAATTTCTGCACTGATCAGTTTCAGTTTCTCACCATCAAAAATCAGCGGTGCATTTTTTTCAAGCGACTTTGGATTAGGTTTCAATCTTATATGAGAGGTCACTCGCGTTGCATTTGGCGCAAGTTCAAACTTCAGCTCTAAACTTTCAATTTTGAAAGGAGCAACTTTGTAATCCTTGAGACGAATGGTCGGTGGAACATCAGCGCGCATGATTTACTTTCCGTAATTTCTTTGAATGCTATTTCGCACAGTCTTGAAATAATCAATACAGAATTTTTCAAATACTTGCGCGACCTGTGTCTGTCTCACATTTTTCAGATGTGCAATGGCAATCACCCCTCGCTCGGCTATACCTGCAATTTCGTGAACGCTGAGTTTCTCGCCATCATAAGACTGATCGCCCGCAGGCCGCGTGATCAAAAGCGAATATCCTAACCCCCGCGCCACCATACCCCGCACAAGCTCGAGAGAAGCTGACGAAAACCCAATGACGGGCTTTACACCTTGCGCCTCTAAAAGACGCAAAAAATAGGTTCGGCTGGGTTGGATATCGAGCAAAATGAGTTTTTCATTTGCCAAATTGGAAAGTGAAATTGTTTTGAAACGTGCAAGCTTGTGCGACGCTGATAAAAGCACGTAAGGCTTAAGCGACGCCACTTCCTTTGCTTCAATATCCGCAGGCAGATCAACATCATAAATCAGCGCCACATCATGCTGCCCGTGCCTCAAGCCGTTGAGCAATTCACCTTGCACTCCTTCTTCGAGAACAATCTCAACGCCAGGATATAACGCATTGAATTTACTGATAAGAATTGGTGCGTAAGTAGGCGCCAAAGTGACGAAACTTCCCACGTGCAAACGCCCTTTGAGCGGCCCTGTTTGCGCGTCGGATTGACGTGCTAATTCTTCACTATGTGCCAACAGCCGCCGTGCATCCGCCAAAAATACACTACCACGAGACGTAGGCGTCAGACCTTGCGCATGATGTCGAATGAAGATTTGCAAGCCAATGGTGTCTTCAAGCTTCTTGAGCGCAGTTGAGACGGAAGGCTGCGCCACGCGCAAAATTTCTGCCGCAGCGGCAACCGATCCACTATCAGCAGTTTGAACTGCATATTCCAATTGTCGAAACGTAAATTTTAACATAGTTTAAAACTATACAGCGTCCAATAATTATCTATTTTTTCTAATCAAAAAATTATGCCATGTAAAGCACCATGAATATGCAGATCATTCCACCTTCGTTCCCCTCCGAGACAAAAGAGCGCTTCGTCGACGCGATGGCAGCCTTGGCCAACGGGGTGAGCATTGTGACGACGAACGGGCCAGGTGGAAAATTCGGACTCACTGTCAGTGCCGTCACTTCAGTTTCTGCTGAGCCGCCAATTTTGCTCGCTTGCCTGAACCGTAAAAATATTGCCGTTTCCGCAATCAATCGAAACCACCGTTTTGCGATCAATATTTTGAACGTGCAAAGCCAAGAAATTGCACAAGTTTTCGCGGGGCGCGCGCTAGACGGTAAACACTATGATTTCGAACAACATGGATGGATCGAAGGCCAAGCGCTTGGCTTGCCCATTCTGAAATTGGCGACCGCCAGCTTCGAGTGCGAACTCGAAAGCTTTCATGATGCGGGTACGCACCGCATTTTCCTGGGCCGCGTGATCTCCGCTTTGCGTGGCGATACCGAACCGATGGTTTATTCCAATCGCAGCTATGGCCGTATGATTGAAACGTGAGGCACAAACATGATTAGAACAGGCGAACAGTACCGCGAGTCAATCAGAGATGAACGGGAAGTTTGGATCAATGGCGAGCGTGTGAAAGATGTAACCCGCCATCCACTGTTCAAACCTGCAGTTGATATCCGCGCCCGCATCTATGACATGCAACACGAAAAAGCCACGCAAAATGTGATGACCTATGAGGAAGGTGGCGAGCGTTTTGCCATCGGCAACAAACTGCCGCGCGTTCAACAAGACTGGCATGATAAACGCAACGCTGTCGACACTGTCATGAAAGACATCGGCGGCGTCGTCACCCGCATGGGCGACGAGACCATCGGCGAAATGTGGTCGCTGTGGGATGGCAAAGATATTCTCAACGAAATTGACTCGCGCTTTGCCGCCAATATTGAACGCCACATCATGAAGGCGCTGCATGATGATCCCTTCCATGTATCGGCCAACACTGATCCAAAAGGTGATCGCTCAAAACCGCCCCAAGACCAAGACCCAGATATGCTGGTGCATGTGGTCAAAGAAACTGACGCAGGAATTATCATCCGTGGTGCAAAATATGAAACCGCCGCAGCCTATGCCAATCAAGCTTTTCTGAAGCCAACAATAGCCAATTGGGGCGATAGCAAACTTTCAAACTATGCGCTAGGCTGCATCGTGCACATGAATGCGCCGGGTGTAAAACACATATGCCGCACAGGCTTCACCAACCGTGCATCGCCACGAGACTATCCGTTGTCAAACAAGTTCGACGAAGTCGACACCATCATGATTTTGGATAATGTGCTCATCCCCTGGGAAGATGTTCTGTTTTATCAACACACCAAAGCCGCTGCCTTCATCCGCCAAACGCTGCACCGCTATTCTGCATTCCCATTTGTTCAGCGCACACTCTCATATGCTGATCTGATTATCGGCGCGGCCATGTGGAATGCCAAACAAACCGGTCTCGATAAGCAACAAGCCGTTCAAGAAAAATTATCTGAACTGGCCGTCTGGCGCGAAGGCATCAATGCGCATCTTACAGCTTCTATCTACACCGCCGAAAAAAGCCCGAATGGTTTGCTGATGCCCAACCAATCACTATTGATGACGGGCCGTGTCCACGCGCTGAACAACTTGCCAAAGATGATGCATATCGCCCGCGAACTCTGTGGTGGCCAGATTTGTGTAACCCCTGATTCAGCCGTGTTTGATCACCCTGAAACCAAGAAATGGATGGACAAATATTACACCATCAACGATCAGTGGTTGGCCGAAGACAGGCGGAAATTACTCGCCCTCGCGCGTGATCTATTGAACTCAGATTACGCAGGCCACCGCCTCACCTTCCAACTCTTCGCACAGTCCGCTCCCTTCGCCCAATCCGCCGCCGTCTATCGCAATTTCGACTGGAACCAAGCCTTGACCTTCGCCCAAAAAGCAGGCGGAATGTCGGACCGAATCTGGAACGAAACCAAGAAGGCAGCGGAGTAAAAGTTGACACATGTTACGTTACAAGTTACAAATTGAGTTGCGATAAGAAGCTTTCGCCATAAAGGTTTGAAAGACTTTTTTGAACGAAACGGCGTCAAGAAATTGCCTCCCGAATTGTTGCTCCGAATTCAAGCCATCTCCACTGTTATGGATCAGGCAAACAAGGTGGATGAATTAAACTTGCCCACATTCAATTTGCATCCTTTGAAAGGTGATTTGAAGGGATTTTGGGCAATAACGGTGCGCGCTAACTGGCGCATCATCTTTCGTTTTTCGGATGGTGACCGCTTAGATTTGGATTTTTTGGACTATCACTAGGAGACTTTAACATGGCAATGAAAAGCCCAATGCACCCAGGCAAAGTTTTAAAGGGCGAAATTCAAGAGCTAGGCTATTCTGTGGCTCAGGTAGCTGAATTTTTGGGCGTGACACGGCAGCAGCTTTACCGAGTGGTTAATGCTGAAAGTTCAGTCACTACAGAAATGGCTTTGAGAATTCAGATAACGATTGGCGGCACTGCCGATTTGTGGCTGCGCATGCAAATTGCATATGATTTGGCGCAGGCGCGGACAAAAAAATTGAAGCCAGACGCCCGTAAACTTGAAAGGCTCTTGGCTTAAGCCAACGTAAACCCCATGACAGCCCATAAACGCATCCGCCCCTTCAACACGAAGGACAGTTACCCCGAACAAAAGCTCGACAATGATCTATGCCAAGCCGTGGTTGCGCGCGGCACCATGGTGTTTGTGCGTGGCCAAGTCGCCCAAGATTTGGATACACGCGAAAGCTTGTATGTTGGCGATGTAACAGCTCAAACCGCCAAAACGATGGCCAATATAAAACTGCTGATGGAAGAGTCTGGCGGTCACATGGATCACATCTGCCGGATCGTGGTTTACTTAACCGACGTGCGTTACCGCCAAGATGTTTACCGTGAAATGGGCAAGTGGTTGAAGGGCGTGTTTCCAGTTTCAACGGGCCTGGTGATTACGGCATTGGCGCGGCCTGAATGGCTGGTCGAAATTGAGGTGACCGCCGTGATACCGGATCCAAAATGACATTCTCAATCGCAGGCCGCTGTGCCAAGTCCGGAGCCTTTGGCGTGGCCATCACCACTTCATCAATCGCCGTCGGCGCGCGCTGCCCGCATGCGCGCGCAGGCGTTGGCGCTGTGTCTACACAAAACGTGACCGACCCTAGATTAGGCCCTTTGTTGCTTGACTATATGCAAGATGGTTTGAGCGCTGGCGAAGCCATTATGGCGGTCACGCGCAGTCGTAAAAATGTAAACTTCCGCCAACTCACAGCGGTTGATCAATTTGGCAATTCTGCTTCTTATTCGGGTGACGAAATCCTCGGCACGCACGCTGTAAGCGAACAGAAAAATTGTGTGGCTGCGGGCAATTTGTTGAAGTCAGCAGATCTGCCAAAAATGATGACCGACGCTTTTGCTGCGAATGCGGATCAACATTTGGCTGAACGTTTGCTCCGCGCATTGGAAACAGGGCTTGATTCCGGCGGTGAGGAAGGGCCAGTGCGTTCCGCTTGCCTCATCGTTTTTCACGAACAAGACTTTCCACTGGTAAATTTGCGCGTCGATTGGGATGATGAAAATCCTGTGGCGTTCTTGCGCAAACTGTGGACTGAATACAAACCGCAGATGGGCGCATATCTTCAACGTGCGATCGATCCTACGCAAGCCCCAAGCTATGGTGTGCCGGGCGATACCTAAGTTGAAGCCGCTCCACTAATTTGTCGAGCATCGCATCACAAAGCGCCATCTGTTCTTCAGAAACATATTCATCAGGTTTATGTGCAACAGCAATGTTTCCCGGCCCGCACACAACCGCGGGAATACCAAGTTCTTTCTGAAACAATCCACCTTCAGTGCCAAACGTGATCTTGCCTGTTGAATTCCCACCCGTCAGTGCACGGACGAAATTAACAACTTCACTATCAACTGGGGTATCAAGCGCTGGATAACTTTGCAAATCTGCAAATACAAATCGTGCATCGGCGAAAACGCCACGGTAGCGCTGAGCCACATTTTCCGCTGCTTGTTTGATCCGCTCAACAATCGCATGCTGGTCATCCAGCGGCAGATAGCGAATTTCAAAATCGAAGCTGGAATGATTTGGCACGATGTTCAACACCTCGCCGCCCGCCATTTTGCCAACATGCAGCGTGGTGTAAGCCACTTCATATTCGCCATCGCGCGCGCCGTTTGCCGCCAGATCTTCTTGAATGCGCCGAATTTCGGCAATCAAATCGCAAGCCATATAAATCGCATTCACACCTATAGGGGCCAAACTGGAATGCGCTTCAAGCCCATGCGCCGTTACGCGAAAACCAAGTTTGCCCTTATGCGCAGTCACCACCTGTAACATGGTCGGTTCACCCACAATACAAAAACGTGGGCGAAATGGCAGGATCTTCAACATGTGCAGCAACCGCCGCACGCCGATGCAACCAATTTCCTCATCATAGGAAAATGCAAAATGAATGGGTGTCTTTAATTTGGATTGATCAACTCGTGCCGCCATTGCCAGACAACACGCGATAAAGCCCTTCATATCCGCAGTTCCGCGGCCATACAGATTGCCGCCGCGACGCGCCATCACAAATGGATCAGAACTCCAATTCTGCCCAACCACAGGAACCACGTCGGTATGCGCCGAAAGCGCCACGCCACCCATATTGGCAGGCCCAATCGTGGCCCATAGATTGGCTTTGGTTTTGTCTTCATTATAAACAATTGAAGATTGAAAACCCAATTCACTCAAGAACTGTCGCACATAATCGGTCAAAGCCAAATTGCTATCTTTGCTGACAGTGGGAAATGAAATCAGTTTTTCTAAAATCGCGAGAGATTGGGTCATGCCCCTCATTGTCAAAAATCTCCAATCAAGTACAGTGCCAGAATGCAAAATTCTG
>JAYWEV010000095.1:0-15071 GCA_043779145.1 Aestuariivirga sp. | reverse complement strand
GTTTGTCAAGCATAAAAGCATAGAAAAAGGAAAAAAGATTTATAAAATTTTCTCTTCGGAGTCTGTGGCCCAGAGCCCTCATCAAAGCGGTTTGACTTCAAACCGCATAGCCCTTCGGCCACCTTCTCCCATTTGCCAAGTGGCAAACGGGGGAAGGCGATAATCATTGATGTTGGGTGTTTTACTTATTTGCCTTCTCCCGACGGGGGAAGGGTGATGTTTGACTTCAAACCCTAACCGCCCCCGTCGATCCTCTCACAATTAAATCAACATTCCATAATTCATGCGGTTGTTCTGCCTCGGGATCGGTGATGATGTTGAGTAATAATTCGGCCACGCGCGAACCAGCGGCGCGAATGGACGAGCGCGTGGTGGTCAGCGATGGCACCAGGCCATCGGCATTTAAAAAGGGCAAACCGTCATCATGGGCGATCAAGGAAATGTCTTTGCCGATGTGCAACCCCATTTCATTAATGGCGCGCATGGCACCAGACACTAACAACATGCTGGAGAGCAATAATGCAGTTGGTCGATTGTTAATTTGCAAGATTCGTTTGGTTTGCCGGTAGCCATTTTCTTCGGTCATCAATCCGCTTGAGGTAATCATTGAATCATGATTGATGCCTTTGTCGCTCAGCGCGCGCTCATAGCCCTGCTTGCGGTGAAGCGCGAAGGTCATATCCTCAAGACCATTGATAATGCCAATACGCCGGTGGCCCAGATCAGTGAGAAGCTTGGTTGCTTTGTGGAACGCGCCGCGATTATCAATATCAAGCCACGCGTAATTATCTTCAGACTCGTCAAGACGACCGTGAACAATGAAGGGCAGCTTTAGTTTATTGAGCAGTGCAATGCGCGGATCATTAACCCGCGGGCCCAAAACCACCACGCCATCAACTGCACCGCCTTGCGCATAGCGGCGGTAAACTGAAAGTTCATCTTCCGATCCACCGGCATGCAACATCACTTCAAAACCATGAGCTGCATAAATTTCTGCGGCACCCGCCACGAAATCAGAAAAGAGTGGATCGATCATCAAGGAACGATCAGTTGGAAACACGTGGCCGATGGCGTGAGAGCGGCCGGTGGCCAACCGCCTGGCATGCGGGTTGGGCTGATAGCCCAAGCGCTGTGCTTCTGCGCCCACCCGGCGTTTGGTTTCGGCGCCGACCTCGGGATAACCATTCAAGGCGCGGCTGACCGTCGTCGGCGAGAGACCTAGATGTTTTGCCAATTCTTTGAGATTCATAAATGATGACTGACACACTTCCAAAGCGCTTTCAATAATTGTTGCGAGTGCAACATTTGATTTGGTGCGTTGCAACACTCGGAACATAAAAATTTTCTTGACGGTTTTGATTATTGAAGCCATTAAATAAGCCTCAAAGCGCTTTGGAAAAAATCCAAAATCAAGCCAAAGGGCGTTCTGTAATTCTAAAATCAAGACGTTAAATGGGAGGAATATCACGTGAAGAAAGTTCTTTATATCAGCGCGGCCTTCGCTGCACTTGCCTTGGCAACACCCGCTTTGGCCGAACTCAAATACAAGCCAGGCGAAGATGCCAAGTTCACTTGGGCAAATCTTGATACCTTGAAAAAAGTTGATCTCAAGGGCGAAACGTTGACAATATTTGGTCCTTGGCGCGGCGATGACGAAAAGCACGTGCAAGTCATTCTCGATTATTTCCGCGAAGCCACTGGCGCTGACGTGAAATATTCTTCATCAGAAAATTATGAGCAGCAGGTTGTGATCGATACCTCCGCAGGCAGCCCTGCCAATATTTCAGTTTTGCCACAACCTGGCTTGATTGCCGACCTTGCTGGCAAAGGTTTGTTGGCTCCGCTGACGGCCGATGATGCCAAGTGGATGGTGGAAAATTACGGCGCAGGCCAATCATGGGTTGATCTCGGCACATCCAAGGGCAAAGACGGTACCAAGAATTTCTACGGCTTCTCTTACAAGACCGACGTGAAGAGCTTGGTTTGGTATAGCCCTGAAAACTTTAAAGATGCAGGCTATGCAATTCCAAAGACGATGGAAGAATTGATTGCCCTGTCTGACAAGATTGTTAAAGACGGCGGCAAGCCATGGTGCATTGGTCTGGGTTCAGGCGGTGCAACAGGTTGGCCCGCAACCGACTGGGTTGAAGACATTATGCTGCGCACCCAGAAGCCTGAAGTCTATGATGGCTGGGTTAACAACACTGTGAAGTTCACTGACCCCGCAGTCATCAACGCATTGGACATCTTCGGCTCATTTGCCAAGAATGATGCCTATGTTGACGGCGGTCACGCTGGTGTTGCATCAATCGATTTCCGCGACAGCCCGAAGGGCCTCTTCTCAACGCCGCCAAAGTGCTACATGCACCATCAGGCTTCATTCATTCCATCCTTCTTTCCTGAGGGCAAAAAGGTTGGAACAGATGTCGACTTCTTCTATTTCCCAACCTACGCGGCCAGGGCTGATCTCGGCACACCAGTTCTCGGTGCTGGCACACTCTTCACCATTACCAAGGATTCAAAAGCAGCGCGCGCATTCATCGACTATTTGAAGTTGCCGTTGGCCCACGAACTTTGGATGGCTGATGGTGGCTTCTTGACACCACTCAAGAGCGCTAACCCTGCTGCCTATGCCAATGATGCTGCCCGCAAAGAAGGGGCCATGATGGCATCAGCAACAACATTCCGTTTTGACGGATCAGACATGATGCCAGGCAAGATTGGTGCTGGCGCTTTCTGGACTGGCATGGTGGATTTTGTGGGTGGCAAATCATCAGCTGATACAGCTGCTGAAATCCAGAAAGCATGGGACGCGCTCAAATAATCGAGGGTTCCTCCTAGATCAACCTGAACTTAGGGCGATTTTGACTTTTCTGTGAAAAGTCAAAACGCTCTGCTAGCAACGGAAGAGCTCCGGACCAGAAACACCGGTTCGGAGCTTTTTATTTTCCGAGTTTAAATTTCGGCGGGGTTAGCTCAAATGGCAGAACAAACTATCTACGCATTCTTCACCGTGATTATCGGTGTTGGTGGATGTTTCGGCTATTTCTATGGATCAAATTGGCTGTTGGACAGAATTTTTTCGGCCAATGCCAGCAACGACGCAAGTGCTGTGCGCAATTTAAAAATGCAGACGGTGATCCGCCCTTGGCTATTTTTGGGCCCAGCGTTGCTTCTTCTCAGCGTCTATCTGATTTTCCCGGTCATTGAAACTTTTTGGCTTTCGTTTCATGACCGTGCTGGCGATAAGTTTGTTGGTTTAGCCAATTATGTTTGGGCGTTTCACGACGATCAATTCCGCCTTTCAATCTTCAATAATATTTTATGGCTCGCCGTGGTGCCAGCATTGTGCACGCTGATGGGTCTTATCATCGCGGTGCTGACGGATCGTTTGTGGTGGGGTAACCTTGCAAAGAGTCTGATATTCATGCCGCTGGCTATTTCATTTGTGGGTGCCAGTGTTATCTGGAAATTTGTTTACGACTATCGCGGCGAAGGCCAAGACCAGATCGGCATCATCAACGCCATCGTCACCTATTTCGGCGGCGCGCCTCAGGTGTGGATAGCGCTGCCATTCTGGAATAATTTTTTCTTGATGGCGATCTTGGTCTGGATACAAACGGGCTTTGCGACAGTTATTTTGGCGGCAGCTCTGCGCGGCATCCCTGAAGATACGCTTGAAGCTGCAACCCTTGACGGCGCTGGTCCATTTAAAATCTTCTTCCGGATTATGGTGCCCCAGATCTATGGCACAATCCTTGTGGTGTGGACGACCATTACAGTTCTCGTTCTCAAAATCTTCGACATCGTTTTGACCATGACCAACAGCCAGTGGGGCACAACCGTTTTGGCCAATCTGATGTTTGATTGGATGTTTAGAGGCGGCGGTGACTTTGGTCGGGGTGCAGCCATTGCCATCGTCATTATGGTTGCCGTACTGCCGATTATGATCTGGAACATTCGTCAAGCCAACAAAGAGCAGGGTGGACATTGATATGTTAAAGCGCCTGCGCCTTGAACCTTCCCGCATACTACTCAATCTCGCAGTTATAATTATCATCGCGTTATGGACTTTCCCAACGGCTGGCCTGTTGATCAGCTCGCTGCGCGACAAGAACGACATCGCCGCATCCGGCTGGTGGACAGCCCTATCAAGTGCTGACCGCAAACAAGTTGGCCGTATGAAAGGATCAGCCGACCAGGTTGAGAAGGACGGAAAATTTGCAATCTCAGGAAACCTTTTTGAAGGTGTTGATGGGGCTGCGGGCAAGGTTTCGGCCTTTGGCACGAAGGTGCAAACACCAGGGTCAAATCCAGCAGGTTCAACCGTTACACTTGATGCGGGCCAGACCCTGACGGTGAATGTGGATGGCTCCTACGTTCTGACATCGCCAACTAAATTTGCCGATGAACGTGGGGCACGAATATTTTTTGTGTCATCACAACCGCCGCGCTTTACTTTAGATAATTACCAAACCGTGTTATTCTCAGAAGGCATTGGCAGATCGTTCATCAATTCATTGACGGTGACGATCCCGGCCACCATCATTCCCATTTTGATTGCCGCTTTTGCTGCCTATGCATTGGCGTGGATGAAACTGCCCTTCCGCGGCCTTCTCATCGCAATTATTGTCGGGTTGCTGGTTGTGCCCTTGCAGATGTCACTCATCCCTTTACTCAAGCTCTATAATGCAGCTGGATATTTCATGGGCGTTCCGTCAAAAACGTATCTCGGCATTTGGCTGGCCCATACCGGATTTGGACTGCCCTTTGCAATTTATCTGTTGCGCAGTTACATTGCAGGTCTTCCAAAAGACCTGATTGAATCCGCGCAGATTGACGGGGCCAATGATTTCAAAATCTTCCGCCGCATTGTTTTGCCTCTGTGCTTTCCAGCACTCGCATCATTCGCCATTTTCCAATTCCTGTGGGTGTGGAATGATTTGCTTGTGGCGATTGTGTTCCTGGGCAGCGGATCCGATCAACTGGTGCTCACGGGTAAACTCAATGCACTGTTGGGTTCGCGCGGCGGGAACTGGGAAATTCTTACAGCGTCGGCCTTCGTTACAATCATTGTTCCACTCACTGTATTCTTCTCACTGCAAAGATACTTCGTGCGCGGGCTTCTCGCCGGCTCGGTTAAGGGAGGCTAATATGGCTGATATCAAGCTCACCAATCTCAACAAGTCTTATGGCAGCGTTCACATTCTGAAAGATGTTAACCTGGACATCAAGTCAGGCGAGTTCATCGTTTTCGTGGGCCCATCAGGTTGCGGCAAGTCAACATTGTTGCGGGCGATTTCAGGGTTGGATCAGGTCAGTTCCGGCACAATTGAAATTGACAATGCCGTTGTCAATGAGGTGCCACCCTCCAAACGCGGCATCGCTATGGTCTTCCAATCCTACGCGCTTTATCCGCATATGAGTGTTTTTGAAAATATCGGCTTTGCTTTAGAAAATCAGGGCCTGAGCCGCGCGGAGATTAAAATCAAAGTTGAGGCTGTGGGTGAAATGCTCCAGCTCACCAGCTATCTCACAAGGCTGCCAAAGGCACTTTCAGGTGGCCAGCGCCAACGTGTTGCGATTGGCCGGGCCATCGTGCGCGGTGCCAAAGTGTTTTTGTTTGATGAACCGCTTTCAAATCTTGATGCGGCGCTTCGCGTTCAGATGCGCATGGAGATTGCCAAGCTCAAGCGCGACCTGCCCAAAACCACCATGGTTTATGTAACGCATGACCAGGTGGAAGCCATGACGATGGCAGACCGCATTGTGGTGTTGCAAGCTGGCAAAGTCATGCAAGTTGGCACGCCCATGGAGCTCTACGAAAACCCCAACAGCGTATTCGTGGCAGGTTTTATCGGGTCACCGAAGATGAATTTTATCACCGGTGCACCAGCTGAAAAACTCAAAGCCAAAACCATTGGCGTTCGTCCCGAACATTTCGAATTCTCAGATACGAAGACAGATATTACTGGAACTTTGGATTATACTGAAATTCTGGGCAGCGACAGTTTTCTGTATGTAACCACAGCCACGGGCATGCTAACTGTGCGCCAGCCTGGGCGCACAGAATATAAAACCGGCCAGAAGTTGAATTTGAAACCAATTGCCCAACATGTCCACCGCTTTGGCGAAAACGAAATGCGACTTGCAAATTAATTAGGATAACGAAGATGACCATTCGCACTCTCATTTGGCATGAACACCGCCATGAAAAAACCAACAAGCTGGTCGCCAGCCTTTATCCCGAAGGAATGCATGGCGCTCTGAAAAATGCCTATAAAGGCGACAAGGATTTCAGTGTTGACCACGCGTTGCTCGACGATGACGCCGAACACGGCCTTTCGCAAAAACGATTGGATGAAACCGATGTTCTTGTCTGGTGGGGCCACGCAGCACATGGTGACGTGAAGGATGAAATTGTTGAACGTGTAGCCAAACGCGTGTGGGAAGGCATGGGTTTGATTGTTCTGCATTCCGGTCACTATTCGAAAATTTTCAAGAAATTGATGGGCACACCTTGCTCTTTAAAATGGCGTGAAGCAGGCGAGAAGGAACGCGTTTGGATTATCAATCCAAATCACCCGATTGCCGCTGGCTTGCCTGAAATGATCGAAATTGAAAATGAAGAAATGTATGGCGAGCCATTCTCGATTCCTGAACCACTCGAAACGGTGATGATCTCACATTTTGAAGGCGGCGAAGTGTTCCGCTCCGGTGTCACCTATCAACGCGGTGCTGGCAAAGTGTTCTATTTCCGGCCAGGCCATGAAGCCTATACCGCCTATCATAATCCGTTGGTTCTGAAGGTGATCAAGAACGCCACGCGCTGGGCCTACAATCCAGCCAAGCCCTGGGTCGGCATTCATCCATCGCCCAATGTGCCGCATGATAAGGCGCCCATTCCACTCGAAGTGAAAGGGCCTACTTTGCATGAGAAAGGCGAAGCAGGTTTTAGATAATGACTCAGAAAATTCGTTTATTTGTGCTGGGCACAGGCGGCATGGCAGCAGGGCATTGCAAAGCATTTAATGCTGATGCCCGCGTTGAGATTGTAGGCTGCGCCGATGTTGATTTGGCGCGAGCCAAAAAATTCACCGCAGATCACCATGCGGGCAAGGCCTTTGGCTCGCTCGATGACGCGATCAAATGGGGAGAGTTTGATGCGGTAACAAACGTCACACCCGATAGCATTCACCATCCGACCACCATGAAGTTTCTTGCCGCCAAAAAACATGTGTTATGTGAAAAGCCATTGGCTGAAAATTTCACCCTCGCCAGTGAGATGGCAACGACCGCTGAAAAAGCTGGCGTGATCAATATGGTCAATTTGACCTATCGCGGTGTAGCTGGTCTACAAGCCGCAAAGCGCATTATTGCATCGGGCGAAATTGGCGAAGTGCGCCATGTTGAATCGTCTTACCGTCAAAGCTGGCTGGTGGGCAATCATTGGGGCGCTTGGGACAAGCTGCCGATGTGGTTGTGGCGCTTATCAGAAAAGCACGGCTCCAAAGGCGTGCTTGGCGATGTGGGCATTCATATTCTGGATTTCACAACCTATGCCATCGGCATGATGCCGACCTCAATTCAGGCGCGTCTCAAAACGTTCCATAAAGCGCCGAACGATAAAATTGGCGAATATACTTTAGATGCTAATGATTCAGCTTCGATGTCAGTCGAGTTTGAAAACGGCGCATTGGGCGTGATCCATGCCAGCCGCTTCATGACAGGCTATGGCAACACGCTGAAGCTTCATGTATTCGGCACCAAGGGTGGACTTGAAATCGAGAATGATCACGACCGCACAATCTTGCGCGTGTGCTCAGGCGAAGATGTTCACACCCAAGCGTGGCGCGATATTGTGCGCACTGAAGCTGAGCCTTCAAACTATCATAAATTTATTTCAGCAATAGTTGCAGGCAAAAACGGCGACCCAAGTTTCCGCCGTGCCGCCGATCTACAAAAAATCTTAGACGCCTGCTATTCAAGCGAAGCGTCGAATGCTCTAAAACTCTAGCGTCCTCGCCCGCACAGCGGGAGAGGAAGGGGACCCAAAGCGAAGCATTGGGGGAGGTGAGGGGCACACACGCTCTGACGTCCCCCCCACCTATCCCATCAGGCTTTGATCTGCAAAAGATTTTCGATTTGTGTTATAGCAAGGAAGCTTCAGGCGGCGCCAAGATCGGTTGACGTTTCCTTAAGAAGAATTTCGAGGACGACACATGTCAGCAAAAGTTATAATTTCATGCGCCATTACGGGCAGCATTCACACGCCCACAATGTCTGATGCATTGCCTGTGACACCAACAGAAATTGCAGCTTCAGCCATCGCGGCCGCCGAAGCGGGTGCTGCTATCCTGCACCTTCACGCCCGCGACCCGCAAAACGGCAGGCCGTCTTCTGACCCCAGTCTCTACATGCAATTTCTGCCACAGATCAAACAGGCCACCAACGCGGTGATCAATATTACAACAGGTGGCAGCATGTTGATGAGCGTGGATCAACGCTTGGAGGGCCCAACGCAAGCGGCCCCCGAGATGTGCTCGCTCAACATGGGCTCGATGAATTTTGGCTTGTTCCCTCTGCTCGCGAAATATCCAACATGGAAACATGATTGGGAGCCGCAAATGTTGGCCGCCACCGAAGATGCGATCTTTAAAAACACTTTCAAAGATATTGCGCGCATCTTATCGGTGATGGGCGAACGCGGCACACGCTTTGAACATGAATGCTATGATGTGGGGCATCTATATAATCTTGCGCATTTTGTCGATAAGGGTGCCATCAAGCCGCCATTCTTCGTGCAAATGATTTTCGGAATTTTAGGCGGCATCGGTGCTGATCTGCGCAATCTGGTGTTTATGAAAGAAACCGCCGATAAATTGTTTGGGCATGATTATCATTGGTCAGTTCTGGGAGCTGGTCGTCATCAAATGAATTTCTGCACCCAAGCGGCTATGATGGGAGGCAATGTGCGCGTTGGCTTGGAAGATTCGCTTTACATTGGAAAAGGCAAAATGGCCACGTCGAACGCAGAGCAAGTGAGTAAAATCCGCCGCATCATTGAAGACCTCGGAATGCAAATCGCAACGCCAGATGAAGCGCGAGAGATGCTTGCTTTAAAGGGCGGAGATAAGGTCGGGTTTTAGAGCAGCAGTTGGCGCATTCATTCCTCCCCTGCTACAGGGGAGAAATGTTTGCAACGTTGTTTTCGCTTCTGAATGCCCACAAAACCTGAATGCAAATGCAGCCAAAATACTCACACCGCCATCGCCGTTTACTTTTCAACCTCCACAGCCTGGAATACTTCAGCTGGCTGAGCAGGTGATCCGACCCACGATGAATCAGATGGAAGCTCTTCGCCCTTCATGACCAGCGTGAGCGGCCCGATGATTGCACCATCGCCCAGATGCGTATCGTAAAGCACAGTCGAACCAGCACCAACAGTTACATCCTGCCCGACCCAAATGCGGCCCACTTTCATGAGGCGGTCCTCATATAAATGTGTCTGCAGGCAAGCACCTGCATTGATCGAGGCATGATCACCAATCGTCACACAGTCAAACTCAGTGATGTCGGTGGCGTCCATATAAACACCTTGGCCAATCTTTACGCCAAACAACCGAAGCGCCATGGGTAAAAACGGCGTGCCACGGGCTTGTTCAAGAAATGCTTTGCCCGCCATACCCCAATACATAACAGCAACAGCTTCTGTGCGCAGCGCCCACCACGACCACATCGGTTTGACGATTGGCTTATAGACACCCATTGAAATCCATTTGCAGGCAACAGCAATAAGCAACTGCATGAAATCAACCCATACAACAACGAGAACAGAAAGCGCTGCAAGCAGCCACCAGTTTTCATTTTCCACAGCCTCCGTCAGCAACAACATGCCGTAAGTTGCAAGAGAGATAAAAATGGCTGTGGGCAAACTGATATTAAATGCTTCGAAGGCAGCACGCCCCAGTTTCATCCAATTGCTCGGCTCGAAAGTGGAAGCGGCCGTAGAGTCAAATTTTTGGCGAACAGGCAATTTGATCGCAGGCGAACCAAACCACGTTTCAGAACCACCCACTGTCCCACCTTCCGGCGGCCGAGACTTGACGCCAATCAATGCGCCTGATGCCACGGTATAATTCATGGGAACCACGGCTTCATTGCCAATGAAAACTTTCGACCCGGTTTTAATGGAACCAAGCGTCATCCAGTTGCGGCGCATGGCATCATCACCAAGCTGCACGTCATCAGCAATGAAATTGCCTTCACCAATATCAATCAGATCATAACGGCCTGAGAGATTGGTCGAGATTTCCGAACCGCGACCGATTCTGGCACCCATCAGGCGGTACCAACCGCGCATATAGATCGTTGCGAATATTGAGGATAATGTGTCGAGCATAACTTCAGTGCCGAGCGATACAATCCACTTGCGCACATAAATGCCACTGAAAACAGAATAGCGGCCGGGCTTTAATTTTGGCAAAATCAGCCAGCGCAACGCCACCATGAACAACGCAGTCAGCAACACCAGCATGGCTGCCGCTGAAAGCGCAAGGACTGGCATATACAAAAGATAATTGATGCCACCCAAAAGCGGGTTCACATAATTATCCAGCCATTCCATAAAGCGGAAAGCGGGAACCACCGGCAACAAGCCAATCGGTGGCAAAATAATCAAGCACACAGCATAGATGCAGATGTGCATTAACCGCACGCCGCGCGAAGCAACAGCAGCCTCTGGAATTTCATCAGGGCTAATATCGCGAATTTTGTTAGCGGGCGAGCCTGTCCAATGTTCATAAGCCGGAACATTATGATTGGCTTGAATGGATGTGAGATCATCAAGCTCAGCGCCATCTCCGATCACCACATCATTTTCAATGACGCAAGATGAGCCAATAACCACGTCATTGCCAATTGAAACTGGGCCTATGATGAATAGATCGCGCTCAACACGGGTATTGGCAATGATAACTTTTCCACCAATGGAGGCGTGATCGCCAATGCTCACAAGATCAAGAGCGCCCGCATCTATTTCGCTGATCAAAGCTTCTTTGCCAACCTTAGCGCCATAAAGCCGCAAATAAACGCGCATGATCGGCGTGCCTTGCATCCATTTCATATGCGCTAAAGAATTAAGCCGCTGCACCAACCAGACTCGGAAATAATATGTGCCCCAGAGTGGATAGACGCCAGGCTTTGTCCGGCCAATCAGCAACCACTTGGCAATTGGCGGAATAAGAAAGTTTAGGATACTGACCGTCATGAACGCAAAGAAAATTAGTCCCATGTCAACCAAGAACGAGCTGTCTTCTGCTGAGATCAATGTGTACGAAATAAAAATTGTAAGCCAAGGTGCGGCCTGCAATGTCAAAATAAAGGGCAGGGCGATGCCTTGGGCTATGCCGCACAATATTTGATTGCGACGACTGATACGGCGCGGGATAACGCGCTGAATTTCAACGCCGTCTCTCTCGACATAAGCGCCCCTTGCCTCAAGAAGTTTCGACATTGCGCGAATGGTGCGCGCTTCATACACATCTTGCAGCGTAATCATCGCGCAGCCTTTGGTCTTGCGCACGATCGATATGAATTGCGCTGCCAGCAGCGAATGCCCGCCAATTTCAGTGAAGAAATCGCCCTCAAGGGGAATAGCATTGCCGGGAAAAACTTTACGTGCGGCCTGCAGCAGCACGCCTTCAACAGGGGTGGCCGCTTCTTCTTGGCCCACCAATCCATCATCAGCCTTGGCGAGTGGCAAAAGCTTTAAGGCCTTGCGGTCAACCTTGCCTGATACGAGACGCGGAACCTCGTCAATCACTTCAAACCGGGTTGGCACCATATAGGGCGGCAAGCGTTTGCGCAGATCAACGCGCATCGCTGCAACATCAATGGTCGCATTTTTATGCGGCACCATGAACGCCACCAGCTGGTCCATGCCACTATCATGGCGCAGCACAACGGCGGCATGATCAACACCATTATGTTCTGCAACAGCGGTTTCGATTTCACCAAGCTCAACACGAAAGCCACGAATTTTAACTTGGTCATCAATGCGGCCATGAAACAAGATATCGCCATGTTGATCAATGCTTACCGCATCACCTGTGCGGTAAAGAACTGGGTCTAGCTCAGTTGCGCCAAAAGGATTGGCAATAAATTTTTGCGCCGTTAAATCAGCCCGCCCCACATAGCCAGGTGCAACACCGGGCCCACCAATCAGCAATTCGCCTTTAGTGTTCGGCAACACCAAATTCATTTTTTCATCAACGACAAATGCAGAATGATTTGGGATTGGTTTACCAATTGTCACATCAAAACCAGGTTCAAGCTCGGCCACAGTGGCCACAACAGTTGTTTCAGTTGGGCCATAACTATTGAACAAGCGCCTGCCACCCGTTGCAAAGCGCGCCACCAACGAAGGCGGGCACGCTTCACCACCGACGATCACAGTC
Organism: Aestuariivirga sp.; assembly: GCA_043779145.1. Taxonomy (GTDB): domain Bacteria; phylum Pseudomonadota; class Alphaproteobacteria; order Rhizobiales; family Aestuariivirgaceae; genus Aestuariivirga. The sequence goes on along the minus strand of JAYWEV010000095.1, from coordinate 2,613 downwards.
CGCAATGTGGGCACGTCACCCATCAGCAAAGCCAGAAGCGTTGGCACTGTATCGATCGCAGTCACGCCTGCCTTGCGCATTAAACCGGGCAGTGCCTCAGTGTCTGCTAATGTCTCGCCGTTCACCACCCAGAGCGTTGCCCCTACCATCAACGGAATCCAAATCTCCTCCATCGACAGATCAAACGCCACGGAGCAACCTTGGAACATGACATCTGTATTCGTAATGCCAAACATAGAATTCGATGCGCGGAGATAATGACAAATATTTTGATGGGTTATTGCAATGCCTTTAGGAACGCCCGTCGACCCTGAAGTATAAATCATATAAGCAATGCTTTGAGCCGAATGGCCACGGGTGCGTGGATCAACCAGCTTGGCTTTGCCTGGCTTTGCAATCGGCCCCGTAATTGGCCAAACTTGAAATTGTAAATCTGGAAGGCGCTTTGCAAATTCTTCCGTGGTCAAAAGCCCTCGGGCCTTGGCATTGCTCAAACAAACCGAAATGCGGTCTCTCGGTGTTTCAGAATCAAACGGCAACCATGCAGCACCCGTCTTCGCAATGGCAATCTGTGCTACTAAAAGATCAGCGCCACGCGGCAGATAAAGCCCCACAACATCGCCTGGCCCCACCCCTTGCGCCACCAATCCGCGTGCAATAGCCGTTGCAGATTGGTCAACTTGGGCATAGCTCAGCTTGCGTTCACCTTCGATCATCGCAATCTGCTTTGGACTTTTTGCAACGGTGGCAGCAAAGATTTCATCTAGGGTTTCGTTGCGTAAAAACGATAAATCAGTCAAACCCCTCAGAGGATTGCCCGCGATGCTGTTTTGAGACGAAAAATCATCGGGAATTAGGGGCACAAGGTTCATGACATTCCTTTTAAATTCAAATCAGTAGACTGGCACCCAAGTCTGTCGGATTTGTGAAATCCCAACATGAAAAATAATTCATTTTTAAAAGGGTCGAGCCGTTTCAAAATCTTCGATTTGCCAGCGCTGGTTTGCCGACCATAATGCATTCTTTGTAACAACCCCAGCATCACAACCAGCTGACATAGAAATTCCAATTACAAACTGTTCATGCGGCAAATGCGAGCCTCTTAAAACAAATAGTCTAACGCGAATATCGGGGTGAGGCGCTCCGGCCAGCGCACTCGATTGCACCAAAAAAGTTCCGGCACCTTGGTAAGTTACAGCCAAATAGCGCGGATCGATCATCACTTCCCCAGTGCATTTGAGCGCAGCCTCTTTAATCACCCACAGCGCAATTCCTGAGTCATGCTTACGTAAATTTAATATTGCCATTGCGGCTTCATCTTCTTTTGTCGATATGGCCTTTAAAAAATCAGGATCAGCATGCCCCGTCGGCCAAAGTTCAACATCAATGCCGACCTCTGTATCCCATGAAATTGCACCAATGCCGAATGGCTGGTCAACTTTGCGTGCGTGGCTGAAACTATAAAAAATTTCATCACCACCAATTGATCTCAAGCGCGGCTTTCCACTTTCATCAGTCTGGGATTTCAAGGATCCAATCTCCAAGTCGAATGAAGATTTTATAATGCCTTCGATTATCTGTTGCCGTTGCTCAATTGAATCTGGTTCAACGATACATATTTCAATTTTGTTCATGTCATTGCATTTGTAGCGCGGCTCAACATTGCAGTGTTCAGTTGGATTGTTTCTAAAGTCTGCTGAAGTTGCACAGCACCACCGCGCAAATTTCCCAGCAAAGGGGTAATGGTTTGCAGAACCTTTAGTTCCAATTCTTTACTCGCAAACACCTCTGCCAGCTCAATTAATGTGACTTCAAGATCGCCGTCGAGTCGCCGCAGCAGAACCGCGCTATTTTCCGCCACCGTGTCCCATAGTGAATCGTGGAATATTGGATACTCCGCACGGGCATAGAGCAACTCAGGCACCTCTTGATTTCGAATGTCGTTTGACAACAACAAATCAGAAATAACTTTGGACGAGTTGTCGGCATGGCTGGCAGCTATTGCGCTTAACCACACTTCCTCATCTGACAGGCTAAGTTTATTTTTAAACTGGCCAACGGCCAATTGTAGAAATTCCTCGCCTTTGAGAATTGCAGCAGCTATCAGCGCGCCCTTTGCAACATCGTAAGGTGCCAACGGATTGCCATGCAAAGAAATACGCTTGCGTTTTGCCAACCTCATTCCAAGCTCAGCAAGCTGCATTTGAAATTGCGCATGTGTTCCAGTTTTTGCACACGCTAAAACCAGTGCTTCACGCTCGACTTGCTCCTGCCATGTTGCAACTGTGCGCCCTGCATATTGCCGCTTGAGATCAATAGTGTTGATGCGCGCGCCATAGCATGTATCGATCGCTTTTAATGTTGCAGCAGCAATGGAACCATGCACATGCGATAAAAAAGTCAACCGCGTCAACGGGAAACCAGCAACTTGCCAATCAGGATGTTGCGATATCTGCAGCACACTCTTCAGATAATAGTTGAAATCGACGCGGCCAGAAAATAACGCGACGTCAAGGCTAGCCGCAATGGCCAGCGCTTGCGAACGACTAAGCTTCGAAAAGTTTTGAAATTGCGCGCTCCAATTTCTTAAGGATAAGTCAAGCGCCTCATAGC
>JAYWEV010000094.1:0-35718 GCA_043779145.1 Aestuariivirga sp. | reverse complement strand
CTCATCTTCCAATTCCGGAAACACACCAACGTGGCTCACACGACCTTGCTCATACAAAGCGGCAATGGGTTCAGCGCGCGCTGATTTTCCAACGCTTGCATGCACCGCCCGAAACGAAAGATTGCGGTCAACTTCACGCAACACTTGCTCGACCATCGCACCACCTTGGTTCACTTCGGCCACCACGCGTGATGCTTTGCGCCCATGATACAACTCCACGACGCGCTTTGCCCATTGTGCTGGCCGCAAGCCTTGAACCGATCGATCTGCCAAAACATAATACCGATCATCGCGCCCTAAGCCCACACACACAATTCCGCACGCATTGCTTTTCTTTCCCGCACTCGCAGGCGGATCAACCGCCACCACAATGCGTTTCATCATTGGCGCTTCCAACACGCGGTACCTTTCAAACATGTCTCGGTTGAACAACGCATCAGGATCATCCTCGATCAGTTCACCATCTAGTTCCTGTTTGCCCAATCTGGTTCCGGCATACCGCGCCGTCACATCTTTTATAAATCCGCCAGCCAAATTCTTGGCATTGTCAAATGTCGTTGAACGGCTCGTTGCTGTGCCCGCAGAGTCAATCAGTTTTTTCAAAATCGGAACAGGCCGCGGCGTGGTGGTAATCACCGCCACGGGGTTATCCCCCAGCCTCAATCCAAACTGCAACATATCCCACACACTCTCGGCCTGTTTCCATTTTGCCAGCTCGTCACACCAAGCCGCATCAAATTGTGGGCCGCGCAGCCCGTCTGGTTCTTCAGCACTAAACACATGAGCCACAGCCCCATTGGGCCAACTCAACATCCGTTTTGAGGGTTCATACAAAGGTTGCTCGTTTGTTCCGTGTACGGACAATAATCCGGACTGCCCTTCAATCATCACCAAGCGTGCTTCATCAAAAGTGGGTGCCAACAGTGCAATGCGTTTTGCTGACGTGCCCCATTCGCCCAAGGCAATGGCTTTCACCCATTCGGCCCCTGCTCTGGTTTTGCCAGAGCCGCGTCCACCTAAAAGTAACCAGCGCCGCCAGTTCACACCCTCAGGCGGAAGTTGATCCCGCCTCGCCCAATAGCGCCACTCCCTCAGCAGGTCGCGGACCATCCATTGCTCCATTATCTGCAGTGCCTGATCCCAAGTTTTCTTCTGGTTGCAGATTCGCAATGCGGTGCGCAAGCTCTTCACGCTCGGCGGCATTGAGTTTTCTGGTGTCGATTCCTCGGCGCTGTCTGCGATCTTTGTGTTCAAGTTGTAAAACCTTTTCCAATGTGCGCACCAAGGTGTTGGTGGCACGAATGTCGCGTTCATTTGCCAGCGCTGAAATATCTTCGCCGATGGCGTTCATTTCGCGTTCCAAATTTGCCAAGCGCTTTTGCAGAATGTCTTTCAAGCGTTTGATCGTGTCGCGCGTGCTTTCGGCTTTCTGCTTGTTCTTTGCAGCACCACGCATGATCCAGCCATCAAGCTTGGCTTTGCGGCTCAAGGTAATCGCGGACATGCCAATGCTTTGGGCAATCTGCGCAACATTTTCCATCGTCTGTTCATAGCGCATACGAATATGCGCCCAAGCGGCCGCATCTGGCGCAAGCTTAGCGTCTTGGTTCATTTCAAATCTCAATTATTAGGGGTTACCACCCAGGCCCGCATTTCTGGGCCCATTTGTGGAGTATGACGAGAACTAGCAGGTTCACCGTACGGTGTCAAGTATTATTTTCATTTTATAGGATTTATTTTTAAAGGCCTCCCCCCCGCCCTTCGGGCACCTCTCCCAGCAAGCTGGGCGGAGGGCGATACAACGTTGATTCTGCGCTAAATTATACATCGCGCTCCACCAACTTGTTGGGGGAGCTGTCCGAAGGACTGAGGGGGAGCCTGCCACAAGTGATTGCCCCGTTACTTCGAAACCCGCTTCTGGACTATGACAAGAACTAGCACCATCACCGTACGCTGGTCAAGAACTATTTCCTGCTTTAGTCATTATTTTATTTAACGAGCTTCCAAAACGTACTTAAGTTATTGTTACAGAATGGACATTCGGCAGTTACAATATCTGGCGGCTTTAGCCCGAGAAAAGCATTTCACCCGGGCGGCGGCGGCTTGCAACATCACCCAACCTACTCTATCGGGCCGGATTCGCCAGTTGGAACAAGAACTTGGCGTGCCCATTGTCGAGCGTGGCCAGCGTTATATCGGTTTAACACCAGAAGGTGAGCGTGTTCTCAAATGGGCTCATCTGATTTTGGACAACTGGCAAAACTTGCAGCAAGAGTTGGTTCAGATCAAAGGAATGAAGGGCGAGCTGGTCGGCCGCATGGTTTTGGGCGTCATCCCGTCCGCCCTGCCCATGGCCTCATTTCTCACCAAAGCGATGAATGCCATGCACCCTGCTGTTGATTTCACCATCCTCTCCCACAGCTCTGAAGAAATCATCCGTGCACTGAGTGATTTTTCGATTGAAGCTGGCATTACCTATCTCGACAATGAACCGGTTGAAGGTTTGATGAGCGTTGAACTCTACCGCGAAAACTATTGCCTGTTTATTTCGAATGCCCATGAATATGCCAAGCGCGATCACGTCACCTGGTTTGAAGCCGCGCAACAGCCATTGGCCTTGCTCACCCCCAATATGCAAAACCGCCGCATCATCGACCGCGCCTTTTCCGCCGCCAAAGTTCACCCCTCGCCCAGGCTCGAAACAAATTCAATCATGAATCTCATTTCCTCGGTGCGCAGTATGAACCTGTGCTCAATCATGCCCGATTATTTCCGCAATGCCATGGGAGCGCTTGAAGATGTGGTGGCCATTCCCCTCAGCGAGCCTACCGTCAGTCATGCTGTTGGATTGGTGGGTGTAGATCGTGATCCGCTTTCACCCGCGATTGCTGCATTATTTCAAGCTGCGAAGAATTTTAAGGTTCATTGAGTTTGCCTATCGCTTCATAGCCAGAGCCGATTAGCAATTTGAAACGCATCCCTCTAATCTCCGTTTCACCCTAAACCGTCATCCCCGCGAAGGCGGATCGAACTTTCTTCTCTGTCATCTGAAACGAAGTTGGATTCCCGCTTTCGCGGGAATGACGAATGGAGGGGAATATTTGAAACCGGACACGATTAAACAAAACCCATGGCAAAGAAAACCACATTGATTGATCTCCAGTTCGGCAAGTCCGATCCGGCAACGCCCATTTGCGCAAAGCACGGCAACAAGCCGGATGCGCTTCTCGAAATTTTGCATGACGTGCAACATGAGTTAGGCCATGTGCCTGAAACATCCCTTCCCGCCATCGCCTATGCTTTGAATTTATCGCGCGCCGAAGTTTATGGCGTGGCCACGTTTTATCACGACTTCCATTTGAAGCCCACTGGCAAGCATAGTTTGAAGCTCTGCAGCGCAGAAGCCTGCCAATCCATGGGCGGGCGGGATTTGGTTGCATCTGTTGAAAAATTTTTGAACATAAAAATGGGCCAAACCACGGCTGATGGATTAATCACGCTGGAAGCAACTTATTGCTTGGGCCTTTGCGCTTTGGCACCGTCAATGATGATTGATCACAAACCCGTTGCCCGCGTGAATGTTGATAAAGTAAAATCGATTGTTGAAGGACTTCGCACATGATCAAAGTTTATGTGCCGCGTGATAGTTCTGCCAAAGCCGTTGGTTCTGATGAAGTGGCTATGGGAATTGCAGCTGAGGCCGCGGCGCAAAAGATCAGTATACAGATCATTCGCAACTCTACCCGCGGCATGGCGTGGCTTGAAACTTTTGTTGAAGTGGAAACGCCACAAGGCCGCGTAGGTTATGGCCCGGTTGAAGCGGATGATATAAAGCGCTTGTTTGCCGCCAAATTTTATGAAGGCGGCAAACATCAATTGTGCCATGGCCTCGTGGATGAGTTGCCCTATCTCAAAAATCAGGAGCGCCTCACTTTCGCCCGCGCCGGCATTACCGACCCGGTTTCGCTGAGTGATTATATTGCGCATGGCGGCTTTGAAGGTTTAAAGAAAGCTTTGGCCATGACGGGTGCTGCCATTGTTGCCGAGGTTACCGAATCTGGCCTTCGCGGGCGCGGTGGTGCTGCGTTCCCAACGGGCATCAAGTGGAAAACCGTTCACGATACAAAAGCTGATCAGAAATATGTTTGCTGCAATGCAGATGAGGGTGACTCAGGCACATTCGCTGACCGCATGGTGATGGAAGGCGATCCCTTCATGTTGATTGAAGGCATGATAATTGCTGGGTTAGCTGCTGACGCCACTAAAGGCTTCATCTATATCCGCTCGGAATACCCCGATGCGATTGCGACGATGAAAGAAGCCATCGACATCGCGGTTGCTGCAAAATGGCTTGGGCATAATATTCAGTCCACGGATCATTCCTTCACGCTCGAAGTGCGTCGCGGTGCGGGTGCTTATATTTGCGGTGAAGAAACCGCGATGTTGGAATCTCTTGAAGGCAAGCGCGGCATGGTGCGCGCTAAGCCACCGATCCCTGCTCTGCAAGGCCTGTTTGGCAAACCGACAATCATCAACAATGTGCTTAGCTTTGCTGCTGTTCCATTCATCCTCGCCAAAGGCGGCACTGCCTATAAGAATTATGGCATGGGCCGTTCACGCGGAACGCTGCCCTTCCAACTGGCTGGCAATATCAAGCAGGGCGGATTGGTTGAAAAAGCTTTCGGCGTAACGCTCCGTACACTGATTAATGATTTTGGTGGCGGCACATTTACGGGTCGCAAACTTCGCGCCGTGCAAGTGGGCGGGCCACTGGGTTCTTATCTCCCTGCGTCACAACTCGACCTGCCGATGGATTATGAAACCTTTGCCGTAAACGCCGCAATGGTCGGCCATGGCGGCCTCGTGGTATTTGATGATTCCGTTGATATGGCTGCACAAGCGCGTTTTGCCATGGAATTCTGCGCCATTGAATCTTGTGGCAAATGTACACCGTGTCGCATTGGTTCAATTCGCGGAGCTGAAACGATTGATAAGATTGTCGCTGGTGAAAACCGTGATGCTAATCTCTTATTGCTGGAAGACTTATGTCAAACCATGACTGATGGTTCACTCTGCGCCATGGGCGGATTAACGCCGATGCCTGTGATGAGCGCTATAAAACACTTCCCTGAAGATTTCGATAAACCTGCACGCCTTCAAGCTGCGGAATAGGAACATACCATGTTGATCAAAGAAATCGATTTCGGCACGCCAAAATCTGAGGCGACCCAGATGGTCACTCTAGAGATTGATGGCAATTCCATAACTGTGCCGGAAGGCACATCGATCATGCGGGCGGCGATGGAGCTGGGCACTAAGATCCCAAAGCTTTGTGCAACTGACTCGCTCAATTCATTTGGTTCATGCCGTCTATGCCTCGTTGAAATCGAAGGCCGAAAGGGCACGCCTGCGTCTTGCACAACACCAGTTGCCGCTGGCATTAAAGTGAAAACCCAATCTGATCGTCTGGGAAACCTCCGCAAAGGCGTGATGGAACTTTATATTTCTGACCATCCGCTTGATTGCTTAACGTGCGCTGCCAATGGCGATTGCGAATTGCAGGATATGGCCGGAGCCGTGGGCCTTCGCGATGTGCGCTATGGCTATGATGGCGACAATCACGTTTCGGCAAAACGCGAAGGCGTTGGCGAAAATTTCCGCTTCAAAGAAAAAGACGAGAGCAATCCTTATTTCACATTTGATCCCGCCAAGTGCATTGTCTGCTCACGTTGTGTGCGTGCTTGCGATGAAGTGCAAGGTACATTTGCGCTCACCATTGATGGGCGCGGATTTGCATCGCATGTATCAGCGGGCATGGATGAAGGCTTCATGGCTTCGGAATGCGTTTCATGCGGCGCATGCGTGCAAGCGTGCCCCACGGCCACACTCACTGAAAAATCAGTGATCAAAAAAGGTCAGCCCGAACATTCCGTCGTCACCACTTGCGCCTATTGTGGTGTTGGTTGTTCCTTCAAAGCTGAAATGCAGGGCGATGATGTTGTGCGCATGGTGCCGTATAAAGATGGCGGCGCCAATGAAGGCCACTCCTGCGTGAAGGGCCGCTTTGCTTGGGGTTACGCCACGCATAAAGACCGCGTGACCAAGCCAATGATCCGTACACGGATTACTGACCCTTGGAAAGAAGTGAGTTGGGAAGAAGCGATTGCCCATGCGGCAGGCGGATTCAAATCCATTCAGAAAAAATATGGCCGCAGTTCCATCGGCGGCATCACATCATCGCGCTGCACCAATGAAGAAGTTTATGTTGTGCAGAAGATGATCCGCTCGGCGTTTCAAAATAATAACGTCGACACCTGCGCCCGCGTTTGTCATTCACCTACGGGTTACGGCCTATCGAAAACGTTTGGCACATCAGCAGGAACGCAAAATTTCAAATCTGTTGAGAAGGCTGATGTCATCTTGATTATTGGTGCCAACCCGACAGATGGCCATCCCGTGTTCGCATCGCGGATGAAGAAGCGCATTCGCGCGGGTGCGAAATTGATTGTGGCTGATCCGCGCAGAACCGACTCCGTGCGTTCGCCGCACATCGAGGCGAGTTTCCACTTGCCTTTGCGTCCCGGCACAAACGTCGCAATTGTGAATGCTCTCGGCCATGTCATCCTCACTGAAGGTTTGGAAAACAAGACGTTCATCGCAGAACGTTGCGACACGGTCGAATTCGCGCGTTGGACTGGATTCATTCGTGAAGAGCGCAATTCACCCGAAGCCCTTGAATCCGAAACCGGCGTGAGTGCTGATGTTGTTCGTGGTGCGGCGCGTTTGTTTGCCACTGGCGGCAATGGCGCAATCTATTATGGTTTGGGTGTGACTGAACACAGTCAAGGTTCCACCATGGTGATGGGCATGGCGAATTTGGCAATGCTCACCGGAAACATCGGCCGCGAAGGCGTTGGCGTTAATCCGCTGCGTGGTCAAAACAACGTGCAAGGCGCTTGCGATATGGGTTCGTTCCCACACGAGTTGCCGGGATACCGCCATATTTCGGATAACACCGTGCGCGATTTGTTCAACAAAGTTTGGAAAACGACGCTTGATTCAGAACCCGGCCTGCGCATTCCTAATATGTTGAACGCTGCTGTTGAAGGCACGTTCAAAGGGATATTCATTCAAGGCGAAGACATCGCGCAGTCTGATCCCAATACCAATCACGTGACTGCCGCATTAGAGGCCATGGAGATGGTGGTCGTGCAGGATTTGTTCCTCAATGAAACTGCGGCCTTCGCGCATGTGTTCTTCCCCGGCACATCGTTCCTAGAAAAAGACGGCACGTTTACGAATGCTGAGCGCCGCATCAACCGCGTGCGCCAAGTGAAAGCGCCGATGCAGGGTAAGCATGAATGGCAAGTGGTTGCTGAGCTTGCTCAAGCCATGGGCTATGACATGAAATACAATAGTGCCGCTGAGATCATGGATGAGATCGCCTTGGTCACGCCGACATTTGCTGGCGTGTCTTTCAAGAAAATTGACGAGATGGGTTCGGTGCAATGGCCTTGTAATGACAAGGCACCAAATGGAACGCCGATGATGCATGTAGGTGGTTTCGTTAGGGGCAAGGGCCGCTTCATGATCACTGAATATGTGCCTACACCTGAACGCGCCAACCGCGACTTCCCGCTGATCCTCACCACCGGCCGCATTCTCTCGCAATATAATGTGGGCGCACAAACCAGGCGCACGGAGAATTCAAGCTGGCATCCTGAAGATGTTTTAGAAATTCATCCTCATGATGCAGAGCTTCGCGGTATTGCTGATGGCGCGATGGTGTCGCTCACCAGCCGCATTGGTGGCACAACGCTCCGTGCACTGATTACCGAGCGCATGCCGCAGGGTGTGATCTATACCACGTTCCATCATCCGGTGACGGGTGCCAATGTGATCACCACTGAATATTCAGATTGGGCCACCAATTGCCCTGAATATAAAGTGACAGCCGTGCAAGTGCGTCCTTCTAATCAGCCATCAGAATGGCAGAAGGATTGGGAAACACGCGAAGAAGAAAATAAGCGCGTGGCGGCAGAGTGATAATCTCTCGCTCTTCATCCTCCCACTTCACGGGGGAGGTGTCGCGTAGCGACGGAGGTGGAACTTGCGAGGAAGACCCCCCTCAGTCCTTCGGACAGCTCCCCCAACAAGTTGGGGGAGCGTGATGTCACGCTTAGCTCAAAATCAACATTATCTCACCCTCCTCCCAGCTCTGCTGGGGGAGGTGCCCGAAGGGCGGAGGGGGCAACGTGGTTATATGTAATAGACCTGCCCCTGCGGGGGAGGATGAAGAGTTGTGTTCGATTGCCGCTACCGGACATATCAACGGCAGACCCACCACTTGGTTTCTTCCTGAAGAAGTTCCCGTCGCGATTATGATCAACTCGATATCGCACGCCGTGATGATGGCAACCCCCGCTGACTTGCAGGATTTCGCTGTGGGCTTTGCGTTGTCGGAGGGGTTGGTGGCGCATTCGAGCCATGTTGGCAATGTGTTGGTCATGCCATCTGGCGAAGGTTTCAGTGTAGATCTGTCGATTGAAGACTCTAAATTAATCCGTGAACGGATTGTTTCGCGGTCGATGGAAGGTCGCGTTGGGTGCGGGCTTTGTGGCATTGAGGAAATGGCAGATGCGATACGAATGCCGAACCACAAACTTCACGGCCCAGAAATTTCACCTCACTCAATTGCCAAAGCGTTCGAAGCCCTGCCCTCGTTTCAACCGATGAACGAACTCAACCGCACGGTTCATGCCGCTGCATGGTGTTCCGTGGACGGATCGATTTTACTGGCGCGTGAAGATGTGGGGCGACACAACGCGTTGGATAAATTAATCGGGGCGATGGCGCGCGGGCGCATCAAACCCGAAAATGGCTTTGTATTGATGTCATCACGGTGCTCCTTTGAGCTGGTACAAAAATGCGCCACAGTTGGCATTGGTGGACTGGCCACGATTTCGGCACCCACTGCCTTAGCACTTAAATTGGCCAAACAGGCCGGACTGAAACTTGCGGCACTTGCCAAGCAAGGCATTATGATTTTTGACGGAGTTTAAAATGGAAACCAAAGACATGGTGCGCATGGCAAACCAGATTGCCACCTTCTTTAAAAGCTATGGCGCTGAAGAAGGCACCAAGGAAATCGCCACCCATATTAACAATTTTTGGGAACCGCGCATGCGGTCGCATTTTTTTGATTTTGTGGCCAAGGGCAATACTGGTTTTGATCCGATGGTGCTGGCCGCCGTGCCGATGATCCGGAAGCCTGCAGATCACGATACGAATCAAAGCAATTTGCCAAAACATGGGGAAGAGAGCTGACGTGAGCTAAGAAGTGGAATTATTTCACCAACTCCGCTTCCACAACAAATCTTTTCGGGCCATGGGTGATTGCGTCAAACGGATAGCACGTGGCCAGCACTAAGTTAAAACCAGCGGCATGCGCATCAATGCCAGATTTATTCCAATCGACAATGCGCATTTGCTTTGCACGATAGGTGAACGATAACCCATCGTCACGTTCAACCTCAATTAAATCTCCAAGCTGCACATTCTTTAAAAATGAAAAGTGTGTATCGCGGTGGGCAGCCATCACTGATGTGCCGCGGGTACCGGGGCGCGCAGTTTCATTCACCAATGCGGGGCCAAAGGCCATGGCCTCGCCTGAGGATCCATTGAGCACAATTGCTTCGGCTTTGATGCGATTTATTTTGATCCGTGCCACAGGATAAGTGTCAGCCCAGCGCCAGGCTTTAACCGGCATGCCGGTTAAGATTGATTGCGTGAAGGCCCGTTCCAATAACACTTGCGCCAATTGCGCTTTGGCAAAAATCCAAATGGAATTGCCAAAAAACACGAGTGAGGCAGCAATCAGCAATCCTGAAATTGCGTTGAGAAAGACCCGGCGCGAAATATGCGCCGGGGATAATGTTGTCATCATTAAAGTGCTCATGCTTGCACCATGTTGCGGCGGGCAAAGAACTGCATGACCAAAGCGAGCATTGCAAGGATGAAGCCGATTACACCCATCAATTCCGCATCAGTTGCACCTTGTGGCAGGTTCACTTGAGTTGCGGGGGCTGGAGGCTTTGCTGTTTCAAGCTTCGCAAGCTGGATAAAATCACCTTCAGCTTTTTGATCCGTGTGCGGTACATTCTGCGCTGGCACGTCATTGCCAAAAACACTTTCCCACACCCAGCCCGAAGGCAAGTTCAACGGAACATCGGCCCTTGTCAGAACATAACCTTGGGGGCGTTTTGGCGAATGATCAACGGCGATCAAACTCGTCAAACTTGAAACAATCTGATGATCCAATGCTGTTTTCAGCACAGTCTTATCCGCATTTTCTTGCGTGATTTGACCCAAGGTGGAGGCCACTTCAAGCTCAGCAATTTTGCGACGCGCCCAGAGTTTGGAAATTCCTTTGCCTTGTGCGGCGTCGACCAAAGGCAATTTTACTTCCCAAGGTTGATCGCCGATCATGCCAGTGATTTTAAGAACGCCTGATAATGAGCCAGAATCCGCCATCAACATCACAGGTTCACCACGATAGAGATCAGGCAATTGTTCTGGGGTGATCTTGGCGGTGCTGCCAAATATCTGCGCGTGGATATCAGTGATGACAGGATTGCCAATCTTGCCGAATAGGTCTTTCATTTTATCAATAACCTGAACACCTTCACCAATTTGGGTGAATGTGCCACGGCCAAGTTCTGCAGCGCGCGTCATCAGATAGGAGTTGGGCGCAGACCCGATGCCCACCATAAAGACGCGTGTGCGGCCGCGGCCTTTGGCAATTGTGTCAAACAATTCTTGCTCATTGCCTATGGCACCATCAGTGATGAACACAATTTGACGCAGATAGTTTTTATCGTTCGGATTTGCATCAACCAAAGCCGCTTTCATCGGAGGCAACATTTCAGTGCCGCCACTTGCACTTAAGGCCGATACAAAAGCTTTGGCTTGCGCAATGTGCTGAGCGTCTGCTTGAACGGCTGCGCCAAACAAATTATCCATCGTGTCGTCAAAGCGGATCACGTTAAAGCGATCAACGGGTGTTAACTGAGCAAGACCATAGAGCAAACTGTCTTTGGCTTGCGGCATGGAAGCGCCACCCATTGAGCCTGAGTTATCAATTACGAAAGTGATTTCGCGAGGATGAATTTTTTCGCTCGCGCCCGCAACAGGCGGGGTTACAAAACCCAGCAAGTAATCATGGCCGTTCACATTTTCTTTGAACAAGCCAGCTTGTGGCGCTGTGCCTGCGGCTGTCCAGGTTAAATCGAAATCCTTGTCTGTTGGAACAACACCCGACAATGTAACCACGCGGGCATTGGCACCTTTCTCGACAATATCAACTTTGTGATAAGCGCTCTTAACCTCACCCAAAGCAAAGCCAGCATCCAGGTTCACGGTAATTGAAACGGGATTGGTCGGTGCTGTCTCAGCTGGGTTTAAAACTGGAGGCTGTGGCGCTTCGTTTTTGGTCGAAGCCAATCCATTTTTGTTCATGCCAAAATCAACGGTCTGAACAATCGGTGCTGGATTATAACGAGGGGCGACAACCAATGGCAGGCGCAAATCATAAGTGCCACCGCTTTGGGCGATAGTTTGTTGATATTCAATTTGCACAAGAACTTTTTCATGTGGGCCAATATTGGCCACCGAGTTTGTAAACATGTTTGGCCGTTCTTGTTCGAGCAAGGCTGCGGCCTCGCCTTTGTTTTTTGCCTCTTCGTAGATTGCTTTGGCTTCCTGTTTCTCCTTCACCTCGCCAACAATGACGCGCGTGCCTGAAACTATTTTTAAAGTGTCGACGGCTGAATTGTCTGGAAGCGGGAAAACATAGACACCTTCCACCCACGATTCGGATGGATTGTAGAATTGCTGGGTCACCACTGTGCGGCCGGTTGGCCCCGAGATAGTTACTGTGTAATCCGAGGCAACGGCGGGGGCTGCGATGTATTTTCCCGCCTCATTGGATTTGAGCAGCAGGCTGCCTGCCGTCATGTCATTGGGTGTGACCAATCTGGCCGATGCGAATGCGGCTTGCGCCGTCATGCACGTGGCGATCATGGCGATCACCAGTTTATAAAGGGTCTTTTTGTAATTTGGGCTGCGTTGCAGCGTTATGGCGTTCACGTTATTCCTCCGTTGGGTGATGTTATGTTACCCCAAGGCAGAGATTACGCAGGTGTAATGCCGCTTCGCCAATGTGAACAACTGTAATCTTTGTCAGGCTTCCGCCGGAGATGTCTTGGCTTTGACTGCTTCTTGTGGAATTGTACGGTTTTGTACGGATTCCGAAAACATGAGTGACGACGATTTATCGCCAGACGAAAACCGCGCTATCAGCGGATTGATCCGCGAGGAGCTGGCGCGGCGCAGGCTCACTCGGCAACATTTGGCTGATAAAGCCAAGATTAGTCTGTCGACAATTGAAAAGGCACTCTCTGGCCAACGTCCTTTTACCTTAGCCACAGTCGTTCGCATTGAAGAAGCGTTGCAACATCAGTTGCGTAAAGTGAAATCATTAAATGGCGAATCGGCTCTGGCACCGCAAACTCTCGGTTCCTATTCGCGTCCAGCGGTATCTTGGCTTGAAGGCGATTACCTCACGCTGCGCACATCGTTTAGCGATCAAAACTCAATCTATTCATACCTCACCGAAATCCGCTGGGACACAGCACTTTCGCATTTAGCATTCCGCGAGTCTGAACGCATTGATGCGCAATTCAAACAAGATGGTTCGGTTTCTGTGCCGCATCAATCTGGATACATCTATCTGATCACCAACAAACAGGGCCAATACCGGATGATCATCTTGTCGCGCCCCATGATTTCTGGCGAGATGTATGGCTTGATCACGACGCTGCAATCAGGCCGTGGCACTCAGCTGACCCCAGTGTCGACACCTTTGGTGCTGGTTCCGGTTAAGACATTTGGCGCTGATGTTGAGTTTGGTAAAATCGAAAGTGCGTCGCCAGTGTTTGATCGCTACCGCAAACTTCTAAATCGCGCCGTTGAAGAACCTTTTGTGAAGTTGATCAAATGAGAAAGCTGACCCTCACTGCTGAACACATCGCTAAGATTCAGCGCATTGAACCTGACGAAGGGCCCAGCGACGGACGCCAGCAGATGACCGATGCTGATTATAGTCAGTGGGCGGATGATTTATTGGAAGAGCTTACTGGAACATCGCTGCGCATCTTCGCCTATGGCTCGCTTATTTGGAAACCCGAGTTTGAATATGTAAATGCTTCGCGTGGCTGGCTGCATGGCTGGCACCGTTCGTTCTGCATGAAGATTGAGCGCTGGCGCGGAACGCGCGCCGTGCCAGGTTTAATGATGGCGCTTGATAGCAAAGGCAGTTGCAATGGCATGATTTATGACCTTGCAGATGAAAATAAAAAAGCCCAAGTGGAAAAACTTCTGCGCCGTGAAATGACCAACAAACCACCCACCAATGTGCCCCGGGTTTTAAAGGCCAATATGGGCGGCAAAATGGTTCGGGCCATTGCATTCACGTCCAATCCGGATGGTGCCCACTTTGTGAAGGCCATGCCGCTTGAGCACGTGGCCGAGATTTTGGCAAAGGCTGCAGGACATTGGGGCACGGGGGCCGAGTATTTGTTTAATACAGTAAGCCACCTTGAACAGCTTGGAATAGAAGATCGCAATTTATGGAAATTGCAGAAGCTGGTGGCCGCAGAGATCGAGAAGTTATGAATTTAGGGCAATATGTTTTTTGATGGATTCAATACACCTTAACCCCGTCATGCCCGCGAAGGCGCACGACCGTCCGGGGCAAATATCGGTGACTTGCGATTGGCGTAATTAAACTTGCGTCCATTCCTCCTACAGGGGAGGAATGGTTACAACTTTGTTCTCGTCTCTTCATTAATCTAGATCGCCATATTACCGTTTACTCAGATTTTTCTTTTGGCTTTTGGCAGTTTCCAAATGTGGTCCACTAGTTCCGTAATTTTAATGCCTTTTTCAGAATAGGCCTCGTTCTCAACTGAGATGCCCGCTTGACTGACGGTATCCTGAGTTCCTGACACCAGCGGGTGCCACCAGGCCAATCCACGGCCATCATTCAATCGCCGGTAAGCGCAAGATGAGGGCAACCAACCCAGTTCCGGCACATTGGCCGGTGTGAGCGTTACGCAATCTGGCACGCGCCTGCCGCGATTTTTATAGTCGCTGCATTGGCAGGTTCCAATGTCGAGCAATTTGCAGGCGGCGCGCGTGTAGAGATATTCGCCTGTGTCTTCGTCTTCAAGTTTGTTCAAACAGCAACGGCCACACCCATCGCACAAGCTTTCCCATTCCGGCCTCGTCATCTCAGCTAGAGTCTTGGTTTTCCAAAAAAGTTTATCAGTCATAAAGTGCCTTATGGCACAACTTCACCGTGGAGGTTAAGATCCAATCCTTCAATTTCAATATCTTTTGAAACGCGAAGACCGAGGGTCACATCAATCACCTTGAGGATCACATAGCTGATGACCGCGCACCAGACTGCAACAACAACAATGCCTTCAACCTGAATCAGCAATTGACGGGCGCTGCCTTCAATCAGGCCTGCGGTTCCACCCCAACTTTGCGAGCCTAAAAAGCCAATTCCTAAAACGCCTACAATGCCACCGATGCCGTGCACGCCGAACACATCAAGCGAGTCGTCATAACCAAACCTGCGTTTTACGCTGGTCGCGAAATAGAGACAGATAGCACCTGCCGCTGCGCCAATCACCATAGCGCCCATGGGCGAGACATAAGCACAAGCTGGTGTAATGGCGACAAGGCCTGCGACAGCACCCGATATGATGCCGAGTACGCTGGGGCGTTTATGGAGATACCATTCAAGGCCCATCCACACGAGGGCCGCAGCAGCGCCAGCAATTTGGGTGTTGGCCAGGGCGAAAGCCGCGGTGGCATTCGCGGCCAACGCTGAGCCGCCGTTAAAGCCAAGCCAGCCGACCCATAGCAGGCCAGCGCCTGTGACTGACAAAATCAAATTATGCGGTATCATGTTTTCTTGTGGGAAGCCCCTGCGCTTACCTATCATCAACGCGGCAACGAGACCCGCAACGCCTGAGTTGATTTCAACAACAGTTCCACCCGCAAAATCCAAGAAACCTATTTTGGCCAAAAAGCCACCGCCCCAAACCCAATGCGCCACGGGCACATAAACCAACATCAACCACAGGCCCAGAAACCAGAGCAATGCTGAAAATTTCATGCGATCGGCAAATGCACCGCAAATCACAGCGGGCGTGATGATGGCAAAACTCATTTGAAAAACCATGAAAAGCGATTCGGGTATGGTTCCGATGAGCGCATCTTTTGTCAGTGCACTAAGGAATAGTTGTTTTGTGTCACCCAGAAAACCAGCTTGGCCGCTGAATGCCAAGCTATAGCCCGCAATTATCCAGAGAATTGAAACAAGACAGCACGCTGCGAAGCTCTGCATTAAAGTAGAGAGCACGTTTTTCTTGCGGACCAAGCCTCCGTAGAAAAGTGCCAAACCCGGAATAGTCATCAGGATTACGAGGCAAGTGGCAGCCAGCACCCATGCTGTGTCGCCCGCGTTCAATGCAGTGGTTTGTGCATTTGCTGAATTCGCAAGTGTGCTGAATGCTGCGAGAACAGCGGCAAATCTAATATGCTTCATTTGTTATTCCCATTTGACGGCGCTATTTTTGTGCGCTCGGTTCAATCGCTAGGCAATTGATGTGCCAATTGCGCGAAAATGATAAATGCATGAAAACAATGATATAAAATTCCATTGGTCAAGATGGAAGCCAAAAAATGCCTTAATTTTATGCAATCCTGCTGTTTAACTGCTTAATTTTTAAACTTTTCCGAACCATACAAGCGCTTAACTTGCTTCTTGCTCCGCTTCGGCTTATTTCTGCTTCAAACGAGCTATGCCAATTGGACAAACTTCCCACCCGTAACGCAATTTACCGCGCGATCTGGATCGGTGACTCTTATGTGAGTTCGACCTTGTTCGAGATATGGGACTTTATGAAACGGGCGGGCTCGGCTTATTCTTCATTTCTCTATCGCTATTTTAGAGTATCAGGGCCTAAGCGCATAATCGTTGATTTGGTCGATGATTTTTTCACCTTTGGCGTTGTGATTGCGTTTGCGCTTCTGGCTTACGCGCTTCCACCTTTTTCGGGCACTGGCGATATCTGGAACAGAGGGCGGCCCTATGCTGTGGCGTTTACGGACAATGACGGAAAAATTATCGGACGGCGCGGCATCAAGCAGGATGATGCGATACCGCTTGATGAGATTCCGCCGATTTTGATCAAAGCTGTCTTGGCCACCGAAGATGCTAGGTTTAACGAACATTTCGGCGTTGATGTGATCGGAACTTTGCGCGCCATGGTGCACAACGTCAAAGGTGGCGGCAGCAAGCAAGGCGGTTCTTCCATTACGCAACAAGTTGCGAAGAATCTTTTTCTTTCGCCTGAGCGCACACTCAGGCGCAAAGTGCATGAAGCGTTCTTGTCATTGTGGATTGAAGCGCGGCTTTCAAAAAGTGAAATTTTAAAGCTCTATCTCGACAGGTCTTATCTCGGTGGTGGCAATTACGGCGTGGAAGCGGCGTCACAGTTTTATTTCGGGAAATCGGTTCGCGATATTGACCTCGCTGAATCTGCTGTGTTGGCCGGGCTATTTAAGGCACCATCAAATTATGCGCCGCATTCCAATCCTGAAGCTTCTAAGGCACGCAGCAATGTTGTGCTCTACCGAATGTTAGACGCTGGCTTCATCAACCAAGGAGAGCTTTTGCAAGCAAAACGTTCGCCTGCTGTCATCGTAAAGCAGGATGCGCTGGCTAGCCCTAACTGGTTTTTGGATTGGGCGTATCAAGACACGCTCGATGTTATGCAATCGCAGGGTTTGATGAGCAATTATGTTGTGGAAGTCAAAACGACGATCAATACGAAGCTGCAAGATGCCAGCCAGCAAATCTTAAACGATGTTGTGGACACCCAAGGTGCTGACCGAAATTTTAGTCAGGCTGCATCCATCACGATGGCGCCTGATGGCGCCATTCGCGCGATTATCGGTGGGCGTGATTACGGTGATAGTCAGTTTAACAGGGCCACCAATGCAAAACGCCAAGTTGGTTCCTCGTTCAAACCGTTTGTTTATCTCACGGCCATCGATCATGGTTTTACGCGTAATACGATTGTTGAAGACGGGCCTGTTTGCGTGATTGATTGGTGTGTTCATAATTTCGAACCAAAATACCGTGGCAAGATTCCGCTTTGGGTAGCGCTGACGCATTCAATCAACACTATTGCTGTAAAGCTGATGAAGCAATTCACCAGACAAGAAATTGAAGCTACGGCCCACCGTGTGGGTATTCAGGGCATGATTGACCCCTACCCTACGATGTCAATTGGAACCAGCGCACTCACCCTTCTGGATATTGCAACAGGTTATGCAACATTGGCAGGCGGCGGCAAACTGGCCAAGCCTTATGCCGTGGTCGAAATCCGCCGCACTAATGGTGACCTGCTTTATAACCACGCAACCAATGCAGTTGAAGCGCCGCAAGTGGAACCCTATGAAAATGTAGCTGAGCTGAACTCCATGCTGCATGATGTGGTGATGCAGGGCACAGCTACACGGGCTAATTTGACTTACGCGCCGGTTGCAGGTAAAACCGGCACGAACGCAAACTTTCGCGATGCATGGTTTTTAGGTTTCACTGCGCACCACATAACAGGTGTGTGGGTTGGCAATGATGACAACACGTCGATGGATGGTTCGAAGGCAAATGCTGTAACAGGTGGACGTGTTCCAGCGCCAGCGTGGAAGCGTATTATGGATGTTGCTGAAGAAGGCCTCAAACCCGAAAGCCTGCCCGGTATTCCGCTTGATGACACTTACACACCACCACCTGCGGCCATCGCAACCATTGCTGCGCCTGTGGCTAACGCTCCCTTGCCTACCGTTGATCCTGCAATGCCTGATCCGGCTGAAGGGGACGGGCCAAGCGCCGACGCCAAAGATGTTTTAGATGGGATGTTCAATCTATTTGACGCTCCCGCAAAACAAGTGACACAGACCCAAGCTGCACCGAAAGCGCGTATCAATTCGGTATCCAATAATCAAATTTTGGTTTTGCCGAAACCGAATGTGACAGCCAAAAAAAGCCGCACTATGATGGACGTATTATTTGGTGCTAATGCGAATAAGAAAAAGTCAAAAGGCATTTTTGGATTTTAAATATAGTCATGGGACGCGCCACTTATTTAATTGCGGCAATTTTTGCGGGGCTGCTCCTGGGTATTCTTTCAGCCGTCAATGCATTGGGCTCGTATGGCTTGTTGCCTGTTGCGGCTCATCCTGGCTGGGCGGAGTGGCAACTTGCAAGCAGCGACACCAAACTGGTTTATACGCTGGGCCATTTTCTAAGTGGAGGGCAACTGCCCCCACCAAAATTGGCGCATAGTTTTGTTCGCACCACGGATGATGGCGGGAATAGTTTGCGCAGCGATTGCGTTTATCTTGTCGAAGGTAAAATCACCCCAGCGCGTTGGTGGACGATGAGCGTCAGCCAAGCTGGTGGCTTGTCTGCGCATTCAGTGTTGACTGCTGGCGAAGCCATTGTTGATCAGGACGGTGTTTTAAAAGTTATTGTTTCCCAACATCCCATGCCTGGCAATTGGATTGAACCCGGTGGTGGCAACATATCTCTCGTGTATGTTATCAATGAAGCGCCCAATGGCGTGACCATTCAATTGCCCAGCGTAACGAAGAAGGGTTGTTGAGGATGGGGCGCGGCTTTTGGGTTATCATTGCATTGCTCGTGGCTGTTGTCGCCCATGTTTCCTACGTGCTGTTCGTGCCCGGCTTGGTGTTTCAACGACAGCTTAGAATTTCAACCGATGCCAAGCCATTCAATAAATTCTTTATTGCAGATCCAGCAAAGCAAACAGTTTTGTTTCCCGCGGCAACTTCCAAATCGGTGGTTGGCATCTGCAAATTTGATTTAAGCGGAGGCAATGTTGAACTTAATGCAAAGCTGCCCCGTTCTTATTGGACACTTTCGATCTATGCTCAATCGGGCAGGCAAGTTTATGCGTTAAATGACGTACAGGCCGGAACTTCAGATTTCAAAGTTGAGTTATCCAAAACCAAAACTTTCTTCCAACAATTGTTGGGTAAAAATCGTTCAGAAGATGCGATCCAAATTGAAAATCTAGGCTGGCATGCCGAGACTCCAGAAACTCGCGGCATAGCGGTGATTTGGATTCCGCTAGCAGACGAACTGATGCGGCCGCAAATTGAGGCCACAATGGAAGGCAGCACGTGCCAGCAAAAAGTACCTTAAGTTATTCAAGCTCTTCCGCTACAGCTTGATTGTTCCGACTGGGCAAACGCCGTTTATGCGGCTTTGGTTGTGGTTCTTCGTGAAGGCGCTCAAAGCGAACACCATTGAATATGATGATTTCCGCGCTCCCTTCAAAGGGCTCGCGCGGTTTTGTGTATTTGGGCCAATCTGCCAACGCAACTACCGACGCCATATCTAGCCCTCATTCCCCAACTTCTATTGTGCTAAATAAGAACGTACTTGGTTAAAAATTAGCTAAGGATTCAAGTTTCGATCATAATTCCTGCAAACCCTTCTCGAACTTCAATTTCAACGGCCCAAAGATCAGGGTCAGACTTTCGTTGTTTGGCAATAACAGCACTGGCCGTTGGCCAATCAACGGGGGTTTGGAAGTGTAAGGCAAAGCGGCGTTCGCCAGTGTCGTCGTAAGCGGGGCCAGGTGGCGGGCTTAACAGATCATAGAGGCCATTGAGGCGGTTTATACACACATAAATGATGCCTGCTTCGTCTGCACCATGATGGACAACCGCACCAAATTGGCCTTGCGCTGCACAGCGCCGCAACAAGGCCGCAACCCAAATTTCTGATTTGAGTCGCAGCATTCAGCGCATCCGGATCAGTTCGTATTCAAAGCGGCAAGCAATGGCAAATCAATCACGCCGTCCATCGGCAGGCCATTGTCCAGCTCATATTTAAGGATCGCGGCGCGTGTGGCTGACGACATTTTGCCATTGGTTGCGCCAACCGCATAGCCTTTTGCAGCAAGGGCTTTTTGAACCGTAATCACATTATTGTTTTGTGCCGGTTTTGGTGCAACAGGTTTTGGCACATTGGCCGCGTTGTTATTTTTAACAGGCTTTTTCTGCTTTGGCACTGCCGGCGCTTCAACAGTACGCTCTGGTTCTGCGATTACTGGCTGGCTCACCATTTGTGGTGCCGCAACTGGCGCTTCCGGTGCTGGATTTATACTGCCGGTATATTCGGAAGCGGCCTTCACTTTTCTGGTATAGCGAATGTGATTGATCAGCTCTGGCGTGATTTCGCCTGTTACGGGCAAACCTGTTTCTTGCTGAAACTGTTGAATGGCAATTTTGGTTTTTTGACCGTTGACGCCGTCTACGAGGCCTTTGAAATGTCCTGTGGCTAAGAGTTCGCGCTGAACATCCTCAATCGTGGCATCATATTTAAAAACCACAGTGTTGGACGCATCAACTGGTGCTGGCACTTCAACATGTGTTGATGCAGACACTGTGCCTGTGCTGGCACGGTTCTGATTGTTTTGACCGTACATGGAGTTGTACACAATCATGACGCTTAACACGGCGGAGGTGGTGAGCATCAGCAGGCCCAACGGCCTCACCTTGCGTTCATCATCTTCCAAAACATCACGCATTCTAAAATTCCACCAACACGACAGACACTGTTTTTCTTGATCGCAATCTGCCCATGTTTGGTTAACAGCTCCTTTCATCAACTGAGTTTGCCATTATTCTTTGCGGCGCTTGCGTGGCACAGTTAACACTCCCCTAATGCGATTTTCCAATATTGACACTAAATTAGCCATGCCATTTCACCTGCTGGAAACTTAACTTCGGTATCGTCAAAACAAGAGGCTGGTGTTTGGGTGCCATGATGGGTCTGTTGAGAAAAGCAATTGTGTTGGGTGGCGTAATTCTCGCCATGCCTTCTCCGCCCGCTACGGTTCAAACAACCCAGATGGCGCAAGCCATGGCCGACTCCACAAGCTGGACTTATATTGCAGCCGCGGCTGATACTGTTGCCGATATGAAAAGTTTTTGTGAGCGTAAGCCGCAAGTTTGTATCACCGCGCGTTACATTGCTGTGACGATGGAAGGCAAAGCCAAATATAGCGCTAAAATAATCTATGAATGGGCGAGTGAATCGACTGGCGGTCAGACGGCTTTAATGCCTAAAAACTTAGCTGCAGCCGACCCGATTAATACGGGAACCGTGCAAGTTAAACTGCGCGGCACTTTGGCCGAAAATTCCACTTTAAAAATTGAAGATTTGGTGCCGGAGTGGCATGGTACACTGACCCCCGACAAGGGTTGAATTTCGCTGAACCAGCGACTATCTGCTGATCTATGAACGCAGAGATTGAAAACCTTATTTCTGATTTTGAAATGATGGAAGATTGGGAAGACCGTTATCGCCATCTCATTGAGCTTGGCCGCAATTTGCCAGACATGGATATGGTGTTCAAAACCCCAGCGACAAAAGTGAATGGCTGTGCCAGTCAGGTTTGGATCCATTCGCGCATGGTTGAGAATGGTGCAGCAAAAAAACTGGCTCTCGAAGGCGATAGCGATGCATTGATCGTGAAGGGTTTGATTGCAGTTGTGTTTAAATTATTTGCGCCTCTCAGCATTTCGGAAATTGTAAATG
Organism: Aestuariivirga sp.; assembly: GCA_043779145.1. Taxonomy (GTDB): domain Bacteria; phylum Pseudomonadota; class Alphaproteobacteria; order Rhizobiales; family Aestuariivirgaceae; genus Aestuariivirga. The sequence goes on along the minus strand of JAYWEV010000094.1, from coordinate 13,943 downwards.
CCAATACACCAGCGGTTTTTGAACGATTGGGGTTGAAAGACCATTTAACGCCGCAACGTTCAAATGGTCTTGCATCAATGGTGGCGCGCATCAAAGCTGATGCGGCTGCGGCATTATAGAAGGCCGGTAGTCATCGACAGCCCAATGGCTGATTGAATCTTTTGGCGCGGGCACGCGGGTTTTTATCAAACCGTAGTGCCGCGCAAGTCGGGTTAAAGCCAGAGCGAGCACTGCTTTGCCACTGCGCGCGGGCAAGGCTAAAACCAATTCGGCATTTTCAAAGCCGGACGACACGCAGCATACTTGATAAAGAATTCCTGAGAGTTCCAATCCAACTGCGGAAAACGCGTGGTGCAGTCTTTCGCGCGCCGCGATGGCGTTATCACTCAATTTTGAAACGGCATTATCGCTCATCTGCCAATGCCTGCCGCCGGAGCCTGATGATTCTTCATATGCGCTGGTCACGCGTTGCGACATGTGGGCCATTTCATAATCTTTGCGCAAACGTTCGCCGGCCAGAAACTGTCTGCCATCTATATACGTTTTTCCGCTGGCATCTTTGCGCAAAAAAAGCCTAGCTAATGGGCTTTCGCTGGCTTCGGTTTTTTCTGCGTTAAATTGATCGTTCACGGCAATTCTCCTGTTAGGAGATATTGCATAGCAATTCTTTCATACAGAATCAATACCTATTTTAGGACATCACGCACCAGATGCAAGTCTATGATCTTCCAGTCTTTCTGAGGCTGGCATGAAATAATCATAGCAAAGAAGTATTTTTATCTGACCAGAATCGTCGGCACAAAGTGGTAATTTCAACCAGTATTGCACCAAGTGTTCTTTATGACTGCGGGGCCCTCGAATAATGCCTTGAGTGGGCACGCCCTCTTCGACAGTGCGTCGATATGAGGCCAGCCAATAATCGCGCTTATCGCCCCAATCCAAATCTTCAATGCACAAGCCAGTGATTTCGCGGTCGTAAATTTCGCGCAATTTTGTGCCAGCCAAGCGGATGCGGCTTTTGCCGAAATCTGATTCAATATCCACCAAGCTCACACTTGGCAGTATGCGTGGAATCTGGGTGGGTTTAATATCGGAACGCGATGGCATTTTACGACCAGCGGCTTTTTCAAGCCAATAGTCATATAACTGACGCTGTTCTGGCACAACTAATTGTGCGCGGAACGCTGAATTTTCCGATCTGTTTAACACCGTCGCCCTAGTCCCCATCGAATCGGCCTTCATCACCGAGTCACCCTGTTATGAATCGGTGCTTGCTGATCCGCAAGAGTCAAAGGTTAAAAAAATCTTACTTTATTGCGGGAGTTAGTTGAACGGAGCATAGGGTCCGGTTTTGAGTGTCGCCCAATCCCAATAAGTGAGCAATATCCGCGCTTTGTTGAATGACAGTGAATCGAATGTCGATTGCAGCTCTTCGACATTGCGCGCGGGGTCAATCAGCGCTGGTGAAGTCGTTTGCAATATTTCAAACGCTTCGGCGATATCACTGCGGCTAACACCGATGACTTTCAGTAACGCCGCCATGGGTTCGCCCTGCGTGTCGGCTAAAATTCGTTCTGTTGTTGCCGTGTTAATATTGGCCATGGCGCTTAGTGCGAAAGCGGCCGCTTCTGTTTCACCTGCACTGAGCAAATCAAACGCGCCGGAGATTTTCTCAATGTCGAGAGCCAATGGTGTTTCCGGTTCGTCGCCATCAGTAACACGTGTGATTTTTAAAATCTTCGTCAGGTTTTCGGAATCGGTTAGAAAGCGATTTAACAAATATCGGCGCAGTTGGACTGGAGCCAACCAAAATAGCTCGAATGCAAATGGAACCGGCAAATCCGGTCTCGTGCAAAGCGGAGCCAGCAGTTCTGGATAATCCTTTGCATGTTCAGACAATGCCAAAAATGACTCTTGCGTGATTTCTGCGCCCAAGTTTCTAACCAGCGTCAACAAGACTGAATCATCACCGGTCTTGATCAACTCACTGGTGATTGCGCGGCTCAGTTTACGGCGTCTGGCAATGATGCGGATTTTTGCATAATCATTATCATGAATCACCATATTCAAATCTTCATCACCGATGTGATTGCTATCTTCAAGCAGAGGGCCTGCTACAGCGATATTCGGATCAGCGATAAGTTTAGCCATCAACAACGGTGGTGGCGCATCCATTAAGCGCACACGCTCTGCCAACATGATCGTTGATTTCAAAGGCAAGCGCGGCAACATGCGCAATAGGGTATCAGCGGCCAAAGCGCGTTCTTGTGGCAATCCTGCGCTGTTGCCAGCTGCCATCATATCAAGAAGTGAACGAGCAAGTTCTGCTGCTTCTTGTTCTTGTTCTGGTGTTTGTTGAATGACAGGTGCCGGTGGCCTTTGCGGTAAAGCGCCAGGTGAGACGGCAAATGCATCTCTTGGTTTTTGTTTGGGAGTTGGCTTTTTTGCAAGTGCCTCGGGTTCTACTTGCTCTACAAGCAATTTTGAATTTTCTGCTTGTTCAGCAGCAACCAGCTCTTGAACAGTTTCCTCGACCGCCAGAGGTGAATCCGCCTCAAGCGACTCAGTCTGAGATTCCGCATGTGCAGCTGGTTGAGCGTCTTCCACCTGAGAAGGCAACGCACCCTGCGCAATCGGTTCAACCTTAAACTCTGAAACAATTGTTTGGGAAGTTATGGCAATAGCCAAACTTGGTATGATCGGCTTTTTAAGCTTCGATGTGAGACGGCGAAATGATTCCGCTGAGATTCTTTGCCGCGCTGCAATTGACGAGTCAGCATTGCCAGCCCCAAGATTCGGGGCAGCTGCGTTCACAGGAGTTTCTCCCTGCGATGCTGAAAAATCCGTCATAGTCTTATGGTTACTCCCCAAGTTTCCCCGCCACACCAAAGCATTCGGGAACTTCAAACTTGATTAACGCGGCACGTTGGGCGTGCGTTATGCCTAATTCCTTTGCGGTCATGGTTAACATTGTGTGAATTTCACGTGTTCAAGACTTCACAAATCCAACAATTGTTCACATATTGGGCTTCGAGGAGAATGAAATGAGCAAAATCACAAAACCCGAAGCAGAATGGAAAAAGCAGCTTTCACCTGAAGCCTATCATGTCGCGCGCGAGCATGGCACCGAGCGCGCCTTCACCAGCCCTTTGAACGATGAAAAGCGTGAAGGCATGTTTGTGTGTGTGGCTTGCGGCAATGCGGTTTTTCCATCTGATAGCAAGTTTGACTCAGGAACGGGTTGGCCTAGCTTTTATGAACCTGTTAAAGCTGAGGCGGTTGGGACAACAACTGACCGAAAATTATTTATGACACGCACTGAGGTTCATTGTGCCGAATGCGACTCGCATTTAGGCCATATATTTGATGATGGACCAAAACCCACTGGACTACGCTATTGCATAAATGGTGTTGCCTTAGACTTTCACCCTGAAGATGAAGATGATTGAGAAAAAATTTGAAAACTCCAATTGCGAAGAAAATTCCGACGACTGAAACAAATCACGGTATTACAAAGCATGATGATTACAAATGGTTGAAGGCTGAGAACTGGCAAGAGGTGATGCAAGACCCATCACTTCTGCCACAAGACATTCGCGACTATTTGGAAGCGGAAAATAGTTTCACTCAAATGCAGATGGCCGACACTGTGGCTTTGCAGGAAAAGCTGTTTGCCGAAATCAAGGGACGGATCAAAGAGGACGACTCCTCCGTTCCTGCTCCTGATGGTAAATATTTTTATTTTTCTTCGCATGTTGTGGGAGGGCAATATCCTCGGTTCTTGCGGCGTTTGAAAGATGGTGGTGTAGACGAGCTTTTGTTTGACGGCAATGCGCTTGCAGAAGGCCATGAATATTTTAGCTTTGGCGGGATTGCTCTTTCGCCTGATCAAAAATTAGCAGCGTGGTCTTATGATAATAAAGGCTCTGAATTTTATGAATTGCGGGTTCGTGATTTAAGCACGGGGCTGGATCATGCTGACGTTATTGAAAATACAGCCGGAGGTGCCACATGGGCTGCCGACGGGAAAACGTTTTTCTATACCACCCAAGATGAGAGCCACCGGCCACTGAAAACCTGGGCTCATATTTTGGGCACTTCGCAATCTGATGACCGATTGGTGTATGAAGAAAAAGACACCGGTTTATTTACAGGTGTGAGTTCGACGTTTTCTGAAAAATTTATTGTGATTGGAATTAACGATCACGACACGTCTGAAATTTGGTTGATTGATGCGGATAAGCCGAATTCTCCGCCGCGTTTGATGGTGTCTCGCACCGAAAAATTAGAGGCTGATGTTGAAGATTGGAACGATAGATTTTTTATTAAAACCAACAAAGACGGTGCTGAAGATTACAAAATTGTGGAAGCTCCGGTTGCTGATCCCAAATCTGCAAACTGGAAAGATTTCATTCCGCACAGGCCAGGCATTTTCATCATCTCGATGATGGTTTTAAAAAACTGGATGGTGCGCATGGAACGCGAAAACGCACTACCCCGCATCGTGATCCGCGATATGAAATCAGGCGAAGAGCATGCCATTGCATTTGATGAAGAAGCTTACTCGTTGGGCATTGGAGAAATGCGGGAATATGACACCGACACGCTGCGCTTTACATATTCTTCAATGACCACACCGGGGCAAGTTTTTGATTATAATCTGAAAACGCGGGAACGGGTCTTACGCAAGACGCAAGAGATTCCTTCCGGCCACGATGCTTCGCTTTATAAAACCCGGCGCGTGCAAGCGCGCGCACATGATGGCGAGAATATTCCAGTTACGCTGCTTTATAAAAAATCGACACCGCTTAACGGAACAGCGCCGCTGTGGCTTTATGGGTATGGCTCTTACGGTATTTCGATGCCTGCTGGATTTAATACAAACATCTTGTCTCTGGTTGATCGCGGATTTGTTTATGCCATTGCGCATATTCGCGGTGGCCAAGAGAAGGGACGCTATTGGTATAAGACCGGCAAGCTTGAACACAAAACAAACACGTTCAAAGATTTCATTTCTGTTGGCCAATATTTGATTGATGCAAAGTTTACGTCCAAGGGCAAAATCATCGCACAAGGTGGAAGTGCTGGCGGCATGTTGATGGGCGCCGTGGTGAACATGGCACCGGAAATGTTCAACGGTATTGTAGCTGAGGTTCCGTTTGTAGATGTGCTTACCACCATGCTGGACGATACATTACCACTCACCCCGCCCGAATGGCCGGAATGGGGCAACCCGATTGAAAGTGCTGAAGCATATAAAACAATCGTATCATATTCACCCGTCGATAATGTGCGCGCCATGGCCTATCCGCATTTGTTTGCAATTGGCGGCCTCACCGATCCGCGTGTGACCTATTGGGAACCAGCAAAATGGATTGCGAGGTTGCGCGAGTTCAATACGGGCTCCAACTTACTGTTGATGAAAATCAACATGGGTGCCGGGCATGGCGGCGCTTCAGGGCGGTTTGATCGTTTGAGAGAAGTGGCTGAGGTTTATGCGTTTGGGTTGAAGGTGGCGGGGAAGATGCATGCTGCTTGATGCCAAAAAATCTTCGCTGCTCATCGTCGACGTGCAAGAGCGATTGCTCCCGGCGATGGCCGAGCCTGAGCGTGTGTCTACACGTTGCAAGATATTGCTTCAGGCAGCCGAGGCTTTAAAGATTCCGATTACGATTTCGGAGCAGTATCCCAAGGGTCTAGGGCATACGGTTCCGGAGTTGCTTGTCCCTTCTGCCAAAGTTTTTGAGAAACTTTCATTTTCATGTTGGCGCGATCCCGAGATGCGCAAAGCTTTTATTGAACTGCATGAGCATGAGCGGCCGCTGATTTTTGTGGCCGGCATTGAGGCGCATGTTTGTGTGCTACAATCTTGCATCGATCTTTATAATGCGGGGTTTGGGGTTTTTGCTGTTGCCGATGCGATGGGGTCGCGCAAAATGGAATCCGCCGCATTGGCCTTTGAGCGTTTAAGAGGTACGGGCATTCAGGTGATCAACACCGAAATGGCCGTATTTGAGCTGATGGAAAAGGCGGGAACGCCAGTGTTCAAGACGCTTTCGGCATTGATCAAATAGCATAGCGGTTTATGCTGCAAAAAATATCTGGAGTTCTCATGGCCAAAACATCTGATTTCAACTGGGAAGACCCGCTCGACCTTGAAAGCTGGTTGACTGAAGAGGAGCGGATGATCCGCGATTCCGCGCGGGCTTTTGCGCAGGATAAATTGCAGCCGCGGGTTTTAAGCGCGTTTCGTGATGAGCGGTTTGACCCAGAAATCATGACTGAGCTTGGAGCCATGGGGTTTCTCGGTGTGATGACTGATGAGAAATATGGCGGCAGCGGCCTTGGCTATGTGGCCTATGGTTTGGTGGCACGGGAAGTTGAGCGCGTCGACTCTGGTTATCGATCGGCGATGAGTGTTCAGAATTCTCTCGTTATGCATCCGATCGAAGCGTTTGGAACTGAAGCGCAGAAGATGAAATATTTGCCGAAGCTGGCCACGGGCGAGATGATTGGGTGCTTTGGTTTGACCGAGCCTGATGCGGGATCTGACCCTGGTGGCATGAAGACGCGGGCGACAAAAGTTCAGGGCGGTTATGTGCTCAACGGTTCAAAGATGTGGATCTCAAATTCGCCCATTGCCGATATTGCAATCATATGGGCGAAGCTGGATGATGAAATTCGTGGCTTTGTGGTTGAGCGTGGCATGAAGGGTTTTTCAACCCCGGAGATCAAGGGGAAGATTTCTTTGCGTGCTTCGATCACGGGTGAGATTGTTCTTGAAAATGTCGAACTGCCTGAGGACGCTTTGTTGCCTTTGGCCAAAGGACTTGGCGGGCCATTTTCGTGTTTGAATAAAGCGCGCTTTGGTATTGCTTGGGGGGTAATGGGCGCTGCTGAAGATTGCTGGCACCGGGCGCGGCAGTATACTCTTGACCGCAAGCAATTTGGCAAGCCGCTGGCGGCCAATCAACTTGTGCAGTTGAAGTTGGCCAATATGCAGACTGAAATTGCGCTTGGTTTGCAGGGTTGCCTGGCCTTAGGGCGTGGGCTTGAACGCGGCACTTGTGCGCCGCCTGCCATCTCGCTGATGAAGCGCAACAATTGCGGCAAGGCGCTGGATGTGGCCCGTATGGCGCGCGACATGCATGGCGGCAATGGCATTTCCGAAGAGTATCACGTGATCCGCCATATGGTGAACCTTGAAACGGTGAATACCTATGAAGGTACGCATGATGTGCATGCGTTGATATTAGGGCGGGCACAGACGGGGATACAAGCGTTTCAATAATGATCGAGATCAAACGCGTTGATCCGCGCGTAGCTGATTACGTTGCGTTGCTGAAAGACAGTGATGACTATGCGGCTTCGCTTTATCCAGCAGAGAGCAATCATATGCTGGATATCGAAACATTGCTCCGTCCACAGATGAATTTCTTTGGTGTGATCATTGATGGGGTTGTTAAAGGCTGCGGTGGGTTTTGGGCGCATGATCATTATGTCGAAATCAAGCGCGTTTATATTGATCCATCGGCGCGGGGGCTTGGGCTGTCACGGAATTTGATGACAGTGTTGGAAGATGAGGCGCGGGTGTTGGGGTTTAAGATTGCGCGGCTTGAGACTGGCGTATCGCAGCCTGAAGCTTTGGGCCTTTACCGCGCACTTGGTTATGCGGAGCGCGGGCCGTTTGGGGATTATAAGTTGGATCCTTTGAGTGTGTTTATGGAAAAAATGCTCTGAGCGGATTGCTTGGATCGAGCAGCAGTTTTGTGGCCATGGCCAAACAAACAATGACCAATAAAGGTCTAATAATTTTTGCACCGTGCTTCATGGCATAGCGACTGCCAAGTTGTGCACCCGCAAATTGGGCAACGCCCATGATCAGCCCGACCATCCAAAGGATTTTTCCTGAAAATGCAAAAACCAAAAGCGATGCAAAGTTGGATGTGAAATTCAGCAGTTTGGTTTTTGCCGTGGCTTGAATCAAACCGAGACCCAATAGTGTGACCAATGCCAACATGAAAAATGAGCCTGTGCCCGGGCCGAATATACCGTCATAAAAACCTAACGCGGGTGCAATGCCGAAGGCAAAAACTTGCGATGGTATGCGCGGTGTTTTGGCTTCGTTGGTGAGCCGTGGCGAGAAAGCAAAGTAGATTGCGATCAACACCAAGAGAATGGGCAGTGCGATACTCAGCATTTCTTTTGGCGCGTATTTCACGGCTAAAACACCGATGCAGGCGGCTATAAATGTAGCTATTATCGTTGGGACTTGATCAAGTATTTTGATGTGGCCTTTGTGCCAAAACGCATAAGCGGCCGATGCTGTGCCAAAGCTGCCTTGCAGCTTATTGGTCGCGAGTGCAGAAACGGGGTCGAGCCCTGCCAGCAGCAAAGCAGGCAGTGCGAGCAATCCTCCGCCGCCTGCAATTGAATCAACAAAGCCAGCCACGAATGCGGCAAGCGCAAGAAGTGCAATTGTTGTCAACGCCATTATGCTTCTTTCAATCCTGCAATCATCATGCGTAGATTATCTTCTTCAACAGCATGCAGCGAGATATGGGGCGGCAGGCGACGCGCGGATTTCAGCATCGATAATCCGTGTACGGATGACCAAACATGCGTGGCGGCGATGGGTGCCCGCAATGCTCCTGTGACTTGCGCCACAGCTTTTTCGAGCTGCGACCAGGCATCGTAAGACGCTTTGGTGAGTGCTGGTGTCATCGACATTTTAAATACGTGACCAAACATCAGGCTATAAACTGCGGAATTCTCGTCGGCAAAGCGCAAATAGGCGCGGCCCATGGCGTGGAGTCTATCTTCGGCCGTTTGGCTTTTGGATTCCTCTGCGGCACTTCCAAGCGCGACTACAAATTTTTGGAAACCGCGCGCGGCGATTTCGCCCAGCAAATCCGCCATAGACGCAAAATGGTGTTTTGGCGCAGCGTGGGAAACACCCGCGCGGCGCGCAATCTCACGCAATGAAACATTATCAATTGGCATATCCAATAGCGCTTGTTCACCAGCGAGAAGCAGCTGTTCGCGCAAATCACCGTGATGATATGGTTTTTGGGTCTCCAAATGCATCATTAAGAACTAAATGAATCGGATCATCTTTACAATGTAAAAATATATCTTGACGCTGTCATGTTAAAATGTGTTAGATGTTTACAACGTAAAGATGGAGATTGACGTGACAGCTGACCAATTGTTTCAAATTGCAAATCCTGTGGCCTTATTGGGATGGATTGTGCTGATCGCGGGCATTGTATTCAGACGGCCGCAATGGCGCGATATTTATGCGGGCCAAGTTTTTCCGACCGCCCTTTCACTTGTCTATACATGTTTGATTATTTTCTTCTGGGCCAAAGCTGAGGGCGGGTTTGACACGCTGCCAAATGTGCAGAAGCTTTTCACTTATCCATGGGCAGCCCTCGGTGGCTGGGTGCACTATCTGGCTTTTGATCTGTTTGTGGGGGCTCATATCTCGCGGCGCCTGATGGAGGGAGGCATTTCGCGTCTATTCCTGATTGTGCTGTTGCCACTCACCTTTCTGTTCGGACCGATTGGCTATTTTGGATTTCAGCTCACCCGCTTGGCGTTTCGTAAAGTGAGCGCAACCTCATGAGTGACCAGATTGCGATTTTAAATTTCAATGGCGAAGCACGGCGCGGATCGCCCCTGCTCTGGTGGACTTGTCTTGCCATGTTGATCGGCATGTTCATTTGTTTTGGTTTGCAATTCGCTGACGCGCGGTTGATTGCCGGTGTGAGCGTATGGGAAAAGCCTGCGAAGTTTTTTCTGTCGCTCATCGTGCAAGCCAGCACAGTCGCTTGGGCGATTTCGCTTCTCGCGCGGCCTGCGCGCGGCGTCACAACGGCAACGTGGATTTTCGTGGCCGCTCTCGTCGTCGAGATGGCCTATATGATTTTTCGCGCCTCTCGCGGCGAGGCTTCGCATTTTAACGTGAGCACGTCATTTGCAGCGATCATGTATGCGGTGATGGGCGTTGGCTCACTCGCCCTCGTTGCCACCAGCGCCTTCGTGGGCTGGCGCGTGTGGCAACAGCGTGGTTCAAATCTAATGCGCGAAGCGGCAGGGTTTGGGTTGATGTTCGGCGCCCTGCTCGGCACGATTGCTGGCGCTTATCTCTCCGGCCACACCAGCCACTGGATTGGCGGTGATCACATCGACACAACAGGCCTTGCATTTTTCCATTGGTCGACCACAGGGGGAGACCTGCGCGTGGCGCATTTTATTGGGCTGCACGCATCGCAAGCAATTCCGCTGGCAGCACTCAGCGGAAACAGATGGGTGGTTTATGGTGTGGCCGTCTTGTGTGCGATTATGATGTCGATTGCATTTGGATTGGCGACAATGGGCTTGCCAGTGTTGCGCGGATAATATTGAGGGCCACTAAATAGTTGCCCTCACAACAGATATTGAAAAGCCGATCAGACGGTTTTGATCGGCTTTTGATTAGATCTCGTTTTGTTAAACGCCCAAGGCCGTTTTTGCTGCCGCTTCAGCAGCGTCGCCCATCGACTTTACGTCGGCATCAGATTTGCCTGCTGTCTTGGCCATGCCTTCAGCAGCAGTGCGCACATCGGCAACTGATTTGGTTTTTTGATCTGCCGACATTGTGGCCACTTTCGCTTTTAAGCCGTCAATCATCGTCTGAATTTGTGGATCCAGTGCTGCCATGGGTGCGGTAGGCGTTGTCGCAGGTTTGGCTGCGTCGCCGGCTGCTATCTTGGTATCGGCAGGTTTTGCTGGATCAACGGCTGGTGCAACTGTTCCAGCGGGCTTGGCTGGATCAGCTGTTGCCGTTTTTGAAGCATCAGTGCTGGCAGGGGGCGTTGCTGGTGTAGTGTTTTGTGCGGTTTGATCTCCACACGCTGCAAGCGACAATGCAGATGCGGACACCAACAAAATAATTAGCTTGTTCATTATTGATCCTCCTAACGGGACAGTTGATACGCCGCTCTGGGTGATGATTTTTTAGTTGGGCGTGGTAACTGGTGAACCATCCAATCCACACAAAAGTTCCATTAACTTTTTTTAATAATTTAAAAATGGAATTATTATAGTGACTTAAATGGTATTTTTTTTGATTTTTAGAAACATCTGATCTAGCTTAGATGCTTGCCTCGTCAGAGCGTGAAATATGAAAATTAAAAAACTTGAGACATTTTCCAATGAATTTGTAGCCTTTGTGCGGGTCACTTCCGAAACGGGTGCCCAAGGCTGGGGGCAGGTTTCAACTTATAACGCTGATATCACCTGCGAGATATTCCACCGCCAAGTGGCACGGCATGCGCTGGGGACTGATGCGCTGGATTTTGCAGACACTTTAAATCTGATTGGTGAGCGCGAGCATGAATATCCTGGCAGTTATTTGCGCCGCGCAAAGGCGGGTTTCAAGATAACACCACACGCAGCAAACCTTTCGTTGGTCACCATGTGCACCATGCATTTGCTGCGCGCCATTCCAAATGCAGGCAAGTATTTGGAACTTTCGATAGAGGGTTTGGATTACTACCCTTGGCAAGACAGATTGTTTCTTGGCGAGCCCTATAAAATTGTGGACGGCAAAACGGAGGTGACTGATGCACCGGGCTGGGGCGTCGAGATTAATCCGGACTGGTTGGACAAGGCTGCATATAAGTGCAGCGAATTGTCATAACTGGGTTTCCTTGCAGTGTTAGACCGAAACGACTAGAACACCACCAACAAACAATGGAGAATAAAAATGGCCCTCGAACTTCCTGCACTGCCTTATGCATATGATGCTCTAGGCCCTTATATGTCGAAGGAAACTTTGGAATTTCACCATGATAAGCACCACATGGCATATGTGACCAATGGCAATAATCTGCTGAAGGATTCACCTCTGGCTAGCGCTTCGATTGAAGATATTTGCAAAGTTGTTTTTGCTGATAAGGCCCAAGGCCTCATCAACAATGTGGGCCAACATTATAACCACAATCATTTCTGGCAATGGATGAAGCCAAATGGCGGCGGCAACAAGCTGCCTGCGAAATTGGCGGCAGCTGTGGATGCTGATCTTGGTGGCTTTGACAAAATGCGTAACGATTTTGTGCAGGCTGGTCTCACGCAGTTTGGTTCCGGCTGGGCTTGGATTGCCGTTAAGGGTGGCAAACTTGTCATCATGAAAACACCAAATGGCGAAAACCCATTGATGCATGGCGCATCACCTATTCTGGGCTGCGATGTTTGGGAGCACAGCTATTACATCGATTACCGCAATGCGCGCCAAAAATATTTGGAAGCGTTTGTCGATCATTTGGTCAACTGGGAACATGTTGAGGACATGCATCATAAGGCAGGCGCGTGACTGTTCCGCAAAAGTCTAACAACTTTTGCGCTTCACGCGGCAAGGCATGACCCGTTATCCAATTTTTGATGGGCACAATGATGTGTTGTTGCGGCTTTGGTTGAAAAAATCAACCAAAGCCGTTGCTGATTTTATCGATGGCGACGCGGAAGGACATCTTGATTTGCCACGCATGCATGATGGTGGCTTTGCAGGCGGGATGTTTGCAATTTATACGCCTTCGTTTGATGATGGTATTGACCGCGAAAATTTAAACCCCAAGCCTTATGCGCCAGTGGCCCAAGCAATTGCTGCGCAAACAACTTTAGAAATGGCCACATTGCTTTTCGCTTTAGAGCGCGAGACGCCAAATAATGGTTTTAAAGTTTGTCGCAGTGTTGCCGATATTCGCGCGGCGATGGCTGCAGGTGCAATCGCTGCTGTTATGCATATTGAAGGCGCTGAAGCGATTGGTGCTTCGCTCGAGGGCTTGCAAGAGTTGTATGCGATGGGGCTGCGCTCCGTTGGCCCTTTATGGAGCCGCGATAATGTTTTTGGTCAAGGTGTGCCGTTTAATTTTCCAGGCTCGCCTGATATTGGCGGTGGTTTGACTGATGCTGGCAAGGCATTGGTGCGGGAATGTAACCGCTTGCGGATTATGTTGGATTGCTCGCATCTCAATCTCAAAGGGTTTTGGGATTTGGCCAAGGTCAGCGATATGCCTTTGGTGGCCAGTCATTCGAATGTTCACGCCATCTGTGCTTCGCCGCGCAATCTTTTCTATGACCAGTTACAGGCGATCGGCCAAAGCGGCGGCATTGTGGGATTGAACTTCGCTGTGCTTTTCTTGAACGAGGATGGGAGCTATCGGCATGACGTTTCGCCATCGATCATGATCCGCCATCTGGATTATATGCTCGGCATTGCTGGGGAAGATTGTGTTGGGTTAGGCTCTGACTTTGATGGTGCTGGTGTGCCCAATTTTATCCGTGATGTGGCGGGCGTGCCGCGGCTTGTTGAAGCGATGGAGAATGCTGGTTATGGCGCGGCGCTGATTCAGAAGATCACCTCGGAAAATTGGTTGCGGGTTTTAGAAAAAACGTGGGGACATTAATATGCGCGCGGTTTATTTTGAAGCCTACCAACAGATGCCCGTCATCGCTGAGTTACCGGATCCAACGCCCAGCAACAGTGGAATTGTTTTAAAGGTCGAAGCTACAGGCCTGTGCCGCAGTGATTGGCATGCGTGGATGGGGCATGATGCTGATACGAAACTGCCGCATGTGCCGGGCCATGAGATGGCGGGTGTGATCGCAGCACTTGGGCGCGATGTGAAGAATTGGAAAATCGGCGACCGGGTCACCGTACCGTTCGTTGCTGGCTGTGGTCATTGTTTTGAATGCCACACGGGCCACCAACATATTTGCGACAATCAGTTTCAACCGGGGTTTTCAGCTTGGGGATCATTTGCTGAATATGTGGCGCTGGAATATGCGGATGCAAATTTGGTGCGGCTGCCTGATGCGATGAAGTTTGAAACAGCGGCCGGTTTGGGATGTAGGTTTGTCACCTCGTTCCGCGCTGTTATTGATCAGGGCCGTTGCAA
>JAYWEV010000093.1:0-5790 GCA_043779145.1 Aestuariivirga sp. | reverse complement strand
GTCAAAAAGCTTACTGTGAAAGACAAAACCAGCGAGATACTCAGCTGTCCAAACACTTCGAAACTTATCCAAAGTGGGAGCGGTAATATATTTCACTTTGCTGAACATCGCCAGCGTGGCTCCTGGAATTTCTAGATGAATCCGAGCTAAGAACTGAGTGAACAATTCATTGCTTGCCTTGCCAAATTCCTCCATGGCGCTAGCGGCAATTTTGGTATCAGTAACGCCTTCCTTGCTCTGAGTTTCCGCTCCAGCAACTGTATTACCCCCACTCGTCGCCTCCGCATAAGGCGGATTCATCAGCACCAGAATTTTCTTCGCACCCTTCTTCTTGGCCTTGGCATCGGCAATGGCTTGGCGCAATTCCATCGGCACTTTTTTGGTGAGGCCATAGTCAATCTGGCCGAAGGCATCGATGTCATCATTCAAATAATCATATTGAAACTTGGTGGCGGCCACGCAAGTGTGGCTGGCCTGCATCACATCAATATCGGCCTTGTCCAAAGTGCTCATGAAAATGTTGCGGTGGTTCGAATGTTTCACTTCCAAATTGCCCACACCGCAGCACATGTCCCACACGATATAATTTTGCTGCCAGTTATGCCCCAGCGTTTCGGCCAGCAAATCATAAGCCTTGTCGACAACTTTCAGCGGTGTGTAAAACGCGCCTTTAAAGCTTCGCTCATCCAGCGGAAGCAAGCTGTCGCGCCGCTCCAGCAGATAGGTGCGATATTCCTCGTCCGGCGGGCGATGATAAATTGCCCAGAAGTTGCGATAACCCCTGTCGCTCACCAGATCATATTGCTGACCGTTCAAAACAAACACCGGCTTTTCACCGTCGAACAACAGTCGCGCTGGCAAATTGGCCATGGCCGCCCGCTTGCCGTCATGCATGATGTCAGCAAAAAACAGCAGCGCATAATCTACCTCAGCAACCCCGCCCAGCTCTCTGCCGATATATTCAATCCACTTGTCAAACACCTGCCGCAAATTATCTGGCGTGATGTGAACGCGGTTGATCTTGCCAGTCTTGATGGCAGATTTAACCGCATGGATAAATTCCTTTTCGTGGCTGTCCATGTTGTAAACAACATAGTGCGCGGCCACATGGGCCGAGACTTGCGCCACAAATTCCTTGCTGACTTTGGAGCCGGACTTGGGCCATTGCACGGTCTTGTCTTGCAAGAGTGCTTCCGCCTTCTCCGTTTCCATGATGGCCGCCTTTTCGCGGTCGATTACGGCCAAGAATGGCGGAAGATGTTCGTTCTTGTCGCGGACTCTCACATAGACCAGCAATTGCGCAAACATGGCGATGGGCGAAGTTCCAGCCTCCTTGGCCTCAAACCAAACTTCCTTGGTTTGAATATCCACCAGATTTTTGGAATAGTTCTTTAGGCCAATGGCGCGGACGTAAGCGTCTTTGACATCTTCTTCGGTCTTTGCTTTTTTGAGTTCTTGCAAAAGCGTCATGCGCAATCCAGTTTGGGGTGTTCTTCAAAATCCTTTAACTTGACTTTCTGTGTTTGGCCACAGAAGCATTTTGCAAGTAATCAGCATTCAGCCATATAACCCCCCACCCACCGCCACGTCGTCTTCGTGAGCTTGCAAGACTTGTGGGTTGAGGTTGGAAGTTTTGACCGATGTGTGGAATGTATCGAGATATAGCCAGTTGACCGTACGGTGTCAAGCGTTATTTTCTAGTTTGTGAATAATTATTGTTTTTCTAGCGATTCAAGGGAGTTACATCCTATTTTATCGTCGCCGCATCTTCAATTTGCAAACTCGGCACGCGTTTGGCTCCCCACTCGTCGGCGACCAATCTTCCGGCGATGTGGATGGGGTGATTGCGTTCCGAGAGCAGCAATTCGCCAAGCTCAGTGTTTAACGCGCGAAAGGCGATGGCTTTGAGTTTGGTGCCGTCGCTGGCAACCAAGGTGCAGCGCACATGGTCGGTTCCGGCTTGGTCGGCGTAGATCACTTTATGGGCGGGGAAGACGAACATGGGGGATGGATGGGCTGAGCCGTAGGGGCCTGCTTGTTCGAGGAGTTCGATCAGATCGAGCGTTGCGCCGCTGGCGGTTAGGGCGCCGTCGATGGGCAGAGACGGGTCGCGCAGGTTTTCGACTTCGGCGGACAGCGCTTCATCCAAGAATTGGCGCAGCTCGGCTAGTTTTTCGATTGGCACTGTCAGGCCCGCTGCCATGGCGTGGCCGCCGCCTTTCGTGAGGATGCCTGCTTCGGATGCGAGGCGGACGGCTTTGCCTAAATCAACGCCTGCGATGGATCGGCCAGAGCCTGTGGCCAATCCGGTTTTGGTGTTCATGGCCAGCACTAAGCTTGGCACTGAGAAGCGATCTTTGAGACGTGACGCCGCGAGGCCTACGACTCCAGGATGCCAGCCATCGGCGGCGACCACGACGATTGATGGACGTTTGTCTTTTCCCATGGCGGCTTCCGCTTGGGCGATGGCTTCATCGACGACGCGCAACTCGATGATCTGACGTTTACGATTGAGTTCATCCAGACTGCGCGCCAATGCGTAGGCCTCGCCTTTGTCATTTGTGGTGAGCAAGGCCAGCGCTTCTTCGGCGTGACCCACGCGTCCGGCGGCGTTAATGCGGGGACCAAGAATGAAGCCCAGTGCATATACATCTGGCCTGCGCTTCAAACCACCGACATCAGCAAGAGCGGAGATGCCTTGGTTTTCGCGGCGTGACATGATGCGCAGACCTTGGGTGACGTAAGCGCGGTTCAGGCCTTTGAGAGGAACCACATCGCACACGGTGGCGAGGGCCACGAGTTCGAGCCATTGCAGCATGTTTGGCTCGGAGCGTTGCTCGTTATAGTGGCCGAGCGTTCGCAGCTCTTTGTTGACTGCGGCGATCAAGATCATGACCACGCCAGCCGCGCAGAGATGACCTTGCCCTGACATATCATCTTGGCGGTTGGGATTGATCACCGCATAGGCGTGAGGCAGTTCAGCACCTGCCTGATGGTGGTCGACGATGATGGTGGTGAGGCCAAGGTCGGCAGCATGAGCGAGTGGATCATGGCTCATCACGCCGCAATCAAGTGTGAGCAGTAGTTCAGTGCCCTGCTCTTTTAAAGTGGTCACGGCTTTTTCGGATGGGCCATAACCTTCAGTCAGGCGGTCTGGAATATAGACATTGGCTTCATGGCCCACGCTTGCCAGAAAGCGCACCATGATGGCGGCAGACGAAACACCATCCACATCATAATCGCTGATGATGCCGATTGCTTCTTTCTTGACGATGGCCTCAGCTAGATGGGCCGCACCTTTTTCCATATCCATGAATGCCGATGGTTGGGGCATCAGGGAACGCAGGGTTGGATTTAAGAATGCTTCGGCTTCATCCGACGTTACGCCACGCGCGGCCATGACGCGGCCGAGAATTTCTGGCAGTTCGTTTTTCTCTGCGATCGTGTGCGCCAGACGCTGATCATCCAACCGCGCAACCCAGCGCTGGCCTTTGACGGATTTTTCGACGTCGAGGAAAGCGGGTTTATTCATCTCGTTCTCCCGTTCGCGGAGGAATGAGAAAACTTCCCCTCACCTATCCCATTGCTTTGCAATGGGCCCCTTTCCTCTCCCGCGATGCGGTAGAGGACGCTTTTCAAAACCGTTCAATCCGAATAACTCTTGGTGTGCCTGCTACATGGCCATCTTTTTGAATGCGCGCGACAGCTTTTTGGATCGACATTTCGAGCGTATCATGGGTGATCAAAATGAACTGGGCTGTTGCACGTTTTGCATCTTTATCGGCCTTGCCGCGTTGCACGATGCTTTCGATTGAGATTTTTGCATCCGCCAAAATGGTTGCGATTGAGGCCACTGCGCCGGGCTTATCTAACAATTCAAGCGCCACATAAAATCCGCCCTCATGGGCTTTTGGCGGGGCCGGCTTATATTTTTTCAGTTCCTTAGCTGGAATGCCGAAAGAAGGGCGCATATTTTTGCGGGCGATATCGATGATGTCCGACAACACCGCAGATGCCGTTGGGTGCGCACCGGCACCACGGCCTTCCAGCACCAAATCACCCACGAAATCGCCCTTCAAGACCACAGCATTGAACACTCCATCTGTCTCGGAAACAGGCGAGCCGCGCGGGATCAGTGTTGGGTGCACCCGTTGTTCCACGCCGCCATCATGAGCCACGGCGACGCCGAGCAATTTGATTTTATAGCCAAGTTCCGAAGCGTTACGGATGTCTTCTAACGTAATGCCTTCAATGCCTTCTATGCGGATCGAGGCCAAATTCACTTCGGTGCCAAAGGCTAGCGAAGTGAGCACTGCCAATTTATGCGCCGTGTCAAAGCCGCCTACGTCGAAAGTAGGGTCGGCCTCGGCGTAACCAAGTTCCTGTGCTTCCTTAAGGACATCAGAGAAAGCCCTGCTTTCATTGGCCATTTTGGTCAAAATGTAATTGCATGTGCCATTCATGATGCCGAATAATTTGCGCACGGAATTGCCAGCTAAACCTTCGCGCAAGGTCTTGATCACCGGAATTCCGCCCGCCACAGCCGCTTCAAAATAAAGTGCCACGCCCTTGGCCTCCGCCGCTCGTGCCAACGCCGCACCATGATGAGCCAGCAGCGCCTTATTGGCGGTGATCACGTGCTTGCCTGAAGCAATTGCCGCTTCCACAGCGTCTTTCGCGGGGCCAGTGTCGCCGCCAATCAATTCGATAAAAACGTCAATGCCTTTGGATTTAGCGAGTGCTACCGGATCATCAAACCAATCGAGGCCGGACAAATCATGGCTCCCACGGGTTTTGCCCTTGCTGCGCGCCGAAACGCTTGTGATTTTCACAGGCATGCCCGCGCGGGTGGTTAACATCGCCTCATGGGTCTTTAAAATGTCGAGCACACCTGTGCCAACCGTGCCTAAGCCTGCAATGCCCAATCTTAATGCGTTCGTCATGTTCTGCCTGTCTATGTTGGCTGACTTATGGCGGGTGGGCAACGATTTGGCAAGAAATGCGCTTGCCGAATATTTAATCAGGCTTAAATACAATTTGTGGAGAGATAGCCACCGTTATGACGGATTCGAAACAAACACAGCCTACTGAATTCAAGCTTCCAGACCCTGTGAAGCTGATGCGGAATCTTGCGCGCGTGTTTGAGCGCGCCTCGGCCATCGCCCGCCAGGTAGCCGAGCGACCTGATCTGCAGAAACAAGAAGCTGAAACGCAAATCTTGCCGATGGAGCAAGTGGCCAAAACACTTGGCGAAGTTTTTAAATATTATAACGATGATCCGGCCAAAACCATGATGGCGCAAATGAAGCTGTGGCAGAGTTACACCGTTCTCTGGCAAGGCGCTTGGGCCAAGGCTTTGGGGCAGCAGGTTTTCCCGCTGGCTACACCTGCCAAGACGGATAAGCGTTTTAAGGATAAAGACTGGCAAGAAAACGCCATTTTTGATTTTCTGAAACAGGCCTATTTGATCAGCGCTAAATGGGCGGCTGATATGGTCGATGGCGCAAACCTCGATGATCACACCAAGCTCAAGGCGCGTTTTTATGTCGAGCAGATCACCAACGCGCTTTCGCCTTCAAACTTCGCTATGTCGAACCCAGAAGTGTTGCGCGCCACACTGAGCACCAACGGTGCAAATCTATTGGCTGGCATGGATAAGCTCGAGCGGGATTTTGGCGATGGCCGCTTGCGCATTATGCAGACGGATAAAACCGCCTTTGAAGTGGGGCGCAATATTGCTTTGACCCCTGGCAAGGTTGTGTTTCGCAATGATGTATTTGAGCTGATCCA